>JANPGB010000451.1:0-13725 GCA_031423695.1 Verrucomicrobiota bacterium
CATGCCAACCGAAGCCGATGCCCGAATCGTGGTTGACCGTCTCTTGCGCGAGGCGGATCGCTGATGCCAAGTGTCGAAATGCGCGCCTCGTAGCGTTGGCCTAGCAAATGGCCGTAGTAGGCGTAAATCGCTGCATCTTTATGACAGGCGTAACTAATGGATCGTTTCTTTGGGTCTTTCTTTTCAAGCGCCCCGTCGTCTTTCCGCTTCACCTTCCGTGCCGTGATTATCCAGTTGAGCATTGGCAGAAATGCCCATGTTGCAACCCGTGTAGGATTTTTGGCGAGTGATTCCGCGTCTTTTTCTGAAAGTGGTTCGTCAAAGTGGAGATAACTTCGTCGCTGAAAGAGTTTTTTCATCAGCCCTTTAATTGTGGCGTAACTGGGGAGAGACGGTGGCGGCTAATCCATATTCTCTCCCCAGTTTGCCGACCCGGTGACCGGGCCATTCTCCAACAAACTCACACCGACGTTGGTGCCGCATGACAAGTTTCATGCTGTATAATGAATATATGAATACATCAGTCCACATCCACGTTTCCGTTTCAATGAGCATCAGATTCATTGCTTCCATCCTTACCTTATTTGCGGCATATGCTGCAAATAAAGTTGACTTGGCAAATTCAGCCCTGCTCCCAAATGAAGCAGGCACGAAGTAATTATCATCTGGCTTCACGATGGTCAATGCTGGCATGGTTTGTCCTTACCTTAAATTTCTCCCCGGAAGGCTTTGGCCAGCAGCGCGGGCGTGAACGACGCCAACTCCGCTTCCACCTCCCGTTGCAACCGCTGTAATTCGTCCAGCTTCCCGCGCAGCGCGAGCAAAAGTCTGGCGATGCGTTTTTGTTCCGGCTTATCTGGAACCCGGAAAGTGAAATCGAACAACGCCGTTTGGTTGATCTTCGGCATCGCGTTGCGGTCTGACTTTTCGACGGCGTATTGGCTGAACGGCGGCGCGAGCAGCAGGAAAAGCAGAAACTCTCGCGTCACTTCATCAGTGTTTGGTTTCAGCGCATACATGTCCGCGCTGCAAAGGCCGTGGTAGTCGGGGAGGCAAACTTTGCGGAGCGCGGGACGAATTTTTGAATAAACGACATGCTCCGGCGAGAACACATACTTACCGCTTTTCATTTCCAATTTTTCGACTGACACGCGCTCGCCGATAATTCGACCAGTGCCACTTTCAACGTGTTCCGGGCCGAGGTAGGGCAGATGATTGAATTGCGGGTCTTGTGGGCTGGCCTGCCCAGACACAATTTCAAAAAGTTTTTCGGCGGGAACTTCGTGCCAATCTTCCGTGGCTTCGTCAGCAAATTCATCTTCAAGCACGCGCTGAAATACGGTTGCGGCTTCGGCGAGGGCGTCTTGGCGGGCTTGGCGGGCCTGGTCGAGGCGGCGAGTCAACGCTTTCACCCGCGCCACAATCCGCCGCTGCTCCGCTTCTTTTTCAGGAAATGGCACAACAAGTTCTGCGAGTTTCGTGCCGTTCATATTTGGGCGATTGCCAGCATCAATTCCCCCGCCAACCGCCGTCCAATACTGGGATGACTGAAAGTAACAGAACAAGTATTCCGGCAAGATGCTGGAACGAACCCGCAGACGAATCAGGTAGGACGCGAATACTGAATCTTGCGCCTCACGAATGAGAAAACTTTTGCCTGTCGTTGCGCCGGTGCGTGCGAAAAGGATGTCGCCCACTTTGAGTCGGTATTTCTCCACGTCGTCGCATCGGCAGTAAGGCACGGAAGGCCAGTCCACCCGGCCATCTTGAATGTCGGTGATGCGGAGCATTTTCGGCCCAACTGGCGCGTGCTGCGCCGATGCTGTGTGACCGTATTGCGGATGTTCACAAATCTCGCCGATGCGCGCTGCCCGCCAGCCGCTTGGCAGTTCATCGAGTTCCATTGCCATTTTCCTCCAACACGAGTTCCCGCATTTCCTCGATGATGTCCAAAATCTTTTGTTCCTTCTCGGCGACGGATGCAAGGATTTCCTCCGGTTCGGCGTGGTCGGTTTTCTCCGGCGCGACGAGGCCGAGGTCGCTGAGTGTCATTTTGTAGCCGTTGGCGATGATTTTCTCCGCAGGCACACGCCACGCCACACCGTCGGCGGTCTGGCGCTTCGGCCATTTTTTCAGAAGGTCAGGAAAGTCGTTGGGGAATTGTGGGCCGAACTTGCGCGCCGATTTGAGTGATGAGCCGTCGCCCTGCACGCGGTAAAACCAAGTTTCCTTCGTAGGCTTGCCGGTTTTCTGGAAAACGAGAAAGCAGGTTGGATTGGTCGTGTAAGGCGCGAACATGCCATTGGGCAGTGTGACGACGGCCTGCAAATCGCACTCGGCGAGCAGGCGTTTTTTCACCTCAATGTGCGAGTTGGAGTTGCCGAACAAAATGCCATTGGGAAAAACGATGCCGGCGCGTCCACCGGGCCGCAGGCTGCGAAGCGCGGCGGCGAGGAACAAAACGTATTTGTCGCCTTTCTCGATGCGCAGGGAACGCTTGGCGTCCCCGCGCTGGCCGGAGAACGGCGGGTTTTCCAAAATCACGTCGAACTGCACTTCGTCCCATTTGTCTTCGCCGCCGCAAATGGAATCGCGCCGCACGATGCAGCCATAGCACGCAGCCTGAAAGTTTCGGTGGGCTGGCTGTTCGGCGAAACAGAAAATCGCCGTTAGGCCGCTCCGGCAGCGGGAAGCCGGAGCGTCAACGATTTTCAATTCACGGCTTCCTGGTGGTCATCGCGCTGGCAGTGCCTTGAGAATCAGCAGCCCCGTTTGTTCCTAGCAATTTGGCGACGATTTGTCCGGTGCTAGCGCCATGTTGCAGCGCGAGATTATGGAGCCGCACGGCGTCCGCTTCCGGCAAGAACAGCCGGACGAGCCGCAGGCCGCGAACGGTGAGACGTGCCTGATATTCCTGTCGCGCCAACTTACGACGTTCCGCGACTGGGACTTTCGATTTTGGCCGACCGCGCACTCCCGCAGGGTTGCGCAGTTTCTTTAGATACCACCAAGGTTGTTCGGACATATAATTTCTATTCGACAGGTTAAGAATGTAAGGACGCATCACCGCAGTTAAAGCTGACGGCGGAAAAGACCGGTTGGGTCACAGACAATTTAAGAACAGTAAGCTGGCAGTCGCCGGGCAAGTCGTGAATTCTCCCGGCATTGCAACCACGACGAAGTTCAAGGAGGGAAGCGTTCATAAATTTGCTTTTCCCGGTTCAATTTCCCCACTGACATGCTGTTCGTGAGCATCCAGACCCGGTAGATCGTCGGGCGGCTCGACGACCGTAGAGCCATCGCTCCAAGTGTTGCGGGCAGGATTATCGTCCAAGTGACTGCACGAGAAAAACGGGTTAAACGGGTTATTGGGCGTGCCATCCGCAATTTGTTCGTTTTTCCCGTTTAATTCGTTGGGGGTGGTGGCGTGCCAGATGATCGCGGGCCTTCCCTTGCCGGACGGAGGTTGTGGGTCGCGCCGGGCGAGTAGGAGCCGTTCGAGCAAGCTCAACGCTTCTGCCAACTTTCTGGCCGGAACGTTGTTCTTGAATAGCTGGCCGATGCCTGACTGACTTAACCCTTGTGGCTCTGCTGCGCGCAACGCGTCAAGAATCTTATCGGCGATGCTGTCCCCCAAACCTTCGCCGAAGATAAACGAGGCTGAACCTGAACAGTAATCCCACACCGCTAGAGCCGCTTGAAGGTGAACTACGTCAACCGCGCGGGCCAGGTCAAGCGCGGCATACGCCACAGCCAGCCGCATCACGTATGACTCGGCCCGGTTCGTGATGGCACCAAGGAGGCCAGCGCGGTCGGCAGTCAGCACCGGATAGAGCCGGTGCCAAAACTCCCGTGCCGCTTGCGTGCGTTTGAATAAGGAGCAGGCGCTGGCGTGCTGGAGCGCGCCTTGCAGTTTCAAAATCAACTCTTTCAAGTCAGCATCGGCCAACGCGCCACCTTCGGGTAACAGTTTTGAACGGCGGACGGCGAGCCAGAGAAACCGATTTCCAAAACCATTGAGAGAGTCGGTTTCCGTGAGCAGCCGCGCCAATTCCGGCTTTGTGATGTGTCCGGCAACAGTGATATGCGCGCCCGTGGCGCGAGCGGGAGAATTTTTCGTCAAGGTGGCAAGGTTGCCGTGGTCCCAAGCCCGGCGAAGCAAATCGCTCACCGTGTTCCCTTCGCGTCCGGCAACTTTCAAAACAGAGGAAAATTCTTCTTCCATCGCAAAGAACCGCTTGTCGGCGACACCCTCATCCTCGACAACCATTTCGGTGGAGCCATCCTTGCTGCGCTTGCAGTGGGTGATCGGATCGCGCACATGCCAGATCAAACCTTCGCCGGAGGAAATCCCGGAACTAAAGCAGTTGCTGAACCACAGCGGATTAACCTTTTGCAGCAGGAATTGCAAACTTGACCACGCCGAACCTTTCCGACCCTTGGCCGTTTCCCCCACCAGCACGGGCCAAATCCGCAACGGGTGCGGTCGAGCTTCCGCCAGAAAATGCGCGGATGCGCCAGCCATATTACCGAAAGCCGCAAGAAACAAAATCAGCACGGCGGCGGGATCGGCCTCGGTGTGCGGTTCGATTGCGCGCACGACATCGCCAGCCAAGCCGTAAAATGCTTGGGACCGCATCGGTAAAGGCCACCGCGCAGCAGCCGGTAAAACCAACGGCGATTCTTCCACCGGGCCAAGATATTCACTGGCCACAGAGTTGGGTTTGAGGCATGGCTTGTCGTCGCCGACATCGGGCACGTCGCAGATGGTGGGTTGGTTTAGGAGTTCGTTCATAGTGTTGTTTCCAAAGGTTTGAAATTGAGAAAAAAGATTGTCTGCCGCCGGCCATTGTCGCGTGTGCCATCGGGCATCCGCACGAACTGCGAGCGCGTCCAAGTGGCGCGATCAGCGCCCAGGGAAACGGCGTAGCGGAAGAACTTTTCCACTTTTACATCCGGCTGGCCCGCCACCAAAAACCAGCCGTGCAGACTTTTCCCGGCACTGTGAACCGTGCAGACCAACGGCGCGAACCTGCCCAGGTGCAGCAGCAGCGCCGCGTGCGCGTCAGTCGCCCCCTGGTCAAATTCGCAGATGAGGAACCGGCGTGGACCGGTGTTGTCCAACGTGTGTTTGGATGGGCGTCCATCCTTGGTCATGCCGACCACCGTGGACATGGGCGACGGCACGATGAATTGCAGGCGGGCCAGTTGACCGTGCCAATCCGCGCGCGGCTTGGTGTCAAAATCAAACTGGGAAGTGCCACAGCACAGCAACGGGTTGCCGGGAAACAACCGGTCAATCACGGCTTCCGTGTGGGCCGCACTGTCCTCAATGCGGACTGGCGATGCCTCCCAAAGATCAGCCAGCCCGCCGCCATCGCGAATGATGGCTTCAATCTGTTCCGGGTTCGGCTTCGGCCAGGTCGGCTGAGACGGTGCGTTGGTGCCAACGTGAACGCCAGGTTGCCAAGCGCAGGAGGCTGAATGATTGATGGCACTCTCGACTTCACGGCGGGTGACGGGGCGTCCGCAATCGGCAATGGCAGCAAACAGGAGGTTGGCGAGTTCAACCTTGTCCGCGTAGTGGTGGTGAAGCTGCCGAGCCATACGATACAGCCAAGGATGCACGCCTTCCCCGTGACGAGGCGGGCAGGCGAGCTGGTCGCGGAGAAATTGAGGCAAGGGTTTGGTCACGGTATGGCAGGCGCGTCGTGGTGGCTGCTGGAGGTGTTTTGACCAGGGGAACCTTTCGACGCGCTGGCTGGAAACCCTTCGGGTTGCAAATGGCCTTGGCGTTCACACCGGCAAAGCCTTTTGAACCGGGCCTCAGCTTCGACGATGTTGGTGTAGGTCCAGCCCAAGGTGCCCCAACTCTCGCTGGGCGGCATGGCTTCCCGCTCAGGCAGGTCACGTCCGAACATGCGCTCGGCGGGGTGGGTCTGGATGACGACGACCTCGTAGGTCGAACAAGCGTAGCCAAACTTCGTCCTGGTGAACAAGGCAACCCGGCCATCGCGGCGGCGAAGCCGGAAATCAGAATGGTCGTAACGGAACTCGGTGGGAAGTGAATCCGTGGGCATGACCGCTGCCGACGGCGTCAACTGGCTGGTTTGGAGTTTGGGTTTCATCTTAGTTGATCGCGCTGGTGGTGTCCCGCAGGTAGCGTTCAAGTTCCAGGTGTGAGAACAGCGGGCGGGAGGTGGCTCGCGAAGGGTGGATGAGTCCGCGCTCAACGAGCCGGTCGAGCGTTGCGACGGACTGCGAGATCAGGCGCGCGGCTTCCTTGCGCGTGTAGGCCAGCTTCGGGAGCGGCTGGCCGTCTGCTGTGTTCAACTTGTTTTTTTCCATGCCATAAATTCGCATGGGCACAGGTGTGCTGGCTACGGCGGGTGCCGTCTGGCAGGGATAAAAGGCACGGGGTTATCGCTGAAATCTGCAAGCCCCCGTGTTAAGGGTCAAGAAGGGGGCAAATTTTTGACCGGTGACTTCTTCGCAGGCGGGCGGGTGAATTTCATCCACCGCTCCGTCGGATAAATGTTTGCAATCCATTCCTGGATGGCGGTAACAACTTTGCGCACCGTGCTACGACGTGCGGTAATTACTTTGCTCGGCACGGCGGTTCCTTTGAAACCGTGCTGCTTGGCATCCATTCGTGCCGTGCGATCATACCGCCGTTGTCGAAGTTCCTCAGAATAGACCCGAGCCATTTGATACAGGTGCTGTGGATTTTTAATGTCCCAACCGTGCGCCTCGGCCATTAGGAAAAAACGCCATTGGTCACGCGTGCCTAACCATGAAGCGTGGGGAGAGTATTTTCCAACGACCTGCCCGGCTTCGGAACAGTGTGTGCGGATCGCATCAAGGTATTCGTTGAATTTCCCTGGCGGACAATATGCGTTGGGAACAGCAAAAATGTTTTGAAATTCGGCAAGATCGTGGAGGTATTGGCCAAGGCCACGCAACCGCTGGATTATTTCCGGCAGCTTTTCCGGGGCATCGTTCTTGTAGATGCGGTGCGCAGCCCAGCGCAGATAGACTCCAGCATCGTGCATGTGGTTGGTGACAACTTGAAATTCACCGCCATCATGCACCGCCAAGATGTATTGATTCCTGAAAGCCCCGGGCGTGTCCGGCCATGATCGGTCCAGTCGGAGCGGCGTCGCAGCGGGCAGAGGTTGAAGTGAAAATGAATCAGCAAGATTCTTCACACTGACGTCAAGGTCGTGGAATGACTGAGCGGCAATCAGCGGTCCAAAGTTGAAACGGTTGTCGTGGAACCATTGACCTGCGGCCAACTGAGCGCCCGCCAATTCAACTCGTTCCTTCCCGGAAATCATCCAGTCCAACGCGCAGCGCGCAAAATGAAGTTGCGGATGGCGATAATCATTTGAAGCCGCATACCCGATTCGGAACTTGGGATCGGCAATCCACCGGGCCGCCACTTCCTTGAATTCAGCGTTGCGTCGCAGCAATTCGTAATGAAGGGCGGCGGTTTGGATGCGCTGTTCCTTCTCGGAGTTAGGGTCGTAAGGTTTGGATACAGGCGCATCGTTCTTCTCGCCACCGCTGCTGATTTTGGCGGGTGGATGAGCTTTCGCCCGGCGCGAGGGCTTCGGCGCGTTGATCTTATTTCGTTTCACCAAGACCAGCCTGAGCAGTTGTCACGGGGGTATCAAGTAAACTCCCACAATTTGCTGGTGTCGGTATATGGACTTCAATTCTGCGCGAGTGAGGGAAGGCGCAGGAGGTTTTCGGGCAGGGCAGTGCCAGACGTGGCGCTGAATGTCATGCGCTTGGCCATGTCGAAGGAGTGTGTGTCCCGCAGATGGCCGTAAGTTTTGGCGACCAAGTAGCCGCCGTCCTTGTGCCCCAGCCAGCCGCCAATCACTTTGAAATCAATTCCGGCCTCAATGGCATTGCTGCAAAAGTAATGGCGGAAGTCATGGTGCATGAACGGAGGAAGTCCCGCCTTCTTGCAGCCTGTGATAATGGCGGTTTTGGCGTTCTCGATGGCAACCACGCGGCTTGTTTCCGCAGGCGCAGTTGTTCCGCGAATGCGTTCGAGCAACTCGCGCATGGCGGGAAACAATGGAACAACCCGTTGTTCTGAATTTTTGGTAAGGACCGTGCCGCCAGTGACCACGAAGGTTTCGCGTTTCCAGTCAACATCAGCCCACGTCAGATTCACGGCTTCGCCTAGACGCATCCCAGAACTGCCGAGCAGTTCGATCAGGTCAGCGGCAGGTTGCGCGCGCTGGTCGGCGGCACGGACGGTTTCCACGAGTTTAACAAACTGGTCACGCGTCGGAATGGTTGGTTTCGATTTTGGAATCTTGCGCACGGGAACAGCGGTGCGCGCGGGATTGTCGAGCAGTAGCCCGTCGCGTATGGCGTAATCCAGCACGGCGATCAGGACGCGGCGCTCGTGTTTATAGCTGGCGGCAGAAATGGATTTGCCACGTCCGGCCATCCACGCTTCACAGTGTTGCGCGTTGACGTTACGAATTAAAACGTCCGCCAGATACGGTTTAAGCCCTTTCAAACAGGTGTCCAGGCGGCTGAGGGATTTGTCTTTCAGGTTAACCCGGTGTTTGTCGAGCCAGCGTTTGCCAACGTCGCCGAAGGTAAGTTTGCTCGCGCCCTTAGTCTGGTTCAACCGGGAGACTTTGCCGCGCAGATCGCTCAGGCGGCGTTTGGCCAGCGCCGGGTCGGTCGTCTTGAGTGATCGGCGGATTTGCTTGCCGGAGCGTTTGAACAGGGCGTAATATGTCCCGGATGATTCGAGCCGATACAGGTTCTGTCCGACTTTGTGAAAGACCGCTGCCGAAGTGGATTCAGGCTGATGTGGTGTCATGTCTGAATCAGAGGGTTACAAAAGTGGGTTACAAGTCTAAAATTGAAACTGTGTCATTTAGGTTCTAAACATCTGTAATTAAATAGGTTGCGCGAGTAGCTCAATTGGATAGAGCGTCGGTCTCCGAAGCCGAAGGTTGTGGGTTCAATTCCCGCCTCGCGCACCACTTCCAATCCGTTCCGCCCCTTCAGCCTTCGCCCCAGATTCCCTTGATATGCGCCACGCCGGCCCTGGCCTGTTCCGGGGTGAGTCCCGGGCTGAATTCAAAAACCTTGATGTGCTCCGGCTTCACCATCGGTTTAAGCGCGGCGAAATCAATCATGCCCGAGCCCGGCGCACAGTGGTCGCGGCCGGGTGCCTGCACGTCATGGATGTGAAAGCCCGCGAGCCGGTCGCGCAGGGATTCCAGGTGCATCGCATGGCGGATGAAGCCGAGGTTCTCCTTGATCTGCGCATGGCCGGTGTCGTGCCAGTAAACGAGATTGGGGCTCGCCAGTTCGCGGAACAGAAATTTGTAGTCACTCTCCAGGGGCAGTTCTTCCAACGCCTCGCGGTTTTCAATGCCGAGTTTGATGCCGTGGGTTTCGGCGGCGGGCAGGATCTGTTTGAGCATTTCAATCACCCGCCCGAAATACTCCTCTTTCTTCGCGTTGCGCTTCTGCTCCAGTTCGGCGCAGAGTTTTTTGTATTTGGGGGTTTCCTTTTCGCCACGCCCCACCATTTCCTCGAGTTTCTCGGTGTAGTTTTTCATCTCGATGCTGCCGCTGTGCAGCACGACCAGCGGAGCATTGACGCGGACGGCGAACTCGAGGGTCTTGAGCGTGTATTTTAGGGCCAGCTCTCGCTCGCGCGGGCGTTCGTCCGAAAATTGGTAGAGGTTTGGCGCGGAATTGTTCACCCCCATTGGCAGCGGACAAAAATTGTGCAGCGTGGAAATCTTCATCTCCCCGGCGGCGACGGCGTCGAGGATGCCGGGCAGGAGGCTGACGCGGGTGCCGTGGCTGAGTTCGGCGTATTCAAAGCCCAGCTCGCGGATTTCGCGCAGCATCGCGCGGCCATCCGTGTGGCGGCGGGAATTCCAGCAGGTGGAAAAGGAATACATCTTCGGGTCTGGCGTCTGGGTTCTGGAGCCTGGGCAAAACAAAAGCCGGACGCGGTCATGGGTGCGACCGCGTCCGGCCTGGAAAACCAATCTTTTACAAGTCGGCGTAACGGGCGGTCAACATGGCGGAGAACCGCGCCACTTTTTCTTTGCGGCGGCGTTTCTCGCTGGGCTTTTCAAAAGTCCGGCGCTGGCGCACAACTTTGAGCGTGCCTTCGCGGTCGATCTTTTTCTTCAAGCGACGCAATGCTTTATCTACAGGCTCGCCTTTTTTGAGTTTAATCTCGGTCAAACTAATTCACTTCCTCTCCAAAAGACTCGGGACGCACGGCCTTCATGGCGCGCGGGTCCGCTTGAGTCAGGGGCAGGGAGCTTATTTTTTTGGTGGAATAAGTCAACCGGCAAAATGGCTTCGACCGCAGCTTCGGCCGGCCGCCGCGTTTTCCCCGGGCGGATTGCGCTGGCAAATACATCCGGCCCGTGTAAGCTGGGCGGAACTTTTTTAAGCAACAGGACAACAAAATGGCCGAACCAATTCCGTACTTCGATCTCCCCGCGCAAATCCGCTCCCTCCGCCCGGAGCTCGATGCCGTCATCGCCCGCACGCTCGACAACTGCTCGTTCTGCCTCGGGCCGGACACGGCGCAGTTCGAAAAGGACTTCGCCAAATACTGCGGCGCGGAATACTGCTCCGGCTTCAACAGCGGCACCTCGGCGCTGCACGTCGCGCTGATGCTCCTCAATGTCGGCCCGGGCGACGAGGTCATCACCACGCCGACGACGTTTGTGGCGACGAGTTGGGCGATTTCCTACGTCGGGGCCAAGCCGGTCTATGTGGATGTGGACGACGCCACGTTCAACCTGGATCCGAAGCTGGTCGAACGCGCCATCACGCCGCGCACCAAGGCCATCCTGCCGGTGCATCTGTACGGCCATCCGTTCGACGTGGATCCCGTCTTGGAAATCTGCCGCAAGCACAAGCTGCCCCTCGTCGAGGATTCCGCCCAGGCCCACGGCGCGAAATACAAAGGCAGGACCATTGGCACCTTCGGCGACATCTCCTGCTTCAGTTTTTATCCCGGCAAAAATCTCGGTGCCTGCGGCGAAGGCGGCGCGCTTGTGACCAACAGCCCCGCGTTTGACAAGCGCGCGCGCGGCCTGCGCGAGCACGGCTCCACGGTTCGTTACTACCACGACGAAGTCGGCTTCAATTATCGCATGGAAGGCATTCAGGGCGCGGTGTTGGGAGTGAAGTTAAAGCACCTCCACAAATGGACGCAGCGCCGCCGCGAGATTGCGCACACCTACCACGCTTTGCTGGGCGACACCCCGCTGCAACTGCCGCGCGAGGCGTCCTTTGCCGAAAGTGTCTATCACCTCTACGTCGTGCGCCATCCGCGCCGCGACGAGCTGAAAAAGCATCTCGAGGCCAACGGGGTCGGTTGCGCGCTCCATTATCCGCTGCCGCTGCACTTGCAGAAGTGTTACGCCCACCTCGGCTACAAGGAGGGCGCGTTCCCCGTCGCCGAGAAGGCCGCGCGCGAGTGTCTGAGCCTGCCGATTTATCCGGAACTGACCGACGCCCAGATCCAGCGCGTGGCCGAGGTCGTCCGCAATTTTTTCAAACAAGCCTAAAATGACGCTTCCTCCCCAGCCGGCCGCACTCAGCCCGGAGCAAATTGACGAGTTGAATCGCAAGTTGTCCACAATGCGCCACGACGTCAACAACCAGCTCTCCATCATCGTGGCCGCGCTGGAACTGATCCGCTACAAGCCGGACATGGCCGACAAAATGTTCGCCACCATTGGCCAGCAGCCGGCCAAGATCGGCGATGCCATGGCGAAATTCTCCGTGGAGTTTGAAAAGGCCCTGGGCATCGTCCGGCCTTAATCTTTTTCGGCGCGTAACTTTTCGGATTTCGGCGGCGTCTGATTTCAGGAAGGCCGCACGCTTATGAAACCGAATTTCCTCTTGCCTGCCTTGCTGCTGTCGCTGGTGCTCACCGGCGCGGCGGAGTTCAACCTGTGTTCCCAGGAGGCCGGCCCACCCAGGCAGAAAACCCCCGACCGTCCTTCGCTCGCGCCAGGCGGACCGGGAGCCTTCATGGCCGGCCTGGGACCGGTGGCCAATGTCCTCACGGACGAGCAGCGCGCCTCATTCCGCCAGGCCATGGACGCACAGCGCGAAGCCATGCGCAACACCGAGACCAAGCTTCGCGAGGCCCGTAGCAAACTGATCGAGGCGGGGCTCGCCGGCAATTTTGACGAAGTCGCCGTCCGCCGGCAGGCGATGGCTGTGGCCACGCTGGAAGCGGACGCCGCCGTCATCCGCGCCCGGGCGATCTCCCGGCTCCAGCCGCCGCTTTCCCCGGAGCAGGTGGAAAAGATCAAAAGCGGCCTCGCCGCCGCGCCGTTCCGCAACGGGTTGCGCGACGCGGACCGCCAGCCCGCTGGCGAGCGCCGGCATAGTATTCTTTCGACGAACCGCGACGAAAACGATTTGCCGCTGAAACGGTAGTTGTGTTGTTGGTTGATACGCGGCGAAGCCATCCCGGGCGACCGGGGTGGCTTTTCACTTTTGAAACGGCGGGCGCTCTGGCAGAGTGCCCCCGATGGAACGCACCGAAGCGGAATTGATCGCCGCGGTTTTGAAGGGCGATGCCGCCAGCTTCGAGCCGTTGGTTCAGAGATATTCTCCGCGCGTCTTTGCCACAGCCCGCCGCTACGCCCGCCGCGACAGCGAGGTGGAGGACATCGTTCAGGAAGTCTGGCTCAAGGCGTTTCAAAAGCTGGCCAGCTTCCGTGCCGAGGCGCCGTTCGAGCACTGGCTCATGCGGCTGGCCGTCCACACTTGTTACGATTTCCTCCGCGGCCACCAGCGCAACCGCGAGTCCGCCTTCTCCGAACTGACCGACCCGGAGCAGGACTGGCTGGACCGGTTCGTCACCCAGCCCGAATCCGCGAGCGAAAATGCCGACGCCGCGCGCCTGCTCATCGCGCGCATCATGGAACAGCTTTCCCCGCCCGCGCGGCTGATCATCACCCTGCTTGAAATTGAGGACCGTTCGGTGAAGGAAATTTCCAAACTGACCGGCTGGTCCGTTCCCCTGGTCAAAGTGCGGGCGTTCCGCGCGCGCGCGGAAATGCGTAAATTATTGCGAAAATCACCCAGGACAAGTATCTGTAACCCCGCGCAAATTTTGCGCGTCTGACGAATTGTTGATTGTATGAAGCTGTCTGAACTGCACAATAAACTGATCGCCGCCGCCCGGAATAATCCCCCGGATGACCGGGTGCCCTACGCCTTCGAGAAGCGCATCACCGCGCTGCTGGCGGCGCGGCCGGTGACGGATCGCTGGGCGCTGTGGTCCCGCGCCTTGTGGCGCGGCGCGGCGGGATTTCTTTGGTCCCTTTGCTCTGCCCGACCATGGATAACCTCACGCCTATTTTTCCCTGCTTAGATTCACGGAAGCTTCATGGGAGACCTGTCCATGTCATCACTCACACGCATTCACAGACTCAACCGCGCTATAATCTTTAGCAAATTTATTAAGGTTTGGATTTACCCCCTGACACCAACTCCTATCGTTCGATAGGGACTTCGTCTGACTCAAAAACCTGAACTGCACTGAAGATAAGAACCCCAGAAGATTGATCACACCGGATGCACTGCTAACCCAAGTTGATTCTGCTTTTTCGGGAGCTCTCGACCCTACAACGGATGTAACGGGTCGCTGGCGACTTGCGGTCCAGGGGGTTGCATTGCAGC
>JANPGB010000452.1:0-4144 GCA_031423695.1 Verrucomicrobiota bacterium
GCCGCCCTTGTCCTTGATGATCTGCACGCCAAACGAGCCGTCGCCGTCACCCCCGGTGAGGACCACGGCAATGGCGTTTTTTTTGTAAACCCGGGCCACCGAAGCAAACAGCGGCTCGGCCGAAGGCCGGGCATAATGAACTTTTTCCGCAGCGGAGGAAGAAAGCCTGAGTCGTCCGTCTCCGGCCACCGACAAGTGATGATTGGGCGGGGCGATAAAAACATTCGACTGGCAAAGGACGTCGCCCGTGTGCGCCTGCTTGACCATCAAACGAGTGCGGCGGCTTAAGATCTCAGCCAGAATGCTTTTATGATCGGGGGCCAGGTGCATCACGATGGCGATGGCCGCCGGGAAGTCCGCCGGCAAACCGCCGAGAATGACGGATAAGGCGCGCAAGCCACCGGCGGAGGCGGCCATGGCGATGACGGGAAATTGGGGTCTGGGGCCTGGGGTCTGGGGTCTGGGCGTGACGTCCCCGGAGGCCGAAGCGAGTGAGCGCGCGTAGCGCCGCACGGATTTGGCCGAGTTCACGACCAGCTGTTGTGTGCTGGTGATTTTCCGCTTGAGACCCAGGGTGTTGCTGTCCGCCTCCCGCCTCAACGCGAGCAGTCGGACATTGATGCCCAGCAGCGTCTGGGCGATTTCGTCCTGAAGTTCATGACTAAGGTTTTGTCGTTCGTCCTCCTGCGAGACCAGCGCGCGGCGGGTCAACTCACGGAGACGTTTCTGCAGCTCCAAGGATTCCGCCAAGGATTGGTCGTGGCTCTTACGGCTCCTCGCCAACGCGGCGGCCATGACTTGGCGGCGGACGGCCCCGCGTTTCAATTGACGGTTGGAGACGGCCACTTCGCGCGTGCGCCGACCCAGCGTTTTCTGCACCTGGCTCAAGCGGGTTTTGGCCTGTCGTGCGGCGCGATGAGTTGCCTCAATGGGCGTGTTGGCCCGGGTGAAAAAAATCTGCGCCCGCAGCAGCTTCTCCCGGCTGCGCTGCGAGGGTTCCAAGCGGCCTACTGCCCGTTCATGGATCCGGGCCAACTCCGGCGTCTCCAACCCAAGTCCGGCTGCTTCGCGTCCAAGTCCCAACGCCGCCGCCAAGCCCGCCCGCGAACCCGGCCGGAGGTGCGCTCGCAAAGCCTGTCCATAGCGATATGCCAACCCGAGGTTTTGCTTCATGTTCTCATGCTGACGACGGCGGGGAACCGCGAAAGGTTTTCTCTTCCAGCGCAAGGAACCCGGTCGGCAACGCGACAACATTGGGTAATTCCTCCCGCCTGGCTATGGGGTGAACACCCCATTTTCCGCGGCCGTCGCTTAGTCCGCGCCCGGCGGTTGTCCGCCCGCCTTCCGCCGCGACTCATCCAGGTCATCGTCCGAGCTGGCAAATTCCAGATGGAACTTGTGGAGGAAACGGTTGACCACCGGGGCTAGCAGGACGGCCACCGAGGTGATGAACACCACCCCGCTGAATAGCGCATAGAAGGAGGCGAATAATTTGCCCGCGACCGTGTGGATTTCGTTCACCGGGCCCATGCCGGTCAAAATCATCGAAGCGTTCAGCAGCGCATCCAGCCAGGAAAACCCCGCGCAATAACGGTAGCCGAAAATTCCCAGCCCGAGGGACGCCCCAATCATGCCGAGGGCGAGCGCCAGGCTGCGCAGCACCCGCAGCATGAAAACCTTTTTGGGCGGCAGCGCTTTTCTTTGCGGTCGAGACATGATTGGATTATTGCATGAGCCCCGGCGGCGGCAACACCTTCTGTGCTGACCCGCGAATCGCGCCGCGGTGGGCCAACCATCCAGCGTGAGCATGGGGCCATCGTTTCGTTTTAACCATGGGGTTAACACCCTATCGCCAGTCTTCCCGCAGGCGCGTATGGTGCGGGCGCTCGATCAAAACCAAACACAACCAGAGAAAGAGATGCGCATGATAAAAGCACAGACTCCACTGGCGTTTTGGGAGCGGGATGGCACCCGGCCACTGTCCCTGAGCGCCGCGAATTTTTCCCGGACCCCGCTGGGCCGCGCCGTGTTGCACCTGGAATGCCTCTGCCACCACCCGGCCGCCGCCCGTTTTTATTTCAGGGGGCTGACGCGGAATTTGCGCGAATGGGCCCACTCCGTATGCGGGCGTCCCGCTTGAGGAATTTTATGAAGCCAACCCCCATCACCCTGATTCGCGCCCGGTCCAACCCGTCGGGTGGCTTCGTTGAGGCGGACGAAAGCACGGGCACGATCCTAAGCGAGCACCAACAACAAACGGAGTTTCTAAGCCAGTGCCTGCTTTACGATGACACCGCCAAAAGCCACCAATTGGGGGCGCGGATCGCGCAGCTCCAGGAGGATGAGCGCCGGGTGCGGCGCGGGGTGCGGTTGATGGCCGGGTTGGGCGCAGTGGCCGTGGCCGGCCTTTGCTACTCAGCGGTTTTTCTGGGGTACTATCCGGAGAATTTTTGGGGATTCACATCGCATATTATCACCCAGGTGTTTTGCGTCCTGGGTTTGGTGGCAACGGTTTGCCTGCTGAGTTTTATTTACCTGGGCATGAACTATCGCAACGAACTGGATGTATGCCGCGAGAAATGCCGCCAACGGGTGACCGAGCTGCTGGAGTTCCGTCTGGGGAAGCCGGTCGCTACACCGCTGCGCGAGACGCGGGACCAGCCGGCGGGCGAGAGCCAAGGCCGGGCGGTCCGTGGTGCGAACGAGGTCAACGGTGCTCCGTTAAACATTGAATCAGCCGCCCGGGGTTGAGGCTCCCGGCCGTGCGGGGTGGCCTTGTCGTCAGGGTATCATTTCCGATTTCAAATCATCCACCGGGCGCGATAAGTCCCGGTTGAGCGCAGCGCATCCTCCGCGGTAGGGTTACACCCCATGGCCTGGCGGCCGCCCGGCGCGTAGCGTCACTTCAGATAATGACGGCAAATAAATTGCCGTCATAAAAAGAAAGATAAACCATGTTACTATTACTCTCCCCGGTTCTTGCCAGTGCCATCTGGATTGGCGGCGGTTCGGTCGGCCTCCTGCTCGTCATTGTCATCGTGGTTCTATTGCTCCGCTGATTTTTGACGCCCGCATCCGAGACTTGACCCTCTTGCCCGACCCATTGCCATGCCCGTATCGGAATCAACCCGCATGAAAGACCACGTCTATAAACTCATCGAACTCACCGGCACCTCCACCACCTCCATCGAGGACGCCGTGAGCAAGGCCATCAAACGCGCGCACAAAACCATCAAGAACCTTTGCTGGTTCCAAGTGGTGGAGACGCGCGGTAACCTCAACAAGGGAAAAGTGCAGCACTGGCAGGTGACCATCAAAGTGGGTTTCACCGTGGAAGACTGAGTGCAAACCAGTGTGAAAACGACGATTGAATTCTTGAAAATATTATGACGAAAGAACCGACGACCACCGGGCTGAACATCACGCGCGAGCAGATGATTCAGTTGTTGAACGAAGATCTGGCCGGCGAATATCAGGCGATCATCGCCTACACCGTTTACAGCCAGGTGATGAAGGGGGCCGAGTACACCGACATTGCGCGGGAATTGGAATTGCACGCCGGCGAAGAACTGCAGCACGCCATCAAGATTGCCAAACAGATTGATTATCTGGGAGGCATGCCGGGTGTGACGCCGAAGCCGGTGATCACGTCCACCGACCCGGAAGTCATGCTGCGCGCGGATCTGGAGAACGAACGGGCAACCGTGGCGCGTTATCGCGACCGGATCCGCCAGGCCGAGGCGATGGGGGAATTTGCCTTAAGCGAAACCTTGCGGGGGATCATCGTCCAGGAGCAGGAGCATGAAATTGATCTGGCCTCGGCCTTGGGCATTGAGGTGCCGCCGGCCAAAACGCCCGCCAGCAAAAATGGTCGCAGCCCAATGAAGCCCGGGCCCGTCACAAGCACTTCTGCGCTGGTATGAAACCGCTGGCCGAGAATGATCCGGTTCACCACACGCAGAGGATCAAAGGGCAGCTGCACCAACACATCGAGCACCTGCGCGCCGACGTGAGCAAGGTTGCGGAGCCGAAGGTCCAGGCGCTCTTCCAGACTTCGGCGGAAGTGCTCACCGGCCTGGTCTAAGCCTTCGACGATTTTGAGAAAAAAGACGAAGCGGCGTGGCGAACTGGAGAAGGACGCGCA
>JANPGB010000453.1:0-11913 GCA_031423695.1 Verrucomicrobiota bacterium
CATCGCCTCAAGGCGTGACAGGATCGGGTGCGCTGGATTGATTTCCAGATCGTGTTTCACCGGGGAGGACTCGCCGCCTTCCTGCTTCATGGCCTTCATCACGCGGCGCATGTTTGAAGTCATGAACTTGTCCGGATCCACGACGACGGCCGGACTCGACACCAGCCGATGCGAGACGCGCACTTCGCCCACCTTGTCGCCTAGGGTTTCCTTGAGCCATTGCGTGAGCGACTTGGCGGCCTCGTCCGGCAGCGCGGTGTCCGGCTTCGCTTCGCCCAGGTTGATCTCCGCCTTCTCGGCAAGCTGGAGGGGCTTGCCGTCGAAACTGCGGAGATGCTCCATCACGAACTCGTCCCAGGGATCCTGCAGGAACAGGACCTCGAATTTCCGCTCGCGGAACACCTCAAAATACGGGCTGCTCTCCGCCGCGGCGCGGTTGGCCGCCAGCAGGCCGTAAATCTCCTTCTGTTCGGCGGGCATGCGCTTGACGTAGTCCGCGAGCGAGGTGAGTTTGCCGGCGTCAAGCGACGACGATTCGAAACGCAGCAATTGTCCGAGCGCCTCCTTGTGGGTGAAGTCAGTGACGACGCCTTCCTTCAGAAAGCGTTGATACTCGGCGTAGAATTTCTCGTAGGCCTGGGCCTCCTTTTCCGACTGCTCGTCGAGAAATTTCAGGAAGCGTCCCGTCAGCACCTTGTTCAGTTTCTGCATCAGTGAAGTGTCCTGCATCGTCTCGCGCGAAATGTTGAGCGGCAGGTCCTCGCTGTCCACCACGCCCTTGAGGAAGCGCAGCCAGTCGGGAAACAGGCCCTTGGCCTTGGCCTGGATCAGGATCTTGCGACAATAGAGATTCACCTCGGAATCGATCCGCCCCATGCCCAGCGTTTCAAAATTCCGCGGCGGCACGAACAGCAGCGCCTGGATCGCCAGCGGCGCGTCGGCGGTGAAATGCAGCCGAAAGAGGGGCTTTTCATGATCGTGGCCCACGAACGTGTAGAACTCGTTGTATTCTTCCTCCTTGATCTCGTTCCGGCTCCGCGCCCAGATGGCCTGCACCGTGTTGAGGCGCTTGCCATTTAGCTCGATGGGAAACGGCACGAAGCTGGAGTAGCTGCGAATGATCCGCTCAATGGTCGTTTCCTGCGCAAAATCCTTGGCGTCGTCCTTGAGTTCGAGCGTGATTTTTGTGCCGCGCGGCAAATCCGCGGCGGGCGCGAGTTCGTAACCGCCGCCGCCCTCGCTCGTCCATTGCCAGCCGGGATCCTCCGCCCCGAACGACCGGCTCAACACCGTCACCCGTTTGGCCACCATGAACGCCGAATAAAAGCCCACCCCGAACTGGCCGATCAACCCGACGTTCGGCTTCTTGTCGGCGGCGAGCTGTTTCAGAAACGCTTTCGTGCCCGAATGCGCGATCGTGCCAAGGTTCTCGACCAGTTCGCCGTGGGTCATGCCGATGCCGGTGTCCGCGATGGTGATGGTGCCGGCCTTGTCGTCCGTTGTCACGGCGATGGACGGCGCGATGTCCGACTGGTGGACTGCCTGGCCTGACGACTGGTGGAAGCGCAGTTTTTCGCACGCGTCCGCCGCATTGGAAATCAGCTCGCGCACGAAGATTTCTTTGTCCGTGTACAGCGAATGAATCACGATATCCAGCAACTGCTGGATCTCCGCCTGAAAATGATGGGTCTCGGTCTGGCTCATAAAATAAATGTTTAGCGACACCCGCTGCTCTGCGTCAAGCAGCGGCGAGCGCCGGACCAGAGCTTAGTGAAGCCCTGGGCTTGGGCAAAGCCCCGATTCCAAGGGCGAATCACGGGATTTACCAAGAAGAGAAGTGGTGGCAGGACCCGGAATTGAACCGGGGACACGCGGATTTTCAATCCGCTGCTCTACCAACTGAGCTATCCTGCCAACCGGAGGCATATTGAACGGGGCCGGTGAATTGTTTGCAAGGATTAATTGCCGGATTCGGTTTGTCTTCTGCCGTTATTTCAAACCGATTGGGCGTTACGCCCCGACACCGCCGCGTTAAACTCCGCGGCACGATGAACAATCGAATCCTAGTTCTCCCCCTGGCCCTGCACCTGTGCGCGTGGGGCAACGAAAACGATGCGGCCACTGCCGCCGACCAAGCCTGGGCGGGAGTGCCGGCGATCCTCCAGCGCATCCGGCCGCCCACATTTCCAAGCCGCGAGTTCAACGTCGTCCGATTCGGCGCGGCCGGCGATGGCACCAACGATTGCACGCAGGCCTTTGCCGACGCGATCCAAGCCTGCCACCAGGCCGGCGGCGGCCGGGTGGCCGTGCCGGCGGGAACCTACTTGAGCGGCGCGATTCATTTGTTGAGCAACGTGAATCTCCATCTCGACAAAGGTGCCACCATCCGGTTCAGCACGGATCCGAAAAACTTTCTGCCGGTGGTTTTCTCGCGCGACGTTTCGGAGATGATGAACTATTCGCCGTTCATTTACGCGCATGCGCAGGAAAACATCGCGGTCACCGGCGCAGGCACGCTCGACGGCCAGGCCTCGAAATCCGTGTGGCCCGACTGGGTGAAAAAGGCCGGCGCCAGCGCCGCCCGGCTTGCCGAAATGGGCGACCAGGAACTGCCAGTCGCCCAGCGCGTCATGGGCGAGGGTCATTTCATTAGGCCCAACTTTGTCGAACCCGTCCGCTGCAAAAATGTCTTGATCGAAGGCGTCCGCGTGGTGGATTCGCCGATGTGGGTGCTGCATCCGCTCTACTGCACCAACGTCACGATTCGCGGCGTGACCGTGGACTCGCACGGCAAGAACAACGATGGCTGCGATCCGGATTCCTGCACCGACGTGCTGATCAAGGATTGCGTGTTCGACACCGGCGACGATTGCATCTCGGTCAAGGCCGGGCGTGATCACGATGGCCGCCGCGTGAACATCCCCTCCGAAAACATCGTGATTCAAAACTGCACTTTCAAGGACGGCCACGGCGGCGTGACGATGGGCAGCGAAACCGCGGGCGGCATCCGCAACGTGTTTGCGGAACAATGCGAGTTCGGCAGCCCCGACCTGGACCAGGCGCTGCGCTTCAAAACCAATCCGGCGCGCGGCGGATTCATCGAGCGCATCTACATCCGGAACTGCAAAATCGCCGTTGCACGGTACGGCATCTACATCACGATGCGCTACGCGAGCAGCGGCGCGAAGAACGGCGAGGCGATTCCGCTGGTGCATGACATCAGCATCCGCGACTGCTCCTTTGCGAGACTGACGAAACAGGCGATTTTCATCGAAGGCTGGTCGCCGGCCGCGCCAGTGAGCGATGTGACCATCGCCGACTGCACCTTCGAAAATGCGACGCAGCCGGGTGTGACCCTCACCAACGCCACGCGCATCCAGCTCCTCAACAATCGCGGCGTGAGTTTGAGGTGAGGTAAAAGGAAAAACGCGGCGGGCAATCAAGCCCGCCGCGCTCTTTGAAACTATCACCGCCATTCAGCCGGCTTTCCTCAAGGCAGGGGCGGACCGACTTTGATCCGGTAGAACTGCATCGGCTGCGCGCCGGCGTTCGGATCCTCGAAGGTGAACGGCGACGGCGGCGAGTTGGTTGTCAGGAGCGTGGTCCAAACACCGCTCGCAAGGTCCGTGGAAACTTGCAAGGCGTAGTCCGGCCCGACTTGTCCGTTCACGGTGAGGCTGAATTGTCCGCCGGCGTAAGCAGGGGAGCCCGCGTCCGGCTGGGTGAGCGGATTGACGATGACAGTGAACGTGTTCGTCGCGCTCAGGTTGGGCGCGCCATTGTCGGTCACCACCACTTTGATGATGTTGGTGGTATCGGCATTGCCCACTTGCGGACGCCAGCTGAAGACACCGGTGCCGGCTCCCACACTGCCCGGTCCGGAGAGCAGCGAGAAGACAAGCGTCTGCGCCGGCGCGTCGAGATCAGCCGCCACGTTGGTTTTGTTGACCGTGACACCAACATTCACCGTCGCATCCGTGACCGGCGTGAGCGTCGGAGCGTTGTTGCCGACGGTCAGCGTGGCGGAACTGCTGGTGAGCACGCCTGCTGCGTTGGAAACGATGACTGAGTAAGCCGCCGCGTCATTCGCGTTGGCACCGGTGATCGTGAGCATGGAACTGGTCTGGCCCGCGAGCGGCGAACCGTTCTTGAGCCATTGATACGTCGGATCAGAAATGCCCGCCGCCACGACGTTGAAGCTGGCAGACTGGCCGCCGGCCACGCTCTGGTTCGCGGGCTGGGTGAGGATGTACGGCGCAAGCGCGGGCGTCCAGCCGTAGAACCAAGTCGGGATGTTCGTCGCGGCGAGCAGGCGAGTGTCGCTTCCGCTAAGAGTAATCAGCACAGGATATGTCACCGGCACGCCATTGGAAGTGTTCGCCGCCTGCCAGAACAGATAATTGCCGCTGAACAGACCGGCGGACGGCGCGATGTAGTTCGTGGCGAAATCACAACCATACCACGAGACATTGTTGCCCGACGTGCCGTTGCTACCGGCGAGCGTAACCGGGCCGACGCCAGACTCGGCAGTAAACGTGCAGTTCACAAACGACATGCCGTTGGCGGTATAAGTGCCGCCTGGGTTCAGCCACGGGAAACTCGCGCTCTGGGTGGCCGACGTATCCGTGCGCGCGGCGCTGAAGTTCGCATTGCCCGTGCCGCCGATGGTGCGGATTTCACACTGGTCGAAGAAGAAATTCCCGCCGCCCCAGACGTAATCAAAGTTACCCTTGATGACACTCTTGTAGTAGTAGGTCTGCGAGGAGTTCTGGTTGCCGAGGATGGTGTCCTGCCGGCTGTCGAGTTCCGAGTTGTAAACGATGCAGCGTTTCGCATTGCTTTCGATCATCAGCGCCTCGGCCTGAGAACCGCCCTGCGGCGTGCTGTTCGAGACCGTCAGCGTGTCGAGCACGATGTCGTTAGCGTTCACCTTGAATGTCATGCGCGCGTGCGTGGTGCCGGCGTTGGCGTTCTGGAAGTTGGCGTTGTTCGGGAAGTAGATCACCGCACCCGCGCGGCTCTGCCCGCGAAGGGTGACATTGTGCTTGCCGGCAACGTCAACAATCTCGTTGTAGAGGCCGTTGCGAATGCTGATGACGCGCTGCGTGGCATTGGTGCCGGTCGCGAGCGAGTTCACCGCGCCCTGCACAGTGAGGAAGTCCGCGCTGCCATCCGCGTTGACCACGGGATTGTTTGTGTCCGCCGGGCCGCCGGTTTTCGTCGCAAACTGCCAGACGTTCGTCGCCGTGATGCCGGCGAAATACGCGCCGGTCGCGTCCGTGAACGTGCCGTTGTCAATCGTCACGTAGTAGGTCGCGTTCGACGACATGACGTTGAAGTGCGGGAAAATTTTCGCCGTGTTCCCGGTGATCTGAACGGTCTGGTAGGTGAACGACTGGCCGTCGCCGGGGAAGGACCGCTGCTGCACCGCGCCCCCGGCAATGTCAATGGTGTCCACAGGCGTGGCGGAATTGGTGACGTTGTAAATCTTGATCTTGCCCGCCGCGCCGAGGCTCGGGGCCGCGCTGAACGTGACGGCCACCGGCGTGTCGTAGCAGAGGCCCGTGGCGCCATTCGCCGGCGAGAGGGTGACGGCGGACATGGTGGAATTCACAATCAGCGTGGCGTTGGAACTGGTCACCGAGCCGGCGGCGTTGCTCACGATGACCTTGTAGGTGCCGGTGTTCGCCGAAGTCGCGCTGGCGATGTTGTAGGTGGAGCTCGTCGCGCCGCCGATCGGGCCGTTGTTGAAATACCATTGATACGTCGGTGCCGGCACGCCGCTCGCAGTGACGGAGAACGCCGCAGCCTGCGTGTTCGTCACCACGAGGCTGACCGGCTGCACGCTAATGATGGGCGGGACGATGACTGTGAGCGTGGCGCTGTTCGTCACCATGCCGCAAGCATTGGAGGCCACGAGGGAATACACCGCACCGTCATCCGCCGGATACTGCGCGTTGGTGACGATGTAGCTGCTGCCCGTCTGGCCGGCGATGTCCGCGCCATTGAGACGCCATTGCAAATCCGGTACGGGGTTGCCAGAAGCGGAAACACTGAACGTGGCGTTATTGCCTTGAATCACCGTTGCATTGTTCGGGCCGGTCAATCCAGGCGGGACGCAACCGGCGCTGATGGTCAGTACCGCCGCCGGCGAATTCGTGGCCGAGCCGTAGGCGTTGGAGATGATGACCGTGTAATTGCCATTGTCGCCGGGCTGGGCGCTGGTGATGGCGAGCGACGCCGTGGTCGCGCCGGAGAGGGTCGAGCCGTTGCCCGTCGGGCCGTTCGCGAGCGGGGTCGCGCCGAGATACCATTGATACGAGAGCGGCGTCGCGCTGTTGCCGCTGATCGTCACGTTGAACGCCACGTTGTCTCCGGGATTGCCGCTGTAGCTGTTCGGCTGCGCGGTGATGATCGGGCGCGGATCAAACGGCAGCACCAGGTCGAGCGAGCTGTTCGCGACGTTGTTCGAGAGATAGGCGCCGGGCGCGCTGGCCGGAAGGTTGGTCAGGCCAAAGTTCGTGACACCCGCGCCGAACTGGGAGGTGAATTTGAGAAGCACAATCTGCTTGGGATAACTGGCGAAGACCGCGACCGAATCCGGACTGATCAAGTTCGTCAGCCCGCCGCTCACCAGGTTTGCGCAAAAGATATTGGTGATGCCCGTGATGTTCAGGCGGAGCGTGGAGTTCGTGCTGGCAAACGTGGTCGGGCGGCTGCCCGGCGAGCCGACACCGTTCGTGACCACGAGTATGCCGGAATTTAGCGTGATCGTGTTATTGTTCGTGCTGGCCGCGCCGACGATGATGCGGTTGGCGAACACCGTGCCGCCGTTGCGAATGTTCAGGATGCCAAAGGTCTTCGCGGCGTTGGTGCCGCTGACGTTGGGGACGAAGGCGACCGTGGTGTGGCCGAGTTCGAGGGTGTTGTTGACGACGAGCTTCGCCGCCGAGCCATTCACGTTCACGATGCCTAGATTACCCGCAATGCTCGTAATCGGGCCGACCGCCTGGTTGCCCACGAGCAGGTTGTTCACGTCAATCGTCCCGGCCGTAAAGGTCAGCACGCCGACGTTAAAACCCGTCGCCGTATGTGTCGGTGTGCAGTCGCGACCCAATGACATTGTCTCGACCAGCGCGTCCACCGTGCCGTTGCTGAAATCATTGGTGCCGAGCGAAAGCTGCGCGGAGGAGGCGTTCGCGTTCATGTCGCCCATCGCCCACCACGTCACGCGGCTGGAACCGCCCGCCGCGCCGCGGAACACCGCGACCGGATTGGCAAACGCGGCGTTGAACACCATGATGCCCGCCGAACTGGCCGACGCCTTGTCGCGTCCGAACGCCATGCTGTCCACGTTGATCACGTTCGACTGGCCGAGCACAAGCTGGCTCAAGATGGCCGAGTTGTTGCCGGGGTTGCGGCTCAACTCGATGGCGTTTGTCTTGCCTGCCGTCTGATAGTTCACCAGCGTGTCCGTCAGCGCCAGCGTGATGAAATTTGTCCTCGCCAAAATCAACGACCCCGCCTCGCGCTGGTTGGCGTTGTTGGGATTGGGAAACACCGTGCTGCCGAGGCCGATGCCCTTCACGTTCGCGATGAATGTGTCCAATCCCGACAAATCCAAGTTCCCGCGCGAGCCGTTCACAGCCGTCGCCGTCCCCTGCTGAATGGAGATCACCGCCGCCGGGTTGCTCACCATCAACGTGCCGCCCGCACCGTTCACCGCATTCGTGAGACTCTTCACCACCGCCAGGTCCCCCGCTGTGCCGACGATGAAGTTGCCGTTGGTGACAAACAACGTCTGTCCACTCGCAATGGAAACGGTATGGTTGCCGTTGGTCTGTCCGAATTGCAGCGTGCCGACACCGAAAGTCACATCCACCAGGTTGTTCGGCTGAAGCGGCACGCCATTGGTGCCAGCGTCAAAAAATTTAACATCGTCCGCGCCGGCAGGCGGGATGCCGCCGATCCAGTTGCCGGCGGTGGACCAGTTGGTGCCCGCACCACTGGCACCGCTCCAGACGACGGTCGCGGCGGGCGAGGTGATCGCGCTGAAAATTGCGGCCAGCAGGGTGAGGCGGGTGGCGAATCTCGTGGTGGCACTGCGCAGGAATTGCGTGGGCTGGTTGCTGGGGGGGTACATGATTTTTGGGGGTTAGGGTTTTGAGACGGGAAAATATTTCAGGTATTGGAAAGCAAGGCGGCGCTGTGAAATCAGGGCAACCACATGTTGGCCACGCGGCGGAAATTCAGCGGACTGTTGCCGATTTCATCCCCGCTGCTCGGCACGCCATCCGGATCCCAAAGTGCGGAAGTAAATGCCTGGGGGAGCTGGCGGGCGCTCTGGAAAGCCACATGACCGTCGGCGAACAGGGCGTTCATGCCGGCCACCGATTTGCTGCTCTTGTGCGCCGTGGCGGTGGGGCTCTGCATCAGGTCGGTGGAAATGCTCTTGCCGGGATTGATGGCACTTTGCTTCATCGGCGCAACCGTCTTCAGGTTGCCGCCAAATTCCAGCACAGAACCCGAATTGGGCTGAACCAATTTGGGCAGCAAATACCCGCTGACGAGTTCCTCGTCCTTCAATTGCGGGTAATAGTTGTAGCCGGTGCGCGCATTGTCGTCGCCGCTGGCGGCACTCGTGGTCGGCCAGGATCCCAGCGCATTGTAGTAATCAAAGGTCCACGACGCGCCCGCCTTGTTATTGCTGGGGCAATAAAACACTTTCGGATTGGACACCTGATTGTGCCGGAACAAAAGCCCGAGATTATAATATCCGCGGGTGATGGTGGTCGTGCCCGCGGTCAGGCGGCAGGCCTCGTAGGTCTGCCACGGGTTCTGACCCTGCGGCCAGCTGCAGAGCGGAAAGTAGTCGGTATTGTCATTGGCGTACATCAGCACGCCGACGCCGATCTGGTGCAGGTCGCTGGCGCAGTTCGCCCGCAACGCCTTCTCCTTGGCGCTGGACAGCGCCGGCAACAGCATCGCCGCCAGAATCGCGATGATCGCGATGACCACCAGCAGTTCGATCAGGGTGAAAGCGGAACGGGGGCCGGAATTATTTGTCTTCATAGCACAGTCCGATGTCGCAGCAAGCGCGGCGGAGGAATTATCACTTATTTTAAGCGTCATAGTATTTGGCTGAATCATGGTTAAGATAATAGTTTATCGGCGCAAGTCACCCTTGCTGGTGTGCAATTCGGTTCAGAGTTTGCGCACTTGCGCGTTCTCCAGAATCAGCGGCTTCCCCTTGGTTACCTCAATATTCACCGCCTTGAAGTCAACGTATCGTGCGTTGCGAATCGTCAGGCCCGTCGGCGCCGAAAGGTGGACATTTTCCAGCAGAACCTCCGAAATCAAACTCTCCGGCAACCCTACGATCTGACCCGCCGTCCGCGGACTCGCCCCCGTGACGTTGATGATTTTTATGTTTCGAAACACCGGCGTGGTCGCGGTCACCGGTTGCGCAGCGTCCTCTTTCGGAACTTTCGGATAGTAGCACGTGATGCTGATCGGCCAGTCCACGTTCGTCATGGTCAGGTCGCGATAGGTGATGTCCTCCACCAACCCGCCGCGTTCGCGTCCGCTCTTGATGCGGATGCCGCTCGTGGTGCCGTTGAAGGTGCAGCGTTCCACGGTGAAGTTCTTCACCCCGCCCGCCGTCTCGCTGCCGATGGACATGCCATGGCCATGCAGCAACGTGCAATCGCTCACGGTGATGTTTTCGCACGCCGCCGCGCGCCCCGGCACCAGGCGCCCGGCTTTCAGGGCAATGTTGTCATCGCCCACGTCCAGAATGCATTTGCTGATGCGCACATTCCGGCAGGCGCTCGGATCAATCGCATCCGTGTTCGGCGAATCCGCCGGCGCGCGAATCGTCACACCTTCGATCACGACATCTTCGCAACCCGTCGGCACCAGATGAAAGCTCGGCGAGTTTTGCAGCGTCACCCCTTCCACGCGCACGCCTTTGCAGTCGGATAAAACGATCAGGCGCGGACGACGTTGCGTTTCGGGCGTGCCGGATTTTTTCGCGGCCTTCACCGGTGCCCACCAGCGTGCGCCCGCGCCGTCAATCTTCCCTTCGCCGAGAATGGCGATGTTCGTCAGGCCGCTGGCGTTGATGAATGCCGTCACCGCGCCGGGCTTGCCCGGCACGGCGAAATCCTCCGGCGCGTCCGTGGCCTGCAAGGTCGCGCCCTCCTCCAGCTTGAGCGTGGTGTGGCTGCTCTTGAAAAAAACCGGGCGGCTCAGATAGACGCCCTCCCCCAGCACCACCGTGCCGCCGCCGGCCCCGGCACAGTCATCCAACGCCTTTTGAATCGCGTCTGTGTCGAGCGTCTTGCCGTCCCCTCTCGCCCCCAGCTCGCGGACGGAAAAAACCTTCGCGGCGGAACGGGCCGCCCCGGCATTTGGTTCGGCGCGAAAACACGGCCCAAGTTCCGGCGTGACTTTGCGAAGTTCCTCGACCACCAACCGGGCGAAGATGACGCTGCCTTTGGCGTTCAAATGCGTGTTGTCAATCTGGTTGGTCGGCTTGATCGGACTGAAGGCGATGCATTTTTCCCGGCCCCACGCCTCGCACAACTCCTGGCTGCGCGCGTGCAAATCCACCAGCGGCACCCCGTATTGGGCGGCGATTTTTTTCGCGGCCTCGGCGTACGACACCAGGCTGGAATTGATTTTGCCATTGCCGGATTTGTCCCATTGCCGGCGCACCAGCGAGGTGACGAGGATGGGCTTCGCCCCGATGGCGCGGGCCTCTTCCACATAGCGCAGCAGGTTCGTGGTGAAAGTCGTGGCCGGATCGGTCTCGCGCTCCGGACCTTTGCCGGGCTCGTCGTTGTGACCAAACTGAATGAGGTAGTAATCGCCCTTCAATTCCAGCGCCTTTTTCCATTTGCCTTCGTCAATAAAGCTTTTTGAGCTGCGTCCGCCTGCCGAGGTGTTGATGCACTCCGCGTGGTCGTTGACAAATTGTTTGAAGCCCAGCCCCCACCCTGCCCCGTCCGTCACGGTGGAATCTCCGACCAGCACGATGCGGACGATGTGATCCGCGGCAGGATTCTCCGCGCGGAGCGGCGCGCCGGATTCCGTCAGCCAAATAATTGCCGCAAGCGTAAGGAAGAGTTTGCAGACCGTGTGGCGTCGAGGCCGCTCCTCGACCGCGCCGCCGCAGAACTCAATGTTTCCGACCGAAGGCCGGACGCTACAGCGCGTGACCTGACAATTTGGCAAAGCTTTCATTTTAGGGCGACGCTTCGATTGGCTGGGTGAACAATAATCTGTCATGAGTGCGCCAAGAGTAGCGGTCTGCGCGGCATTGTCATCCTCCCGTAGTGCAAACCGCTTGTGAATTTGAGCAGCGCCATCACAAATCCATTTCAGCCAACCGTAAAAATCTGCCCGCCTGGATTCGCGGCGAAAACACACTCGCCAGAACCGGTCACGCCCCTTACTGTGCGCCCATGCCGAGCCAAACCAACCTCCCTTCCCAGAGCGCCCCCTAATCTCCCATGTTCGAACAAGCCTTTAAAAACATCGACGACGTCCTCTGGAAAGACGCCGGCTGCACCAGCGAACTCGATTACACCGAGCAAACCTCGTGGCTCCTCTTCCTGAAATACCTCGACGCCCTCGAACACGACAAGGCCACCGAAGCCGCCCTCGACGGCAAGAAATACACCCACATCCTCGATGCGCCTTATCGCTGGGAGTCTTGGGCTGCGCCGAAAGTGAAGGACCCTTCGACAGGCTCAGGGCAGGCAAGTGGCACCGTGAGCCTGTCGAACCGGATCGACCACAACACCGCCCTCACCGGCGACGACCTCATCGCCTTCGTCAACGGCAAGCTCTTCCCCTACCTGCACGGCTTCAAGGCCAAGGCCACCGGCCCGAACACCATCGAAAACA
>JANPGB010000454.1:0-8996 GCA_031423695.1 Verrucomicrobiota bacterium
CTTGAGATAGTCCTCGACGGTCGTCTTGCCGCTGACCGAGTTGGGAATGCGGACGGCATTGGGCTTGGCCAGTTTGTAGTGGACCAGGATTTTGCCGATCAGTCCCACGCGCAAATTCATGTCCGCCACGCGCCAGAGCTGACCGGTGACCAGTTCCTGCTGGAGCAAGGTGCGGGATGACTTTGTCTTTGGCGCGGCTGGTTTGGCCGGGATCTTGGTCTTGGTGGCCGCTGATTTGGCCGGGGTCTTGGTCGCAGGCTTGGTCTTCGTCATAGCCGAGCTTGCATCGGAACGCACAATAAAACCAGTCAAATCGGCGGCAAAATCTCCCCGGGCCATTGGGCCAGTTCCGTCCGGAGCTTTTCCACCGGCAGCCCGACGACGTTGGTGTAGGAGCCGACGATGCGTTCGATGAGCCAATCCCCTTCCTCCTGAATTCCGTAGGCCCCCGCCTTGTCGAGCGTGTTCACCTGGCCGAGGTAGCGACGGATCTGCACCTCATCCAGCCGGCGGAACGTGACCGCCGTGCTGTCATAGAAAAGTTTCTGGCGATGCGTCCGCAGCTGCAGCAGGCAGATCGCCGTGACCACTTCATGCGTGCGGCCGGAAAGTTGTTCCAACATGCGATAAGCCGCCTCCAGATCGGCGGGTTTGCCAAACAAGGTGGTGTCCAGATAGACCAGCGTGTCCGCGCCCAGCACGAGCGCGTCGGGAAATTTTTTGGCGACGGCGCGCGCCTTGCGGTAGGCGTTGAGCTGGGAGATTTCGCGGGCGGTGAGCTGGTCGTCGTGGATTTCGGTGGCGTCACTGGGCACGACCGTGAAGTTCACCCCGAGCTGGCGCAGCAGTTCCGAGCGGCGCGGCGAGGCGGAAGCCAGGATGAGCGGCGGCAGGTTCATGCAAGGCCAGATTAGCCGCCGGACCCAGCCAGCGCAAATGAGTTTCAGCCGGGCAGTGCGGCCAGCAATTGTGCGATGCTCCCGGTCTGGCCCGGCAAAACAAGCTCTGGCGCGATCTCCGCCAGCGGCTGCAAAACAAAGCGGCGCAAATGCGCACGCGGATGGGGCAGAGCAAGGCTGGAAGTCGAACGGATTTCGTTCCCGAACGCGATCAAATCCAGATCCAGCGGGCGCGCTTCGTTCAGGATTTTTTTCGGCTGCCGGCCGGATTCCTGTTCCAGCGCCTGAAGTTTTGCCAGCAAGGATTCCGGCGTTTCACCCGTGCGCGGAACCAGGCCGACGACGGCATTCAGAAACAGGGGCGAGCCAAGCGGACAATCCACCGGCGCGGTTTCGATCAGCGAGGATTTGCGCAGCGGCACAGTGGAAAGCTCCTGCAAGTGCGCCATCGCACGGGTGAGAATGTCCCGCGAATTGCCGAGGTTCGAGCCGAGTGCGACGAAGGCAAATTCCGGTTTCACTTCAACCCCAGCACATCCTGCATGTCGTACAGCCCCGGTTTTTGCGGGACCACCCACTGCGCGGCGCGCAACGCGCCGGTGGCGAAGGTGTCGCGGCTGGAGGCCTTGTGCGTCAGTTCGAGACGCTCGCCAGCGTTGGCGTAAACAACGGTATGATCGCCCACCACGTCACCGCCGCGAAGAGAGTGAATGCCAATCTCGCTCGCGCTGCGCTCGCCGACGATGCCGTGGCGCCCATGCCGCGCGGCTTCGTTCAAATGCAGGTGCCGGACTTTCGCGAGAATTTCCGCGAGCGTCTTGGCGGTGCCGCTCGGCGCGTCGCGCTTGAGCCGGTGGTGCATCTCGACGACTTCCAGATCAAAAGCCGGGCCGAGGATTTCCGCCGCCTTGCGGGTGAGCCAGAACAGCGTGTTGACGCCGGTGGAATAATTCGACGCCCACACGATCGGGATTTTTTCCACGCACTTGCGGATCTCGAATGTCTCGGTGTCGTTGTGGCCGGTCGTGCCGATGACGAGCGCCTTTCCGTGCTGGGCGCACAGTTCGGCGATGCCCGCCGAGGCGTTGTGAAAACTGAAGTCAATCACCGCGTCGCATTTTTCAATGCTGGCGCGGAGGTCGTCACCCTGGTCAATCGTGCCGACGACTTCCAGTTCAGGAATTTTTTTGGCGCAAATGAGGAGGGCCTGGCCCATGCGGCCATTTGAACCGGTGATGATGATGCGGGTCATAAATTAAGTGCGGGCTTCGGCGAAGGTGTCGCGGTTCGGCAACAGGCCGCGCAGCTCGTGTTTGTAGCAATGTTCATCGGCAGTGACAATGCCGGCGGCCTTTTTCACGTCCATGAATGTGCTGGCAAGTTTCGGAGACTCTTCCCACTCGGCCATTTTCAATTGCAATGCTTCGGATGGCTGGCAGTAAAGTTTGTGGTCGAAGTCGGCCTCTGCGTGAACCTCGCCGTCGTGGATATGAACTGTCGGAAAAAACAACCGTGTTGGTAGATCGGTGCGAAATTCAAACGCCATCGGATGCACGTTCTGTGCGCCAGGCTTCAGCTTGAAGACGGCGAAGCCAAAATTTTTGTAGCCGGGCAATTTCTTGAACGCGCCCGACGGCAGGCGGAACTGTTTGTCCAGCCGGTCAAAGTCTTTCACGCTCGGCACGAACGACGCCTCGAAATCTCCGACGTGATAGACGGCAAGGGTTTCGTTGATGCCTGCTGAATCGGTCGGAATTCCGAGATTTTTTGATGAGTGGGTGATATACACCGGAAAGCCCGCAGCCAGGTCGTCAAAGAAATTCGGATACTTTTGCAGGTTGATGAAGCGCACCGCCTTTTCGGTCGAGCCTTTCGCGACGGGCAACGGCAGCACCATCGCCACAGCCTTGTCGGTCTCCAGGCTCATGCGATAGACCAGCAACTGCCGCTCACCGGTTTCCATCCGCGCAAAAATGTTGGTCGCGGAAACTGACTTCACTGGCCCGGAAAAGCAGCACATAGGTTTTTTATTTTAGCACTCCGCAGGCGATCAAGGTTGCTCGCAAGGTCTCGCGGTTCTTCGCGCTCATCTTGACGAGCGGCAGGCGGTATTCCTCCTCGCACACGCCCATCATGGCGAGCGCGGCCTTCACCGGCGTCGGATTCGTCTCGATGAACAGGTCTTTGAAAATGGGATAAAATTTCTGGTGGAGCTTGAGCGCCACGGAATGTTTGCCCAACACGTAAGCCTTGACCATGTGCGAGACCTCGCGCGGGATGATGTTCGACGCCACGCTGATCACCCCGTCCGCGCCGACCGACATGAAGGGCAGCGTGAGCGAATCGTCGCCGCTGAGAATGTTGAACCGCGCCCCGAGCGCCGAGCGCAACTGGCTCACGCGATCCGCGTTGCCGCCCGCCTCCTTGATGCCTACGATGTTCACGCTGTCATGCGCGAGGCGATCCACCGTGTCCACCGCGATCTCGACGCCGCAACGGCCCGGAATGCTGTACAGCACGATGGGCAGCTTGGTGGCGCGGGCGATGGCGTGGAAGTGCTGGAACAATCCTTCCTGCGTGGGCTTGTTGTAGTACGGCGCGACCTGCAACGATCCGTCCGCGCCGGCCTTCTCGGCTTCCTGGGTGAGGTAAATCGCCTCGCTCGTAGAGTTGCCGCCGGTGCCGGCCAGCACCTTGATCTTGCCCGCCGCGTATTTCACGGAGAGCGCGATGATCTGAATGTGCTCCTGATAATCCACGGTCGGCGATTCGCCGGTGGTGCCGACGGGCACAATGCCGTCCACGCCGCCCTTGATTTGATTCTTGATCAGGTGCGCGAGGGCGGCCTCGTCAATTTTCCCGTGCTTAAACGGGGTTACGATTGCGGTGTAGGTTCCAATAAACATAATTCCAATGAGCCGACAGGATAGAAAACCCGGCGGCTTTGGCGAGCCCGGTTTTTTGGAAACTTTCCGCGGTTGCCGCGCGTTTCTCCGTTGCTAGGGTTCCTCGCGCTGCGAGGCACCCGCCGCGCGCAGCGCGGACGGCGAAAAGTGTGCGCATTCCCTGGCGCCGGTTCGGCGTTGGGACGCTTCCCCATCCGGTTGCGCCGCTCGGCGCGGCGCCAGTCATCGCAGCGCGACGGCCTCTACCTCGATGGTTTATTCCGCCCCCAGAGATTAAAACGCGCCCTCACAACCGCGGCGCGGGTGGCTTGATCGGGGGCTGCCACGAAAGCACGCCGCGGGCTTTCGTCTTGCGTTTGAAAACCTTGTCACCACAGGTGACGAACAGTTCGTCGCCGTCGGCCCCACCGAAGACGGCGTTGGCAAGTGCGCGTTCCGCCGGTTTGGACACGATGCCGATCACGCGGCCCGCTTGATCGCAGATTTGGATGCCCATCCGGGTCGCGACATAAAGCCGGCCTGCGGTATCGAGCGTCATCCCATCCGCGCCGCTGTCCGGCGCGCCATCGGGAACGTGCAGATGATGATACGCCTGCTTGTTCGTGAGCGAGCCGTCGGGCTGCACTTGGAATGAATAGACAAACTGCCCCCGCATGTCGGCGACGAGCAAGAGGCTTTGATCCGGCGTGAACCGCACGCCGTTTGGAAAGTTCAGCCCCGTGTCCACCACGCGCTTGCCGCCATTGGTTGCAATCAACCAAACCTGTTTGTGCAGCGGATCGGTGACGTAGATTTTTCCGTCGTGGGAAACACAGAGATCGTTTGATTCGATCACTTCTTCGATGGCGGTCTGGTGGCCTTCGGTATCGTATCTGGCGATTCGTTTCGCGCCATTCTGGGCGACATAAAGATTTCCATCGGGCCCGAACATGGTTCCATTCCCACCGCTGGTGTTGGTCGCGAAGAGGCTGAGCTTGCCATCCAGCCCGATTTTATGGATCCGGTTGTTGGGGATATCCGTGAAGAAAACCTCGCCTTTGGCATTTGCCGCCGGGCCTTCGGTGAACTTGAAACCCTCCGCCACGAGTTGCCAGCCTTCGCCGGGAATCAACACGTCCATGATGGGCTGCTTGGAGCCGGCACCCGCCGGGATGGGCGCTGGGTAATCCTTCCAAAGCCAGCGCAACGCGTCGGGCAGAATGGAGCCTCCCTGTTTGCCGGTGTGGCCGCCGTCGCCCCAGACATGGTTCGCCTCGTAGCCGGCGAACTCCAGGGCCGAAAGCATCTCCAGGTTGGCGAGCCACCAGTTGCCGCCATAGATGTTCTGGTCGTTGGTGCCGTCCTGCAGGAAAACGCGGATTGGCTTTGGCTCGGTCTTGCGGATGAGCGTGGGATATTCATTGCCGCCGCGCAGTCCGACGTAGGTGCCGATGGTGCTGAACACGCGGCTGAACGCGTCGGGCCGCTCCCAGGCCGCCGTGAACGCGCAGATGGCGCCGCTGCTCGAACCGGCGATGGCGCGGCTGCTGGCGTCAGTTGCGAGCTGATACTTCTTGGCGACCTCGGGCAGAATTTCCTCCAGCAAAAATCTCGCGTAACGGTCGCCGAGCCCGTCGTATTCAAAACTCCGGTTGAAGCGCGGCAGGGCGTTGGAGTTGGCCGTCGGAACGACACCGGGATTGATGAAGATGCCAATGGTGACGGGCATTTCCTTTTTGGCGATGAGATTGTCAAACACCACCGGAACCCGCCAGCCGCCGTTGGTGCTGACGTAGCCGCCCCCGTCCTGAAAGATCATCACACACGCGGGTTTGGCCGCGTCGTATTGGGCCGGGACATAAATCCAGCAATCCCGAGTGGTCCCGGGAAAAAGTTTGCTGTCGGCGAAGGTGAACTTCTCCACCCTGCCCTGTGGCACGCCGGGATGCGGTTGTGAATCAAGGCCAAGCTGGTAGTCGTCCGCCGCGCGAACAGTCGCGGACGCGACAAGGAACAGCAGGAGGAGAATGAAACGCCGGAGGGATGGAGGAGATTGTGTTGGAGTCATCCGTTGAGCTTCTATGAATCTCGGGGCGAATTCAAGGGCGTGCCCAAGAATCCTTCAACCAGGTTTTAAGCGATCAGACCGCCAGCAGTAATCAGGGGTGAGACTGGTGACTGGAAGCCCCGCCAATTCAGCCAAGCGCGTGGTTTGGCTGGCAGTAACCGAAGGAAATACAGCAACAATTGGAGTTGAACTTCGTTCAGCCGGGGCGAATACTTCCCGCATCGAGCCATGAATTTCTTAAACGCAAACCAGCGCATTTTTTCAACCCCCAACCCCATCGCCCCATGAGCAAAGGAAAACTCACCGCCCAGCAAATCGCCGCCTACCACCGCGACGGCTACGTCATTGTCCGCAAACTTTTTTCCAAGGAAGAGATCGGCCTCCTGAGCCGCGCCGCCAAGGAAGACCGCGCGCTGGATCAACATTCCTTCAGCAAGGATGACGGCAAGGGTGCCAAGATCCGGCTCTCGCTCTGGAACCATCCCGGCGACGGCGTCTATGGCATGTTCGCCCGCTGCCACAAGTTGGTGGATTCCGTGGAACAACTACTCAACGACGAGGCGTATCATTACCATTCCAAGATGATCATGAAGGACGCCCGCGTGGGCGGCGCGTGGGCGTGGCATCAGGACTACGGTTACTGGTATCAGAACGGCGTGCTGCTGCCCGACCTGTGCAGCGTGTCCATCGCCGTGGACAAGGCGACTAAGGAAAACGGATGCCTGCAAGTCCTCAAGGGCTCGCACAAGATGGGTCGCGTGGATCACATCCTCACCGGCGACCAGGCCGGTGCCGACATGGAACGCGTGAACGAAGCCAAGAAGCGGATGGAACTGGTCTATTGCACGATGGAACCCGGAGACGCGCTGTTCTTCCACGGCAATCTGTTGCACGCCTCCGACCGCAACAATTCCGAGAACCCGCGCTGGTCCATGATCTGTTGCTACAATTTCAAGAAGAACAATCCCTACAAGGAAGCGCATCATCCCTGCTACACGAAGTTGCAAAAAGTTCCGGATGCCATGATCAAACGTGTCGGCGCGAAACGTTTCGACGACGACAAATCCAACGTGGCCTGGCTCGATGACAAGCAGGATGCGAGCGCGCGCCACCTCAAGTCGAAGCCAGCCGTGAAATGAGGGCGCGCGGCTGTGTGCGCCGAGCACCAGCCGCAGCAATCAGGCAAACCGTAATGCCCTCGCCTCCGCGCATCGTCTTCATTGCCAACCTGTGGACGCTCATGGAACATCCGTCCGCAGCGGCGGAATGGTCGTTGGAGAAAAAAATCCAGGCAGTCAAAGAAGCGGGCTTAGACGGCGTGAACTGGTTTGCCGACGCGGAGACTCCGCCGCTGCTCAAAAAGTTCGGGCTGAGATTTTCCGGCATGTTCAACTCCCCGCGCGAGGAAGACTTCACCGCGCTCATCCGGGCGCAACTGGACGCGGGCGCGGAAACCATCAATGTTCAGCTCGGCCGGGATGATACGCCGCTGGACGAAGCGGTTCGCCTCACCTTGAAGCTGATGGCGGAAGCCGAAAAGCAAAACGCCAACGTCCATCTGGAAACCCATCGCGGCACCTGCACCGAAACACCGGAGAAAGCTTATGCCATCGCCGATGCTTACCAAAAAGCAACCGGGAAATTGCTCCGCATGAATTTCGATTTCTCCCACCTTGCCGTCGTCAAACATCTCGCACCGGCGGAGTTCTCCCCTCGCCTGCTGACTCGTCCCGACCTGTTGCAGAACGGCAACCTGATTCATTGCCGCCCGTTCAACGGCCATCACTGCCAGGTGCCGGTCACGGATGGCCGCGGAAATTTGACGCGCGAGATGCAGGAATATCTGCCGTTCGTCGAAAATGTGTTCCGCTGCTGGCTCGCCGGGCCGCGACCGCACAACGAACTGTGGGTTGTCCCGGAACTGGGGCCGGTAAGTTCGGGTTACGGCATCAGCACCTGGCCGTCGCCGTGGGAAGACTGCTTGATTGCGAAGCGGGAGTTGGAGAAAGTTTGGATCAAGGTCACGGATGAAATTGCCTCGACATAAAATGAGTGCCCATCCGCCCTTGAACAGTAGCGGCAGGCATCCTGCCTGCCATAGAGCCGTGGGTTCCAGCCCGGCGGATTCGGGCATCGAAAACCAGCAGCGTTCTTTTTTCTCCAACGCGGCCCGCAGAACCTGGCTCTTTTCCGGGCGGCGGGACGCGCGCCCTCTACGGCAGGCAGGATGCCCGCCGCTACAGCGAAGGCTGAGGGAGAACGCGACTTGTCCGTCGGCGATTCATTTCACAGAATGCTTTTGAAAAACTCATGGACTTGAACATCCATCCGCCGTTGCCCGCGCGAAAAGATTTCCGCATCGGCATTCTCGGCAGCGGGTTCATCGTCAGCGACTGCCATCTCGTCAGCTATCGCAAGGCGGGATTCAATCCGGTCGCAATCGCCTCGCGCTCCGTGGAGAACGCCCTCAAGGTTGCCACGCGCCATTCCATTCCGAAAACTTACGTCACCTACGAACAACTGCTCGACGATCCGACCATCGAAGTCCTCGACATCGCCGTGCCGCCGAATGCGCAACTCGCGCTCATCAAGGCCGCGTGCGCCCGCAAAACCGTCAAGGGCATTCTCGCGCAAAAACCGTTGGGCATGGATTACGCCGAAGCCTTGGAAGCCGTCGAATGTTGCGAGAAGGCCGGCATCACGCTCGCGGTGAATCAGAACATGCGCTATGACCAGTCCGTGCGCGCCGCGAAAACTTTGCTCACTAACGGCACCATCGGCGAACTGGTGTTCGCCACGATTGACATGCGCGGCGTGCCGCACTTCATGCCGTGGCAGGAGGAACTCGGCTGGGTCACGCTGCGCATCATGTCCATTCACCATATTGATTGCCTGCGTTATTGGTTCGGCGATCCAGCGGGGATTTATTGCAGCACGCGCCCCGATCCGCGCACGAAATTTTCCCACACCGACGGCATCTGCACCTGCATCCTCGAATACGCGAATGGCCTGCGCTGCGTGGTGATTGACGACATCTGGACCGGACCGGCCAAGGAAGGCTGCCCCGGCGACATCTCCATCAAGTGGCGCATCGAAGGCTTGAACGGCCTCGCGCTCGGCGACATCGGCTGGTGCAAAGATCCT
>JANPGB010000455.1:0-21646 GCA_031423695.1 Verrucomicrobiota bacterium
GGACCGCCAGGACCGCCAGGACCGCCGGGCTGACCTGGACCACCTGGAAGACCGGGAGCGCCCGGTAAGCCCGGGCCGATCACGATGTTGGTTCCGCCCTGAGCATTAATTAGGTAAGTGGACATCCAGATGTAGGCGAAATCTGACGCAGTATCGATCATTATGCATGGGAACGTGTTGGTGCCAGACGCGTTGGTGATGACAGTAGCTGGGAATGGAACGGTAGTGTTACCGAAAGAGAAGGCGCAGGCCAATTGGTTCGTAATCCCACCCGCCAACGCAGCGGAAAACCAGCTCTTGATACCATCGTCGGGTAGATAGAGCATATCTGGACTGGCCAAACCATCCCAGCCCGTCTCATTTCCATTCATTAACCCGGCGGCTACGTAGTTGCTCTTGTAGAAATTCTTCCATGCGACCGGATCGTTGACGATGGACAATAAGCGTTGCGGAGCCGAGGATAGATCCTGTAGCAACGCCGCGCCACGAAGGAACTCCGCATAAGTGGCCATGAACGACGCGGTTTCATCCGCCGTCCGTCCACGGGCGATAAGGACGAATTGGAATGGCCCAAAGGGAGCCTGGGGAACCCGCCAGACGAAGGATTGTTCCTGACCCGCTTCCAGATCGCGCATCCAGAAGGCATCGTGAGTCACGCCATCCATATACATCGCGGTCGGCGAATCATTGAACCAATCCACCCCCAAATAATCCGATTGGCGCGGGAAGGTCTCCGCAGCGCGATTCCATCCCATCTTCGTCCTGCCGCCGAAAGCGCCAACGATCGTCACGTACGGTGCGTCCACGTTGCCGCTATTGAAGACCGAACAGGGCACGTCCCAGCGGTTGCCAGCGCGAGGCGTCCGCGTTCCGCCGGTATTCAAAACGATGTTAAGGCCGGTGGTCGCCTCAATCGTAATGGCGTTGTTGCTGGTGACGAAAGTGGCATCCGGATTCCGCAGCACCAAGTCATAGGTGCCGCGAGGTGCGTTGGTGAAGAAGAACCGTGCCTTCACAGAGGAACTATTCAACCACTTCATCGTGTTGGCTTGAATGGTGCCGTTCGTGCCAACCAACTGAACCGTGGCCCCATTTTGGAAGCGGGCACCCTCGATCCTGACCGTGACTTGCCCAACGTCGCCGATGTGGCTCGGACTGATGCTGGTGATGCTGAACGGAATCAACTCGGCTTTCAGGACGCCGATCTCTGGAGGAACGGGCACGCTCGCGGCGCGAACCAGGACATAGTACCAGCCGGCTAGAGTCGTCGGGACTACGACTCTCTGGTTGGGCGACAACGGCTGATCATAAGCATAGTCGTAGTTTCCCAGACCAGGCACGGCTCCGTAACGAACATAGACTTCATTGGCGCTCGCCGTCGAAGCACTGTTCATGGTGATGGCCAGTGCCTGGCCCGCCGAAACATAGACTTTGTAGAAATACTCCGTGCCCGTGTTGAATGAATTGGTGACGGGAATTCCCAGGAACAATTCCGGCACATCCACGGAAATGGTGCCGAGCGAACCCAGCAGGTTGTTGGCGAGGTTGAACTCGCGGATGTTGTTGCGGGTATCCGCGCGGACAAACGCGTAATAGATGCCGGGCGTCATCGCAGGCAGCGGGAACGCGAGACTATCCGAGTAGGTGGCGTAGGGATTCACGTTTCCGGCATGACCCTTCACTCCCACCAAAACCCCGCTCAAATTCCAGACCGGACTCGGCGACAGATAAACCGCATCGGTCCACTGGCCGGACGCCGTATTGCTCGACACATTCGCCACCGTCCAGTTCACGGTCACGGATTGTCCGGGCAGGCCGGTGGCGGGTGAAACGCCCACATTGGTGACCGCCAGATCAGCCGGCGGAGTCATCGTGACGATGGTCGCCGCAGGTGTCTTCGCGACATTGTTATCGGTCGCACCATATTCATTGAGGCCGGAACTGTTGGCGACGGCGATGAAGAAATAAGGTCCGGCGGTGCCCGGAGGCAGGTCGAATTGTCCGGTCTGCACATAGCCTTCGCCCACCGCCAGCGTATGGGGTCGGGCAACGACGCCTAGTTTCGTATCCACATTCGGATCGAGCACCTGGTCCTTGGAATAATAAACCGCGTCATACCAGGCGGTCGAAGGAGTGGTTTCCGTTCCCACGTTGGTTACTGCCCACGAAACAGTGACCGGCTGGCCGGCAATGGCATTGGCGGGCGCGGACACATTGGACGCCGCCAGATCAGCAAACAGACTGGGGAACACCTGCAACGAGCCGGGTACGATATTATCGTTTTCACCCGCACACTCCGCGGCCGTGTTGCCCGCGTCCGTGCGGAAAAAGAGCGTGAAGCTGCCCGCCGCATTGGCTGGCAGCATGATTGTCGAGGTCTGGCTGTAAGTTCCGCCCACGGCCAGTGCGCCCGCATGGCTGTTGGTGGACAGCGGCACGGCATTGTTGTTGAAGGTGGCATTGGTGGAATAATAGACCACGTCCACCCACGGCCCGGTCGCAATGGCATTGCCGGCATTGTAGATCATCCAACCTACATCAAAGGGCACGCCACCTATCGCCGTGGTCGGCTTGGTCAACGAGACAAATTGCAGGTCGGGATGACTGAGCAGCAATTGCGTCAGGACGTACTGGCTGTTTTGACGGTCACATTTCGCGGTGTTCACCTGGTTGCTGTAGTCAACCACCACGTAGAGATAGAAAGCGCCCGTCACGCACTGCGGCGCGGTGACGTTCAAGTTGGTCATATAGAAACCTCCCGTCGCCAGCGGGCTGGTGTTGGTGAGGACTCCCAGCAGCATCGCGCCCGCCGGATTGTTAGTGGGCACAAGGTAGAGTGCATCCATCCATGAGCCGGCGGTGGAGGCGGAACCGGCATTGGTGCCCGTCCAGGAAACGTTGAAGGAATCGCCGGACAGAAGAATGCCCGGCGCTTGAACATTCAACGCCTGCAGGTACGGATGCACCACTGGAGTCACCGCAACGGTTCCTGCCGACCGCAACGTGTCGTTGGTTTCGCACGAGGCCGCGTTCACATTGTTCTGCCAGTCCGTAATCACAATGACGTACATGCCACCCTCCGCGCATAGCGGAACTGCGTTGGTGATGCTTCGGCTATAACTTGCTCCGGCGCTCAGACCGTTGGTGTATAACACCGCCCCGAACAGCAACGCCGTGTCTGGATCGAAATTCGCACTGGATGACAAATAGATGAGATCTGTCCATGCGCCGCTGGCGGACAATGCGCCGGAGTTCACCACGGCATAACTCATCGCCATGGGCTGGCCGGCAGTCGCCAAACCTGGAACGTTGATGGAACTCACATTCAGTTTCGCCAGCGTCGTCGGCAGGATCGTCACCGGCGAATTGGCGCGCTGGACGTTGTTGGACTTGCCCGCCAGGCTTTCCACAACGCTATTGGTCATGTCCGTGTGAACAACGATGTAGAAGCTGCCAGCCGAGCACGCCGGCATCTGGACCAATTCACTTCTGCTGTAACCAGCGCCCGGATTCAAAGCGCCATTATGCACGAACGATCCCAACAACTGGGCCTGTCCCGGATTGAGCGTTCCGTCCCGCGAGAGATATACGCCATCCACCCACGCGCCTACTCCCGTGGCAAAGCCGCCGCGGTTTTGGACCGTCCAGGAAACATTCCGGCCCAATCCGGCGATGGCCGGTGTTTGGATCTGAATGTTGGTCACCTGCAAATCCGCTTCGAGCACCGCCGGCGGATTGGTAACGACTACGGGTTGCAATGACACTCTGACATTGTTAGTTTCCCACGGCACTTCATAAATCACGTTGCCGCTGTCGGTGTACACGACCCAGTAATAGGTGCCCGGCGCGAGGTAGGACGGAACCTGCAGCAGCGCGTTCTGAGTGTAGTTGGTGCCGACTTCCAATCCGCCTGTGTGCGCCACATTGCCGACAAGGATGGCATTGGTCTGCGTGAATTGCGGCGTCGGCGACAAGTAAACCGCGTCGTTCCACCAGTTGCCGTGTGCCGAGTCGAGGCCGTTGTTGGAAACTCGCCAACTCAGGCTGGCTGGCTGACCGGTGGCCGCGCCCGCCGGGCCGGCAACCAAATCAACTTCCAAATCTGCCGGCGCGGGCGCGGCGACAATGACCCGCGCGGCGCCCGTATCGCGTCCCACGTCCACCTGTTTGAATGGCGGGTCGGGCTGGATGGCAATGTAATTGGTGCCGTAAAAGTTCGACGGAATCCTGTACGTCACCGTCTTGGTGTACGTCTCACCCGGCGCGACCGGTCCACACTCGGGGCCAATGCCCAGTGACCGGACGGGAGCACCGATCCAAACCGGGTTGGGGCCAAAACCGAGGCCATGCGACCAGCAACTGCCCGCAATGGACGGCGAGATGGTGGTTGAACCGGTGTTTTTGATGGTGAACGTGACCGTCACATTGTCACCCGCCCATACTGTCGTGGGCGGCGCGGGCGCAACGGTGACCGATTGCACATGGAAGAATCCCGGCGCAACATAGGTAACAGGAACAGCGGCACTCACGGTGAGGTTGTTCGTCTCAATAGTTTCCTGGACCGCGTTGTTGTAGTCCGCCACCACAACCAAATAATGGTTTCCGGAAATACCGATCGGCAGAACGAGGTTCGCAGTCTGTTGATAAGATTCATCCGGCCCGAGATAGCTTTGGTTGGCGAAATTACCGTAGTCCTTGACCAGTTGCGTATGATTGGCGTCCTTGTAAAGATAGACATGATCGTACCATAACGTGGCGTCCGTGTAGTTCGAGCCGACGTTGTGGACAAACCAACTGGCCGCGATCGTCTGTCCGGAGAATACTTCGTTGGTCGGACTGGAAATGTTCTCCACGACCAGATCCGGCAGCGGCGTGACATAGACCAGCGTCGGCGAAACGGAGGAATTGGCGTTGTTGGTTTCCGCCGGACTACCGGGCACGCCTTCATAGACTTCATCCTTCCCGTCCGCCACCACGGTCAGATAGTAGTTGCCTTCAACCACCTTGGACCGGTCTATGGTCACACTTTGGATGCGCGTGAGACCCGCGCCCGCCGCCAGTCCGCCACTGTAGGCAAACTCGCCGAGCAGATAATTGGTGCAGGGCTGGGCGGAATTGCACAGATAGACCCGATCCGACCAGGTTCCCGTGGCCGGGCCGGCCCCGCTGTTGGTAAGCGCCCACGCCACATCGAAGCCGCTGCCCGTCCAGGCTACCGGCGGTCCTTGCACGGAAACAATCCGCAGATCCGACGACAGGGCAGTCCCGAAGAGACCGTCGCCCGAAATCGTTTCGCGAGTGCAACCATCAATGGAGCGGACCCGGAAATGATAATTGGTGCCGGGAATAAGCCCGGCCAAGGTGGCGGTGTGATTCGTCACCAAAGCTGCGTTCAGCGCGGAGAATGCACCATAACCAGCGGTCAATCCATATTCGACGCGCGAGGTGGACTGCTCATCCGTCTGCCATTTGACAACGGCTTGTCCCGCGTTGGTGGCAGTCAAAACCATGCCGGATAGTATTGGGCCGACCGTGTTGATTGAGAAGTGCCTAGTGGCGGGGCTGGCATCTATGTTGTTGACCTCATCCTTGGCACGAACTTGAAGGGTATGCGCTCCATCGGGCAAGGTGGGGAAGCTTACGCCGCTCGCACCCGTGAAGGCGGTGAAGCCGCCGCCATCCAGTTGATAGGAGAATTGCAGGTTGCCCGGGATGGTCACTTCGTCGCTGCCCGACCAGGTAATGGTCAGCGGCAAACTACAGACCACGCTTCCCTCGCTTACTCCAGAGGTAATGGCAGTTTCCGGCGCAGTAGTATCAGCCAGAGTGGTAAAGTTGAAGTCCGCGCTAACACTTTCAATTCCCAGGTTATCCTTGGAGCGAACCCGGAAATGGTACGGCGTCAAGGGCTGCAATCCGGCTATAACCACCGTGTGATTGGTTAGCAAGCTGCCATTGATTCCCGACGTTGAACCATAAGATGTGTTCACTCCAAAATCCACCTGGGAAGTGGCCGCTTTGTCGGTCTTCCAGTTAATTGTCGCCTGCACGGTGGCCGGAGTGGATTGAACTTGGGTGATGACCGGGGGCGTGGCATCCACCAACAGATTGATCACATTGGTCAATGTCAGTTCATTGGCACCGAGATCCTGCGCCTGCGAGACCCATACTTTGTTGGTGCCATCCATGCCGCTGATGAACGTAACCGGCGGAGGTGTGAATGTATCATTGGAAACCGCAGTGGAAGTCCAGGCTCCGCCCAAAGGTACCGTCGGATTAACTCCTCCACTAATGTTGGTCATCGTCACCAACGGATTGATGTTTGTGTTCATGCTGCGGTCAAAGCGCAGGGTGATCAGGAAGTTATTCGTCGCCGGCACCACGATGGGATAGTTCACCGCGACATTGGTAATTAGGGGAAGAATGCTCACGGCGTTATAGTAGGCAACATAGAGAATGTTAGTCGTGTCCAGTGTCGAGAAGGTCTTGTTGAAGCTGGCATTGGTTCCAAAGAAAGATCCGTTCAACGTGAACTGTTGGAACATGTAGATGTTCGGCGGATTCGTGACCAGCAACGGAGCCAAGATATTGGCCGCTTCGCCATTGGTATAAGTTCCCGCGCCCGCCACCACCGTCAGATTGGTCGGGAACGTGCCGGTGGTCACGACATGGAATGCATTCGCCTCAGCATAGTTGGCCACCAGGAAACGGTTGCTCTTGACGACGCTGATGAAGAGCGGCGAGGTTCCCACCACCGCTCCATTCTCCGTCCAGTTGGTGAATTGATAACCAAAGTTGGGAACAGCGCGAAGCACGTTGGTAACTCCGAAGAAGAACGTCCCCTGCCCGTTGACGACTCCCGCCACCGGCAGATTATTGGACGCAGTCATCTGATAGGTCGGCAAGGTGAAGTTGGCCGTCAGCGTCCTGTCTTGAGTGAGGACAAAAGAGAAATTGGCATTGCCGCTCTGAATCGCACCGCCTTCGGTCCAGTTCACAAATTGATACGGCAGCGTGTTGGTGTCCGGCGTGGCTGTCACCAGCACCGTTGTCCCCGACGGATAGGTTGCCGCGCCGGTCAAGGTTCCCGCACCGACGGGATTCGCGAACAGGGTGATGGTATAGGGCGCGATGATCTGGAAGCCGCTCAAGGCCGTGTTGTTTGCCTCTGCCGACGCATGGCCCGCGCCATTGAACTCGTAGAGAGTATTGTGCGAATCGGTGATGATCTGGATCTGATAGGTTCCGGGGATGGTGGTCACCACCACTTGCGTATGGTTAAGCGTGGCATTCGCCGCGAGACTGGTCGGGATGACCGCGTCGGAGTTCACCAGCAAATCTCCCGTGGTCTGGTTCCTCACAATGGTATGCTCCAAGTATCCTCCCGGCGCAGTGCCCGTGCCGCGATTCGCCGTCCGCCAGGTGATCGTATAGGCATGACCCAGATCAGGTCCGCTGACATTGAGGTTCTCGATGGTCAGATCAGGATAGGGCGCAAGGTCTATATGGAATGTGCCGGCGGAGGCCGTGACGTTGTCGCCTTCAAACAGATACTCGTTCACCGCGTTCCCCGCGTCCGTCTGGACAATGACATAGTAGTTGCCGCTGATGCCATCGGGGAGTTGGAAGCTGTTTGTCACCGAATAACCGCCGCCCGCGCCGACCACGCCGTTGTGCGGGAAAAATCCGAGCGCGATGTCATCGCCGTTGCCCAGGGTGAGATCAGTAGAAAGCACCACGCGATCCAGCCAGTTGCCGAGGGGCGTGGCGAGGTTGCCGATGTTCTGAACAGCGTAGGAATAACTAACGGTCTCTCCGCTGAGGATGCCGGCCCCGGCAGAAGCATCCACCTGTGATACGATCAAGTTCGGGTAACTTAGATTGGCCGTCGGAACAATGTTCACATCGAGAACATACTGGTCCAGCAACCCACCGGTGCCGTTGGCCGCGCGAATGACCGCATAATAGGTGTTGTCGGTCAGGACTGGCACATTGGCCGTGCCGTCATCGCTGCGGCCTCCCGGCGCTTCCGGCTGATAGAAACTCGCGGCGTTATAGACACTGACGACGGGCGCAAGACCGCTGCTGCCCGGCAGGCGCACCGTCAGAACGATGCTATAACCGTTGCTGACGGTTCCCATGTTATAGTAGTCAAGGTCGGCAGTCGTGCGGACATTTCCCACTACGCTGGCGGATTGGGAATTGCCATTGGGAGTTAAGACGAGCGGATTGGCCGTGGCAATGGTCTCGTTGTTCTCCACCTCCATCTGCAACGGCGGCGTGGCGGTGGTGATGCGGAAGCGGTATTCTCCAGAGTAGTTATAGTAGGGCGCGACTATGACTAGATAGGTGCCCGACACCGGCAGCGTAAAACGTCCGCTTTGTCCGTCGCCATTATAGGAAGGATAGTAGTCCACCAGCACCGAGTTGTCCGGCTTGAGCACCTGATAGTGCAACTGGCTCCCGCCCGGTGATCCAGGCACGAACGTGGCCAGATTGAACAGGTCGCCCGCCGTGCCGTTGAAACTCCAGTAATCCGTTTCGTTGCCGTTGGAAAGGTTGCCCCGGCCGGCAGCGATCTTGACTCCCGGCGGGTCTTCGGCCAGCGCCAATGGGGTTGCTCCGATCGCCGTGTTATTCGTCCGGTTCTCCAGCACATAGCCGGGCATGTTGGCGACGGTGAAGTATTGCACATACGGCGCGGTCATCAGATTCCCGAACTGATCGCGCAGCGCGGCGGTGACGGTGAACCGGTAGCTGCCCACCTGCAACGGCCCGTCCGACACGGAAAAGTTGACCACCGTGCCGCTGGTATAGCTGGCATGGGTCAGGTGATAAATCTCATCGTCCAAAGTATCGAACACACCATCCGGTCCGGTGGCGCGAAGATCAAAGACGTTCAAGGGATCGCTTGCATAGGAATCCAGCACGTCTGGTATTCCGTCACCATCGCTGTCCAGACCGCTCACTTCAATGACGCCACGGAAGTTGTTGTTCACCGCATAGTCGGCCCATAGCCCGCCGCCGCCCATCGCGACATAATCCCGGTTGCCGGAGTTGGCCGGCTGACCGGAACCCCAGTTGGTAAAGGAGAACGCCTGGCCGCCCGCCCAGACATAGGTGTTCCTTTGCGCCTCGTCACTCAGACCGATCCAAAGATTGCCGTAGGGGTTGAAGTTGTCATAGACCCAGGTATTTTCGGGCGCGTCATTTATAGTCACCAGATGCCCGCCGAGCGCGCGTGCCTGGGTTTCGGCACTATACCAGCTCATCGCGGCATCGCTGACCGTATAGGCGTGTCCGTTCAAGGTGCGGATGTAGCGGTTCAAACCATTGATATTGGTTGACACATCCTTGCTCACGTTCAGGGTGAAGCCGTCAATCAGACTTTGATTCGTCGATCCGGATGCAGGCAGCGTCACCGAGGTCACCGCCGGCGGGGTGGTGTCAGAGACGTCGAGGCCGAGCACATACTGGGCAAAAATTCCCGGACCAATGTTCACCGCATAGTTGTTCGCCGGCAACCAGCTGAAACCAGCGAGCAGGCTGGCGTTGTGCAAGTTCGTGGTGAGATCCACCGAGTTGGTGCCCGCGCCTTCATTGAAGCGCCAGTAACCAATCAGCCCGGGTTCGGAACCTGTTAGCGCATTGGTCATGTTTGCGACCACGTCATTGGAAGTGAAAGCGTAGTTCCATAGCCGGAACTCATCCAGAAAGCCGTTAAAGTAAGGGCTGGACGAATCTGCCGAATACCCAAAGCGGATGCTGTTCTGCCAAGTAAAATCCGAGCTGGCCTTGGTGCTGGAACTAACCGGCGCGCCATCCACATAAGTCACATTGCCGCCGATGGCGCTGCCATAAGTAAAGACCACGTAATGCCAGGCGCCATCGGCAAGATTCAATCCAGAGGAACACACGGTGCCGGAACTATAAATGCGTGTGCAGAGATTGCCGCCGCTCAAATAGACGTGACGATCATGACTGCCCCCGCCATCGGAGACCGAGAATAATCCGGTATTCGGAGCCGTGGTGCGGAACCAAAAGCTCACCGCCAGGGCGTTCTCTGGAATATCAATGTTCGCATACGCATAAGTACTGGAGCCGGGATAGAAGAGGGTGTTGGAGCCTCCGGTAGGATGCACTGGCGCGGGCGGCAACATGCCGGTGACCGCGCGAACCCGCGCATAGTAAGCATCGGTGCCGCCGGGCGGAACCACAAAACTCAAGTTTGTACCGCCGCTGGCGGAGTTGGTCGCCAGTGTTCCAGAACTGTTGTAAATCTCCAGCACGTCGGCAAAGCCGCTGCTGGCGGGCTGTTTCAATTGCAGGGACACCAGACTGTTGTCGGCTAGAGTGCCGAGCCTGAAGAAATCGCCGGACGTGTCATAGTTGCCGACGTAACCCAGCACCGCGGCCTGCCGATGACCACTGTTCAAGGCGAAGTTGAGGGTGTTCGCATTGCCGAGGCTATCATTATTCTCGGTTTCCAATTGCAACGGCGGCCGACCCAGAGTGACGCGAAACCTATACTCGTCGTAGTAGTTGTAGTATGGCTCCACCCGGATGGTGTAGGTGCTGTCGGTCGGAAGCGTCAGGTTGATCTGGCCACGGCCATAGTAATCCGTGTAGAAGTAAGTCCAATACTGGTTGCGGCTGGGGCCGTCGCCGGGACGATAGATCAAATAGAGGAGGCCGGAGGCAGCGGGGTTGCCGGGGTTCTCGCTCGCCATGGTAAAGACATCGCCGGCCTGACCCGTGAACGACCAATAGTCACCGTCCGAAACGCTGGATAAATTTCCGCGTCCGGCGCTGATCCGCAGGCCGGTGGCCGCGTCCATGGCGAGAGGTTGCGAACCGTTGCCCAGCAGGACGGAGACGCTGGAACCGGAATCGTTGCCCACCACGAAGTCCATCCGGCCATCGTTGTTGAAATCCCCGGCCACCAGACCGACCGGACGGTTGCCCAGGTTATACATCGCCGGAGTCGTGAAGGTGCCGTCACCCTGGTTCATCAGTATATTGACCAGACTGTTGTTGTATCCGCCCACCGCCAGATCCGGCTTGCCATCACCGTTGAAATCCTTGGCGAGAATCTCATAGCCGTCGGACGTAGAGACGCTGTAATTAACCCGCGGCTGGAAGGAGCCATCGCCGTTTCCGAACATCACGCTGATGGTATTGTCCCCACCGTTGAAGACGGCCAGGTCAAGGTTGGTGCCGCCATTGAGTTGCGCGAGCGCCAGCGCGCGTGGATTGATGCCGCCGGCGATGCTCACGGGCGCGGCGAAGGTTCCATCACCATTGCCCAGCAGCAGACTCACCGCGTTATCATAGTAGTTTGCGACCAGCAGGTCTGGCTTGCCGTCGCCGTTCACGTCTCCCGACGCCGCGTACACCGGGCCGTGACCTACAGCATAGTTCACCCTGGGTTGAAAAGTCCCGTCGCCGTTGCCGAGCAGGATGCTGATGTTATCGCTGTTAATATTAGGCACCGCCAGATCGGTCTTGCCATCATTGTTGAAATCGCCCGTCACGATGTGATAGGGAGTGGTGCCCACGGAGTAGTTGCTGCGCACCTCGAAGGTTCCATCGCCATTGCCGGTCAGGATGGTGACGTTGTTGGCATAGTAATTGACCACGGCTAGGTCCAGACTGGCATCGCCGTTGAAATTACCCAAAGCCACCGACCACGCCCCGCTGCCCGTGAAATAATTGGTCTTCACAGAGAAGGTGCCGTCGCCATTGCCGGTGAGCACGGCCACCGAATTGTTGCACCACAGCGCGGCAACCAGATCGAGATTGGTGTCGCCATTAAGATATCCGGCGGCGATGCGTTCGGTGCAGTAACCCGTTCCCAGACTTGGGCCGGCCAGGAAGGAACCGTCAAAGCCATTGGAACGGCTTAAACTCAAGGACGTGGCCAGCCCCAGAGCGTCATTCAACCGGTTCTCCAGCACCAGCCCGGAAACATTCGCTATGGCAAAATGCCGAACATAGGGCGCGGGGAGAAACGTCCCCACCGGGTCAGTCAGGTTGGTCTTGATAGTAAATTGATAAAGGCCGGTTTGCAGCGGCCCGTCCAAAACAATATACGGAGCGCTCGTTCCGGATAAATAGGCAGGCGAATTTGTCACCACATATAACTGGTCGTCTCCATTGCCAAAAATGTTGTCCGGTCCCGCGCCGCGCAGTTCATAGTTCGCCATGTTGGTCACGCTGGGCGCGGCCATGTCCTCGGAAAACACCACGTTGAAATGATCCACCACGTTCGATGAAGTTGTCCCTTCACCCGGCAAGCTCACGGAAACAATCTGCGGAGGAATGGTGTTGAGCAGGCTGAGGTTTAGCAGGTATTGCTGGAGGATGCCGTAAGGAAGCGTGCCGACGGGCGCGAGGTAAGTCCACGCCGGACTGTTGACCAAAGTTCCATTATGTCCATTTGTGCTAAGATCAGGAACGGTGCCGCCCGCGCCGTTCTGCAAAGTCCAGCAACCCGCCAGTCCGGTCTCATTTCCCACCGGACTGACGGCCATGAAATTGTTCACCTCTCCAGATGACAAGGCGCGGTTCCAGATGGACACATCCTGAATGACTCCAGGAAAGTAAGCACCGCAGCAGGATTCGCCACCGATCCAGGTGCCGCCCGTGTAGCCCGAGTAATTCAAGTCCACCACGCCGCCCGCCTGCACGACGCCATTCACGTATAGGTAGGCATTGGTGCCGTCCGATGTTCCCGCCACATGATACCAGGTGTTGGCGATGGCGGCGTCCGGCATCAGATAGGTATAGTTGCAACCGCTACGACGCACATTCAAACCGATATGGCCATTCTGCAAAACCAATGACCAGTCAGTGCAACCGCCTACTCCGCCGACAATGCTCCGGCGGCCGCCCGGCAGGGACGAAGGCATGATCCAAGCCTGCAAGGTCCATTTTGAGCCGGGCGACCATGCACCCACATTCACATAATTGTTTGCCCCATTGAAAACGAGACCGTTGGTCCGGGCATTGTCACGGGCCGGATAGGACCAGATCACATGACCGAAATAGGCGCCGCCTGCGCCGCCATTAACGGTATAGACCAGGTTCGTCTGGCCGGTGATGTCATTGGCCACCAATGCGCCCGAACTGTTGTATATCTCCAGCAGCGGCACCAAATGACTGCTCGCCGGCCTCGTGTAATCCATGCTGATCTGTGTGCCGGTGGCAAGATTGCCCAACTGATAATAGTCTCCATTGCCGTCAGCGGAACTAAAGTAGCCCAGCAGCGTCGCCACCCGCTTTCCGCTGTTGAGAGAGAACGCCACCGCATTGGCACTGGCAATACTACTGTTATCCTCAGCTTCAAGTTGAACTGGTGGTCTGGCCAGTGTGACGCGCACCCGATGCTCACCATAGTATTGATTACTCGGTTCAACCCGGATGCTATAAGTCCCGGAAGCAGGCACGGTGAGACTGATCTGACCTCGGCCATTGCCGTCAGTGTAAAAATAGGTCCATTGTGTTCCGTCGGGATAATATATTCGGTAGAGCAACTGCGAACCTGCGGGGTCGCCGGGATTCTCGGCGGCGATAAAGAGTCGGTCGCTTGCTTCCACACTGAAAGTCCAATAACCGAGGTCCCCGCCATCCGCCAAGTTTCCGCGTCCGGCCCCGATCCGTAAACCGGTGCCCGCCGGATCCAAGGCCAACCCTTCGGTGTTGTTGCCCAGCAGCACGGTGATGTAACTGCCCCAACTGGCGGTGACGATGTCGAGCAAGCCGTCGCTGTTGTAGTCGCCGGCCACGAGGGTGATGGGATTGCCGCCAATGTTGTTATAATTGATCGGCGGACCAAAGGTTCCGTCCCCATTGTTGAGCAGCGTGATGAGCCGGTTGGCTCCATAGGATGGCACCAGCGCATCCAAGGCTCCGTCGTGATTGATGTCCGCCAGCACCACCTGATATGTGTCACTGCTGCTGATGTTGTAATCGGTTCGCGCCAGGAATGTGCCGTCACCATTGCCAGAATATACACTCAGGTAACCGCCATTGTTGACCAGAACGGCGTCCAGCTTGCCGTCGCCGTTCACATCGCCCAAGGTGACGTAGCGCGGATTGCTGACCGAGGCATAGTTGGTCGTCAAGTTAAAGACGCCGTTGGAGGTGCCCATGAGAACGCTGAAGCTTGCGCCATTGTACCGTGCGACCACCAGGTCGGGGTTGCCGTCATTATTCAAGTCTCCGGCCCTTACTGTTTCAGGTCCGGCACCAATGGAGTAAACCGTGCCGTTGGTGAAAACACCGTTGCCCGCGCCGAACATGACGGTCAGATTGCCATTGCCATAGCTGGGCACCGCCAGATCAGTAATGCCATCGTGATTGAAGTCCGCTGCGGTGAGGTTCCACGGATTGCTGAAGCCTGAAATGTTCGTCGCGGTCGTAAAATTGCCCGCACCATCACCCAGCAAAATTGTGACGGTGCCGGAGGAGTAATTGGCCACGGCAATGTCCGCCTTGTTGTCGTTGTTGAAATCCGCCGTGATCACGCTTGGAGGATTGTTGCCGGTGGCGATGTTGGTGCTGATCGTGAAGCCGCCCTTGCCGTCATTGGTCAGCACGCTGATGCCGCCGCCGCTCCAGTTGGCCGTGACCAGATCCAGCTTGCTGTCGCTGTTGAAGTCCGCCTGGGCGATGAAGTAAGGATTGCTGCCCACACCGGTGGTGCCGGCCAGACTGAAAGAACCATCAAGTTGATTGCTGGCGTTGATGCTCAAGGAGGTGGAGGATAAACCGTTCGTCCGGCGGTTCTCCTCCACGAACCCATTCAACGGCGCGATGGTGAAGTATTGAGTGAACGGAGCCGCCGGAGAATTGCCAAAGAGATCCTTGATCGCCGTCGTGGCGGTGAACCGATAGTTACCCGCTTGCAACGGCCCATCAGCAATGGAAAATGGAGCGCTTAATCCGCCGGAGTAACCGGTTGTATAAATCCGATAGACCACGTCGTCGGAAGTATCAAACAAACCGTCCGTGCCGGCGGCGCGCAGGTCAAATCCGTTCATAGGATCGCTGGGATAAGGATCAAGACTGTCCACCAAGCCGTCGTTATCGGCATCGGCAGTGCTGGCCACTTCTACGATGCCGCGCATACTGGTAGAACCGGCTATGTCATCCCAGACTCCACTGGTATTGAACCGGACGCCAAATTCGTAGCCGCCGCCGTTGTTGGGTGCGCCGCCCGCCCAGTTCGAATAGCTGAAGGGATCGCCGCTGGACCACGCCCAACTGCCGCCGGAGTAGATGTTCAAACCGATCCACAGGTTGCCGATGGGACTGAAGGTTTGATTCAGGAAGGTATTCTCCGACGAGCTGTTGATGTCAGCCAGATGCCCGCCGAGCGAAATCGCGGCGGCTTCCACATTCAACCAGGTTCCCGCCGAGTCGGTGAGCAGATAAGAATGAGTGTTGTTCTTATAGACACTGCGCGCAAGCCAGTTGAAGCGCGGTTCAAGCTCTTCGCTGAAACTGACGGTAAAGCTGCTGTAGATTCCGGAGTTGGTCGTATTGTTGGCCGGCAAGGTCACGGCGGTAATCGCCGGCTTCGTCGCGCTGGCGATGTCGAGATCCAGAATGTATTGCGCCAGCAACCCGGCGGGCTGCGCATTGGAAGAAGCCACGGAAGTCCACGCCGGCCCGTTGACCAGGGTTGCGGTGTGATTAAACGAAGTCAGATCGTAGGCGCTGGTGCCGAGTCCTTCATTGAAACGCCAGTAGCCGATCAGTCCCGGCTCGCTGCCGGTCAAATAAGTATTCATCCCGGCTAGAATCTCGCTCTGCGAAAGTGTGCGATTCCAGAAGCGCAATTCGTCCAATGCGCCGTTCCAACCGCGCCCGCCTCCGCCCCATTGCGCGATGCGCAGGAACCCGCTGCCATCATAGTTGATCTGGCTCGGCGCGGTGTTCGAGCCGACCAGCAAACCATTGACATAGACCAGGCTGACATTGTTCGTCTCGCGGGTGATGGAGACGTGCTGCCAGACGTTGGGTGCCAGCGTGAAGAGAACGCCTGTGCCACCGTCCTGCGGCCCCCAGACATATTGGTTGAGGTTGTTCACGTTCTGCTGGATGACCCAGTTGATGCCGGCCCGGTGATTGTTGTCCAGGATGTCCGCATAGGTGGTCTGTGACGCGGCGGGATTGGCCCAGAAGGAGATGGTGAAGGTCTGATTGCTGAAAATATTTCCGTAAGCCACATGATCACCGCCGCCGGAATATTGAATGGCCGTCTCCGCGTTGCCGGCAAATCCGCCCGGTGCCGCAGTCACCCGCGCATAATAGAATCCATCCTGCCCGCCGGGCACCGTGAAGGACAGATTCGTGGCACCCACGCTGGAATTGGTCATCAGCACCCCGGCGGAATTAAAAATGGCAATGACATCACCAAAGCCGCTCGAAATCGGCTCGCGCAATCCGACGTTGACCACGGAACCACCCACATAGTTGCCCAAGGTAAAATAATCGCCGCCGTCACCGACGCTGACATAGCCCACCACGGCGGCCTTCAAGTGGCCGTTGCTTTGAACCAGACTGACGGCGGAAGCACTGCCAATGGAGTCGTTCACTTCGTTCTCAAACTGGAGCGGCGGACGGGCGACGATGACTCGAATCCGATACTCGCCCTGATAGTCATAGTTGGCGGCGACGCGCACCAGATAGGTGCCGGTCTGTGGCAGCGTCACGGCGCTGCTCTGGCCCCAGCCGTTGTAGTTCGGATAAAACGAAGTCAGCGCCGAACCGTCCTCGCGCAGTATCTGATAATACATCTGGCTGGCGCCGGGATTGCCTACGGTATCCACAGCAACCACCACCTGGTCGCCGCTGTTGCCGGAGAACTGCCAGTAATCAACATCGCCGGAACTGGAACGCATGCCGCGTCCGGCCGCCGTGCGCAAGCCGCTGCCTGGCGGATCTTCCGCCAGCGGATTGAAGGCGTTGCCAATCCAGGTGGAAATAAAATTGCCGTTGTAGTGGCAGAAGGCCAGGTCGGTGCGGCCATCACCATTAAAATCACCGGCGGCGACGCCAATGGGATTTCCGCTGGTGGCATAAGAATACAGGTTGGTGAAGACGCCGCCGCCCGTGTTCAAAAGCAGGTCAATGGTGTTGTTGCCGTATCCGGCCACGGCCACATCAAGCTTTCCATCGCCGTTCAGGTCGGTGAGTTTGATATAGTAAACACCCGTGGCACCATCCAGATAATATTTCCGAGGTTGAAACGTGCCGTTGCCGTTGCCGGCCAGCACGCTGATTGAGTTGTCTCCGTCGTTCGACGTGATGATGTCCAGTTCGCCGTCGCCCGTCACGTCGCCAATGGCGACCGCGCGCGAGTTCGGGCCGGAGGCAAGGTTCGTGACGATTTGAAAACTGCCGTTGCCATTGCCGAGCAGCACCGTGGTGGTGGAACTGCCGTAGTTGACCACGGCCAGGTCGGGCTTGTTGTCATGGTTGAAATCACCGATAGCCACAGTTTCAGGATTGTTGCCCGTAGTATAGTTCGTAAAGATCTGGAAGGTGCCATTGCCGTTGCCGAGCAGCACCGTGATGGTGTTGCCGTTGTAGTTCGGAACCACCAGATCAAGATTGCTGTCGCCGTTGAGGTCGGCCGTGGCGAGCGAGAAAGGAAGGTTGAAGCCGGGAATGTTTGTAACCAACACGAATCCGGCGTTGCCATTGCCGAGCAGGATGCCGACCGTGTTGCCACCGTAGTTGGCCACCGCCACGTCCAACTTGCCATCACCGTTGAAATCTCCCGTGACCACGCCAACGGGACCACCGCCGGTCGGAACATTCGTGGCTGCAAGGAACACTCCGGAGCCATCGTTGGTGAATACGGTGATGCTGTTGCCACCATAGTTGGCCGTGACCAGATCAAGGTTCGTATCAGCATTGAACTGGCCGGCGGCGATGGCGTGCGGGGTCGCACCCGTGCCGGTGTTGCCGATCCATCCGATGGTGCCATCGCCATTCGTCGTGGGTGAAAGACTCAGCGTGGTGGCCAGGCCAGAGAGGTCATTGTTCCGGTTTTCCAGAACATAACCCGCCACATTCGCCACCGTGAAGTTCCGCACAAACGGCGCGGCCAGGTGGTTCGCCGCCCGGTCAGTGATATTGGTGCTGACCGTCAGGCGATAGCTGCCGGCCTGGAGCGGTCCGTCGGTGATGGTGTAGGGAGCGACCAAGCCGCTGGCATAGCCGGTGGTGGCGATGTGATAGAGCAGGTCGTCGGTGTTTCCAAAGATGGCATCCGGTCCGGCGCAACGGAGTTCGTAGTTGGCCGCGTTGCTGATCGCCCCGGCATAGATGTCCTCCGAAAAGGAAAGTGTGAACCGGTCAACAATCGAAGTGGTCGTCGAGCCTTCCGTCGGCAGACTGGCGGCGGTGATTTGCGGCGGCACACTGTCGCTCACCGAAACATTCAAAAGATATTGGGCGCGCAGATCGAGGTTGGTGGTTTCGACATGGATGTAATAAATCCCGTTGGAGACCACGGTGTAATTAAGGTTTCCGCTCGTGTTGACCGTGAGTGGCACGGCGTTACCGGCGATTTGAACGCTGAGAATGCACTGGCTCGCATCCAACGCCGAACCAGCGGGGAACTGCGCGCTGACATTGATCGCGTTGCCCGTGTTGAGCGTGCCGATGCGGAAGAAATCGCCGGAGCCATCCGCCAGCGGCAGCGAGCCGGCGATCCGCGCCTGGGACAATCCAGCGCTGAAACTCAGACCAAGTTGATTGGCCGTGCCCTGCGAATCATTGGCCTCCGCCTCCATCGGCAGGCCGCGCGAACGGTCCAGCCGCAGCGAGTAGCGCGAACGGTTGTTGGCGCTCCAGACCCGCAGATAGTAGGTGCCGGGAGTGCCGATGGTGTAATTCTGGATTTGAGCGAGGCCGTAATAATCACCGCCGATGGATGACAGATCCTGGTCGGAAGCATTGCGAATCCGCAGGTTCGAATAGACTCCCAGCGATTCTGATTCCAACCGCACGGTAATCACGTCGCCCGCTTCCGCATCAAAGCGCCAGTAATCCACGTCGCTCGTATTGGAAAAAGTGCCGACGCCGAAGGCCGTGAAAAATCCGCTGCTGGCCGGCGATTCGGCAACGGGCAGCGGCGTGGCACCGATGAGGGTGTCATTGCCGGGAGTTTCAATCGCACCGAGCACCGGATTGAAGATGTAGAAATCACGGGTGAAGGCGGGAAGCGAAATGGAATTGGTGTCCTTGAGCACCGCCGTGGTCTGGAACTGGTAGTGACCGAACTGCAACGGGCCATTGGTCAACGCCAGCGCAACCGAATGACCGCCGCCAACTCCCGGAATCGAAAGCGCCAGGTTGTAAAGCACGTCGTCACCGGTGTTGAAGATTCCATCCGTCCCGGCTTCACGCAAAATGTAACTGGCGGCGTTGGTCGCGGTGGAGGCCAGCAACGGATGGCTGGCGGAAATCGTGAAGTTCTCAATCGCCACACTATTCGTAGAACCGGCGGGGGGAAGCGTTGTCGAGTGGACGATGGTATTGGTCAGGTCGGCGGTCAGCCGCACGCTGACGTTGTCAATGCCCCAGGATTCATCATCTATGGTTTGCAGGTTCTGGCCGCTGAAGGAAATGGTGGCCAGCGTATTGGAGGCGACAAAGGTGATTTCTATGTTGCGATAGATGGCATCCACGTAGCTCGGTTGGAATCCGAAATTGGCCCGGCCCTCGTCCGGCAGACCGGGAAAACTTTGCGGGCTGTTGGGCGGATTGCCGTTGTAGTTGCTGAAGGTGTAATGGAAAACCTGGACCGCGTTGACCGCCACATTAAAGAAATCGCCGCCGCCATTTCCATCCAAGGAATCCAGCGCGTATAAATCGAAGCCGACGGTGTAGGCCTGACCGGGAACCAGATTTCCTAGGAATAGAGTCTGGGAGACATTTCCAAACCGGCCGGAGAAACTGGTGAAGCCAAGAGTTTCTTGGCGGTTGGGAGCGTTCAGGCCCCATTCAGAACCAATGCCACTTTCAAAATCCGTGAAGTAAGGAACCAGCCCGCCGGAGGTCACGGGTCCGCCACATTTGCCGGCGCTGCCCGCGTTGAAGAGGCCGGCGACTTCCGTTGAATCAAGCGCGCGATTGTAAACGCTGACTTCGTCAATGAGTCCCTGAAAGTACTGGCTGGTGCTCTGGCGTCCGCCGATGCGGAAATCATTTGCTGCGGCCACAATTGCGCCGGAACCATTGTAGGTTTGAGCGAGCGCGCCATTGGTATAGGTTTTGACAATGCCGTTGGTGTAGGTCACGGCGATGTGAGTCCACACGTTCGTCGGAGCTTTGGCCCCCGTGTTGATCCAGGCAAAGCCGGGCGCGGTGTTGGCGAACGCCCATTGGATGCTGCCGTCGCTCCAGCGGGCGACTTCATATTCATTTTCCTTGTTGACGATGATGCCGCCCGCGTTTCCGCCGGAGCCGGGGCCGGTGGGATAAATCCAAAACTCGAACGAGCAGGTCAAGCCGACGCTCAGCGAAGGTTGCGGACCGACTTGCACGTAGGCAGTGGAGCCGTCAAATGAAAACGCCCCGCCGGCTTCGCCGGGAGCGAACGCCAATGCGCCGCCGGGGGAACCAATGTTGCCGCCACCCGCCGAATCCGAGAATGTTCCGTTGCCGCTCCACCAGCTTACCAGTCCGGACGGGGGGACAATGCAGGCGGCGTTGGCGGAAAGCAGTGACAGCCCCGGCACCACGGCACAAACAAAGACGCCTAGCATGAAGCTCCAACAACGGAGACGCGCCGCCTTCCTTGCCATCACCCGTCTCCGCGCAATAAAGAAATCACGTTGAGTTTTCACAAGCTTTAAGGTTTTGTTCTTCCATAGGCCACCCATTTCTCGGCCACTGCTGCAGTCAAGATTCAAACCGCTTTTGCCACGCCATAAATCTCACCAGCGGAATCACAATCGCCGCCGCCAGCACGATGAGCGCGCCCGCGATGTAAATCAGCGTGTGCTTTTCCGGCACAAACAACCCCACCACTCCGGCCAGCAGGATTGCCAGCGAGCCGCACGCCAGCATTCTTCCGCCGCGCGCATTGATCTCGTACCAGTTCTGTTCCGATTGAAACGCGGCCTTCGTCCGAAAACCGTAGAAGCGGTTCATCGGAATGGCGCGAAATACGAGCGGCAGCGTCAGGATCAAAGTCACGCCACCGAGAATCAAAAATTTGGTCGCCAGACTGGTCATTTTTTATGCCGCCGCCAATTGCGGGGGCGATGTTTTCATCGAGGTCATCAGCAGGTCCGTCCGCCGCACCATGAAACCCTGCACTGCCATGTAATCGGAAAGTCCAAAACCCAGGCCATCGAGATTTTTCTTGCGGAGAAATTCCTTGTTCAGCGCGCCCATCAAATGCGAACCGTCCAACGCACCCCGGCGTTTCGCGGCAACCAGCGCCGTGTTCACCCGCCGCAGATCAATGCCCGCACCGTCGCGCGCCGCCGCCAGGCAGAGCGGTGAGAGCAGATATTTTTGCGTCGCTTCCAGGCCGCAGGTCTCCAGCACGTCCGGCACGTAATTGATAACCTGCTCCATCACCAGATGCGTTTCTTCGGCGTCCGGGGTTTGCTCG
>JANPGB010000456.1:0-15703 GCA_031423695.1 Verrucomicrobiota bacterium
AGCTCCTGGGTCACTCAGGGACTGGAGATTGGTCAGGTCGCGTTGAAGTTCGGCGCGAACGATCTCGGCAGCATCATGATCGAGGAGAATGTTGTCTCGCAAGCTGGCACCACCTTTCGCATGACGGTTGGCGACATGCAGCGCCTCATCAAAGACCTCGGCTACGAACCGCATCAGCGCGACAACTGGTACCGGCTGTTGAACTAGTGCGCCCAGTTTTAACTTTCACGAATCTTCAACCGCACGTAACCTTTTTCCATGTCGAACCCGGCCCCATCGCTGAGCAAGTCCATCAGCAATCCGAAGACGCGCTTCAACTGGCAGATCAGCGATGTGGTCCGTCGCTTGGTGACGCGCTGGCTGGAGCTGCGCGCAAAAATTTCCGGGCGCGGCTATTACTGCAACGCCCTCGCCGGCGAATCCGAATACAACATCACCATCAACTCCGACCGCACCGTCTCCTGCAACTGCCAGGATTACGAAGGCGACGGCCACATCGGCGACTTGCGGAAGAATACGTTCGAGGAAATCTGGTTCGGTCCCACCGCGCAAAGATTTCGTGACGAACTGGCCAAGGGCAAAATCCCGATTGACACGTGTTCCCGTTGCGGCGACTTGAAACGATTGGCCGCCGCCAACGCAGCGCCGCCGAAGATCAACCTGCCCCATCGCGGCATCCTTTTGGAAAACACCGTGCGCTGCAACGTAGACTGCATCGGCTGCGCGCGGGAGGGCGCGGCGGCCATCCGGGTGGAGAAGCAGTTGCAGATGCCTTTGGATCAGATGACCCAGATGGCCGACCTCACCGCCCGACTCGGCATGGAGCAGATTTTTTATCTCAACCTCGGCGAACCGTTTCTCTCGCCGAACGTCTGCCAGGAACTGCCGATGCTTCGCGCCAAGAATCCCAAGGCGCGCATCGTGATTTCCACCAACGGCGTGCTGCTCAACACCGACGCCAAGCGCGAGGCGGCGTTGAGCGTGAGCCACATCTTGTTTTCGCTGCACGGCATCAGCAACGAGATGCTCGGAAAATACATGCACCGCAGTAAATTTGACGAGGCTTACAAAGCGATGAAGGAAATTGTCGCCTATCGCAACGCCCGTGGCGTGGCCGAGCCGGTGATCGAGTGGAAATATCTTCTCTTCAATTGGAACGACCACCCCGATCACATCGCGCAAGCCGTGGAGATGGCGAAGGCCGCGAAGGTGGACATCCTGTCATTCTGGCCGACGCACAATCCTTACTACGGCATGTCCTGGCGCTGGCATCTTGGTCTCTTCAAAACCGGCGTGAAGTGTTGGAAAGGCCGGGAGATTGATTTCCGCGTGAAGTAAGCCAGCGGCGGAACGTGGGCTAGGCTGAAAGGCGAGGTTGAGCGTTCAACCCACCGGCCATGCCCCATTTGTGCCTTCCTCATGCCGGAAAGCGCCCGAGGGCTGCGCATTCCAGAATACTTCGCGCGGCTCAGGCGCCACCAACATGCACTTCGCATGGCGGACGGCGGCGGCCCCCCTCCTCCGGCTTCCAGTTTCCTCACGCCGCGCCGTCCACGATCTGGCAGACGATGGGAGCCATCTTGATGCCGAGCGCCTGCTCATATTGGCGCGTCATGTGGGCGATGAAGCTTTCCGCCTCGTGATATTTCACCAGGTTGATGGTCGCGCCGCCGAAACCGCCGCCGGTCAGCCGCGCCCCGAGGCAGGCGGAATGTTGATGCGCCAGTTCGACGAGCACGTCCAGCTCCGTGGTGCTGTTCTTCAAATGATCGCGTGAACTGGCGTGGCTCTGAAACATGTATTGGCCAAATTGCGCGTGATCACCTTCGCGCAGCGCGCGGGCACCGGCGACAACGCGGGCGATCTCGGAAACGACATGGTGCGCGCAGGCGTATTCGCGTTCGGACAATTTTGATTTGGCGGCTTCAACTTGTTTGAGCTCCACCGTCCGCAGAAATTTCGCGCCGAGTTTCTTCGCGGCGTTTTCACAATTCTGGCGCAGCTCGTTGTATTCCCCGCCGATCAGCTCGTGCTTCACGCCGGAGTTGCAGACGATGATGGCCTCGCCGGGCATCGGCGGGTTTTCGACGGTGAGCGAGCGGCAGTCGATGTCAATGACGCTGGACGCCTTGCCGAAGAGGGAGGCGATCTGGTCGAGGATGCCGCACTTCACGCCTACGAACTGGTTCTCCGCCGCCTGCGCGAGCTTGGCAAACTCCAGCCGCTCGACCGGCGTGAGGGGCGGCAATTCGCCTTTCCGGTCGCGCGCCGGCGCGGCGCCGAGTCCGCCGGGGGTGAGCGTGAAGGGAAACAGTTTCCGGACGATGAGCCCGGTGGCGACTTCCAGCGCGGCGCTGCTGCTCATGCCGGCGCCCATCGGGATTGTGCCGTGAATCGCGGCGTTGAAGCCGGAGAAATGCACGCCGCGCTGGTGCAGCTGTTGCAGCGTGCCTTTGACGTAGTCCGCCCACGAGGCGGCGGGATTTCTTTTGAACTCGTTGGCCGGGAAAATTTCGGGCTGCGGAAACAGCGAGGAGACCAGCTCGATCTTCCCGTCATTTCGCGGCTCGGCGGCGATGACGATGTAGCGGTCCACGGCGAGCGCCATGACCAGGCCGTCATTGTAGTCGGTGTGGTTGCCGAGCAGCTCCAGCCGGCCCGGCGCGCACACGGTCTGCGCGGCGGTGTGGTGGAAATGCTTTTTGAAAAGGGTCTGAACGTCCTGGATTGCGGTGGCGGCCATGAAATAAAAAGGTGGGTTGCGAGTGCGGGGACTTAAAGCCCGTCGAATTTATGCGCGAGGGCAAAATCCTTTTCCGTGAGGCCGCCCTGATCGTGCGTGGTGAGGGTGAGCGTGACCTTGTTCCAGCGGATGTCGATGTCCGGATGGTGCCCGGCTTTTTCCGCCAGCCGGGCGACGGCGTTGACGAACTTGATCGCGGCTGGAAAATCCTTGAACTGATGGAGCCGGGTGATGGTCGCGCCTTGCTTTTTCCAGGCCGGCACGGCGGTCAGCGCGGTCTTGATTTGCGTCAGGTTGAGTTTCGCCATGCACAAGCCTTGTCACAGTCCGGCAGCGGCGTCACGTCAAAACCATTCCTTGCGTCCGTCCACATAGATCCGCACGAATTCCTCGTCGGACTTGGTCAGGTAGATGATCCCTTCGATCAGGCCAATGATGTGAAATATCGGGTACGCCATCAGGCAGGTCAGCAGCGAGACGAGCAGCATGATGAGGCCCGCGCCGGTGTAGCCCAAGATGAATTTGTGCACGCCGAATCCGCCAAGCAGAATGCCGCAGATGCCGGCGGCGACCTTGTTGGAGGCGCGCGCCGCGACGTTGCCGGGGACGTATCCCGGGCCCGGCGGCACAGGCGCGATGGGCGGCGGGGGGGACTGGCTCGCGAGCAGTTCGGGGAAAGTGGCGAGTGGTTTCCAGTCCGGCGCGCCTTCAGCCTGGACGAGCGTCTCCGAACGCGCGCGGCCCTCCACGATCCAGCGTTTGATTTGTTCCGCACTGACCGGCCCGTAAGGCTGGCCGTCTGCTCCGATGATTTTATACATGTTGAACCTTTCTTTTTTTCCACGCCGGACCGTTGTCAATCTGCCGGGTCGCCCGAAACGTCTTCAATCCGGGGTGGGATATTTTTCAACGCGCCGGCTTCCATGGCCTTGGCCTGCCGCAGCAAACTGAAGCTCGTTCCCAGCGCCCACAACCAAGCGGCGGCGAAAATCAGCGCGCCCCACTGGCCGAGCCAAGCGTAGGGCTTTGGCTGGGGATCGCCTTCCATCTGGCGGTACAGGCTGATCATGTTCATCGCAAACCACGCTGTCACCAGTGCGAATCCCGCCAAGGCCAGCAGCAGTTGTCCGCTCCCGGCCACATACCGGCCCGCCATCAGGGAACCCAGTCCGGGCGTGGCCAATTGGTTGACCAGAAAACTTTTTCGCGCGTCCGAACGGCTAACGGGCCGGAGGGCTGGCCGCGGAGAAAATAGATTCATAGGCGTACATCAAAGCGCCGAGGCCGACCGGGATGGTGACCAGCAATCCCACGCAGCACAGCAGCACGCCCACCACATTGATCAGCGCCACCAGGATCACCAGCGCAAACATCTGCCACCAATGTTTGCCGACCATTTTCCAGCTCGCCTGCATCGCGGGCCAGAAACTCATCTTCCGGTCAATGATCAACGGCAGCGTGAAAATCCAGTTCGTCTGCAAAACCATCGTGGGAATGAAGCATAGCAAACCTACCGCGACAACGATCACAATCTTCGCGGGCGTGACCTGTTGGTGGTGCAGGATCGTGGGCAGCAGCAGCGCCAGGCCCACGACGACGGCGGGGATCAGGCACAGCCCCGCAAGCAGGGCGGAGACGAGTCGGCCAAGGAACAGTTGCAGGAAGCAGGTGCGAAATCCGGCGAACACATCACCCGGCGTGGCGGGTTGCCGGCGGATTACTTGCAGGAGCAAATAGAAAAGCCCGCCTTCCAGCGCGCCGGCGATGAACAGGTTGGCCAGGGAGAACAGCGGCCCGATGAACGGAATCGCGCCCAGCAGCGCCATGCCAAATTCGATCGCGAAATAAATCAGCACGCCGGCCAGCAGCAGGCCAAAATTGTTGGTCAGCAAAGTCCACGCGCTGCTGATGCAGCCGCCGATGTCCAGGGTGTAATCGCGGCCCAAGATTTCCTCCAAGGGCGCCGTCGCTGGCGCGCCACTGGCAAACGGCGGGGGAGCGGACGAAATGCCCAATGCCGCGGCAAATTCCGCGTACGCCGAGAGCGGCTGCCATTGCGCCGCGCCTTCGGCCTGCGCCTGCGTGTTGGCGTTGACGCGGCCTTCGGCAATCCACTGCCGGATGAGGTCGCCGCTGATGGGCCCGTATTCCTTTTGGTCTGCGCCGATGATTTTATACATAGGTTGTCGCCCGTTCCCTTCGTCGTTGGTTCGATTTTTTAAGCGATTCCGCGCCCGGGCGCAAGCAACTACCGCGCGAACACCGCGAACAGCGGCCCCGGCAGGTTCCGCACAATTCCAAACGTCAGAAACGCGGCGAGGTAAAGCCACAGCCAGGCCGGCCGAACCCGCACCGCCGGCTCGGCACGCATTTTCGTTCCGGCAAAACGCAGACCCAACGCCGCGAGCAGCGGCAGCGACAGCACCAGGAATAAATTGAAATGCAGCGCGCCGGCGAGGTCACCGTGCAACAGGGCGTGCAGCGCCCGCAGCGAGCCGCAGCCCGGGCAATCCAGCCCGGCCACTCGGTGAAACACACATTGCGGATAAATTGGGACCCGCACGGGATCGCAGAGAAACAGGACCGCCACCAGCGCGCCGGCCAGGACGCCGCCGCCGGCCAAGCCTATTCTCTTGAGGGGGACTGAGTTCATGGCGCTGCTTCAGAGGCGGCGAAAATGATGAACTGGCTCCTTCCACGCGGAGCTGAAAGCGACGAGGCTGATCAGACCCAGCATCACCAGCAGGCCGAGAATGGAAAGCACCAGCCCGGCGACGGCCATGCCCTGGCCGTCGTAAATTTCCGGGCTGCCTTTGATCTGCGCCAGGGCGACAAGGGAAAACACCAGCCCCAGAATATGGAAGGGCAGTCCGTAGCAGCAAAGTCCGCCTGTGATGGAGAGAATCCCGAACAGCAGCCCCGCAACCGCGAAGGAATTCGTCCGGCGCGCAGCCCCATACCGGGGCGGTGAAAATGGAGCCGGGCAGCTGGGCGCGGCGGCAGGTTGAAATTCGGCGAACTGCGCGAGCGGTTTCCACCCGGCGTCGCCTTCGGCGCGCGTCGGGGTCTGGGCGTTGGCGCGGCCCTCGCTGATCCAGCGGCGCAACTGCTCGGCGGAAATGGGGCCATACTCCCTGCCGTCAGCTCCGAGAATACGATACATGCCCTGACTTTGGCCTGAAATTCCGGCCCGCGTCAAGCGGCCGTGGGGGACTTGGGGTGGTGGAACTCCGCGCGCCGCGAGGAGTCAGCGCCGCGTTCAGCGGTGCAACGCTTGGGACAAATCGTACGCGCTGCCAGGCCGTGTCGCCTGCTCCGCGCAGGCGGGGTTGTCGCCGCGCGACAACCCCCACCTCAAGAGTGCGCGCACGCGCCCAGTTTTGACTTTGGCCACGGCATCCCCTAGCCTCACCGCATGAAAGTCATCCGGCACACGGACAAAAACTTCCCCGAACGCCTGCGCGAACTCACCGCGCCTTCCAGCCTTTTCGACCCCGTGATCGAGCAGCGCACGCGCGCCATTCTCGACGCCGTCCAGAACCGTGGCGACGACGCGTTGCTGGAGTTCACCGAGAAATTCGACGGCGCCAAACTCTCCACCGACCAGCTCGCCGTCACCCAGGCCGAGTTCATGGCGGCGTCGCTTGAGGCCGACGCCGCCCTGCGCGCCGCCGTGGCCGAGGCGGAAAAGAACATCGCCGGCTTTGCCAGAAAATCGCTGCGGAAAAACTGGCAGACGAAAAACTCCCACGGCGCGACGGTCGGCGAAAAGTTTGATCCGTTCCAGCGTGTCGGTGTTTACATTCCCGGCGGCAGCGCGCCCTTGGTTTCCACCGCGCTGATGACCGTCACGCTCGCCCGGGTGGCCGGCTGCCGGGACATTGTTGTCTGCACTCCCTGCGGCAAGGACGGCTCGATCAACTCAGCGCTGCTGTTCGCCGCGCGCGCGGCGGGCGCGACGGAGATTTACCGGGTCGGCGGCGCGCAGGCGATGGCAGCGATGGCATACGGCACCAAGACGATCCGGCCGGTGCAGAAAATTTTCGGCCCCGGCAACGCCTATGTCAGCATGGCCAAGCGGCTGCTCGTCGGTTACGTCGCCATTGATCTGCTGGCGGGTCCGAGCGATGTGCTGGTGCTCGCGGACGAAACAGCGAATCCGAAATTTGCCGCGGCGGATTTGCTGGCCCAGGCGGAACACGGTTCGACCGAGCACCGCGTCTGGCTGGTCACCACGTCGGCAAAACTGCTCAAGGCCGTTGAAAAGGAAATCGCCCGGCAACTGCCGAAACTTTCCCGCCGTGCCCTGATCGAAGCCGACCTTGCGAAAAGCGGCTGGCTCATCCAGGTGAAAACCCTCGCCGACGGCGTGGCGCTGACTAACCAACTCGCGCCCGAACATTGCGAAGTGATGACGCGCCAACCGCGCAAAGTCTCCGAGGCCATCCTGACGGCGGGCGCGATTTTCCTCGGCAACTTTTCGCCGACGGTCCTTGGTGATTACGTGGCCGGACCGAGCCACACGCTGCCCACCGATGGGGCCGGCAAATCCTTTGCCGGTCTGACCGTGGACCAGTTCCAGCGCCGCACCAGCGTCGTGGAATATTCCCGCGCGGCACTGAAAAAGGCGCTGCCGGCCGTGAGAAAATTCGCCACGTTGGAAGGCCTGGACGCGCACGGGCAGTCAGCGGAAGTGCGCTGACGCGATGAATCAGTCCGCGACCATTCTTAACGCCGTCGTTCCCGTTTTCGCCATCATGGGACTCGGTGTGCTCATCCGCAAACTGAACTGGCTCACGGAGGAGGCGGATAAAAGTCTGATGCGCGTTTGCGTGAACGTGCTGCTGCCGTGTCTCATCCTCGACAAATCCCTGGGCAATCCGGCGCTGTCGCAGCCGAGCAATCTGCTGCTGGCACCGTTGATTGGTTATGTCGTGGTCGGACTTGGCATGTGGATCGCATTCCTGGCGCGACCGCTGCATGGTTTGCGCGAACCCGTCGCGCGCCGCACGTTCGCGCTGACGGTGGGCATTCACAACTACGGTTACATTCCGCTCCCACTTGCGTTGCTACTGTTCGATCAAGCCACGGCGGGCGTGCTGTTTCTGCACATCATCGGCGTGGAGATGGCGATGTGGACGCTGGGCGTGATGCTGTTGTCCGGAGGCAGTCTTGGACGCGACTGGCGCAAACTCATCAACGCGCCGCTCATCGCCATCGTGCTGGCGGTCGTGCTCAACGCACTCGGACGGAACACGAGCGTGCCGCAAGTCGTCGGCACAGGCATGCACTGGCTCGGCGGCTGCGCGATACCGCTGGCGCTGATCCTCATCGGCGCAATCATGGCGGATCACCTCGGCGAATTTCATTCTGCCAACGGATGGCGTATCATTTCCTCGGCTGTGCTGCTGCGGATCGGCTTGTTACCATTGGTGTTTCTGGTGGCGGCGAAATATATTCCCATGACCGTGGAACACCAGCATGTGCTCGTGCTCGAAGCGGCGATGCCGGCGGCGGTTTTCCCCATCGTGCTGGCGAAGCTTCACCGGGGCGACCCGCCCACGGCCATGCGGGCAGTGCTCAGCACGGCGGTGGTTTCGCTCGTCACGATTCCGCTGTGGCTCAAGTACGGCATGAAGTTCGTGGGGTTCTGATCCACCACCGATGCGTAAAACCAAATGAAATCACCTCCCAAAATCGGCACGGCGGGCGAACTGGCCTTCGTCGTCGAGACCAGGCATTGCATTGACTTCGCCACAGACGGAATGCCGGCGGTGTTGAGCACCCCGCAGTTGATCGGCCTGCTGGAACGCACCGCGCGCCAGATGCTCGCGCCGTTTCTGGAGCCGGACGAACGCAGCGTCGGCATTGAGATCGAGCTGCGTCATCTGGCCGCGACGCCGCTCGGCGCACCGGTCACCTGCACCGTGCGCGTCATTTCCGCCGAGGGCGCGCAGGTTGGTTTTCAAATCGAGGCGCGCGACCGCCATGAACTCATCGCCCGTGGCCTGCACAAACGCGCCGTGATCCGCGTGGACAGCTTTGCCAAACGGGTGCAGAAGAAGTCCGCTTAACCCGGTAGGAGACGACGTAAGGAGTCTCATTTATTTTCCAGATGAAATTAGAGCCTCCTCACGTCGGCTCCTACAACCAAAGAATCCAGTGCTGACATTGGCGTTGAATCCGTGTTTCATTTCCGCCGATGCCGCACGCGCCGAATGAACTGTTGACCAATCTGCTCAAGGACGTTTCGCGCTCGTTCTACCTCACGCTGCGGGTGCTGCCCAAATCCATCCGCCCCCAGATCGGCCTGGCCTATCTGCTCGCGCGCACCACGGACACCATCGCCGACACGGAAATCATCCCGCTCGAACAGCGGCTAAAATCATTGCAAATATTGCGCGAACGGATTCTTGGAACCAGCGCTGCGCCGTTGGACTTCGGGGAACTTGCCCGCCAGCAAAACCTGCCGGCCGAGCGCGTGCTGCTGGAAAAAACTGAAGCCAGCCTCGCGTTGCTGCAATCGCTTTTGCCCGCCGATCTGCAAAGGGTGCGCACCGTCCTCGACATCATCACGGGGGGGCAGGAGCTGGATTTGCGCCGGTTTGGAGGCTCGAATCCACCAGCGCCCGCCCTCACGAAGCTCCTCGCATTGGACACTGCGGCCGAGTTGGACGATTACACTTATCGTGTGGCCGGCTGCGTCGGCGAGTTCTGGACGAAGATGTGCCGCGCGCATGTTTTCCCGGCTGCGCAGTTAGACGACGCGAAATTACTCGCAGAAGGCGTGCGTTTTGGCAAGGGGCTGCAACTCGTGAACATCCTGCGCGACCTCGCGGCGGATTTGAAAAATGGCCGCTGCTATCTGCCGCGCGAAGCCCTAGCCAAGATCGGATTGACTCCGGAAGATTTGCGCGACCCCGTCAACGAAACCAAGCTGCGCCCGCTCTACAATCGCTGGCTGGATCAGGCCGAAGCGCATTTGGCGGCGGGCTGGGAATACACGAACACGCTGCCCTGGAGTTGCGTCCGCGTCCGCCTGGCTTGCGCCTGGCCGATCTTGATCGGTTTGCAAACCATTCAACGCCTCCGCACGGGCAACGTCCTTGATCCGCAGCAACGGATCAAGATTTCCCGCCCGGAAGTTCGCCGGGTCATTTTTAAATCCGTGGCCTGCTATCCCTTGCCCGGCGCGTGGCGCCGGCTGGCGCGAACGAACGGTTAGGCGGGGTGGCGTGAAAGCAGTTGCATCGCCCCCGCTGGTTGCGCTATAAAAGCCCCATGCAGATTTTCAAAGCCATTCTCCTGACTTGCGTCCTGACCGCCGCCGCCTGCCCCGTCTATTTGCGCGCCGAGGACACTGCCGCCCAGGCAGCGGCCCGTGCGGCATTGCAGGAAAAAATGCGGGAGTTGAAAGGCCCTGTGCACGCTGGCGAAACCCAGCCGGAACTCCAACCCGCGACCCCGGTGCCCACCCCGACTCCGCTGCCAAAACCAACCATCTCCAAGAGCAAATCGGCCGCCCCCAAGCCCGTCGGGGCCGCCGCCCCCGCAGCCCCGGCACCGTTCACGATGCCGGAGGGAGCCGACCCGAACTTGATTGAACAAGCCCGCCAGGCCAACCGCGCTCGTATGGCCGAATTGCAGAGTCACAAGAGCACCGCCATCCCGGTCGGGCACGAGGCGCCGGTCCCACCACCGGCCTATCAACCCATGACTGAATCCGCGCCAGTGACCACCGTGGTCACGCCTGCCGTCACCACCGAAGTCAAAGCGGCCGCCCCCACCGCCGCCGACCTCCGCGCCGCCAAAGCCCGTGAAGCCGCGGCAAAGAAAGCCGAACAAGCCGAAGCGGCCAAGGCCAGGAAGGCCCAAGCCGAGGCGGCCCAAAAAGCCAAGGCCGAAGCGCAAGCCGCTGCCCGCGCCACGGCTTCCGCCAACGCCCGTGCCAACGCCGCCACTGCCAAGCCGGCCAAGGCGGTCACGGCAGCCAAGCCGGTGAAAAAGACAAAACCCGCCGCCAAAGTTGAAGCGGCGGTTTCGCTCACGCCTTTGGAAGGCCCGGCCTCCAACCTGCCGGCCACAAAAGAAATGGCGCTGCAAACATTGCTCGAACAATACAAGGCCGATAAAATCTCCTCCGAAGAATATCACCAGCAGCGTGCGAAGATTCTTGCCGAGCCTTGATTCAGGGCACTCGGAACGAGGAGTCCAGATTGGCAGCAGGCGGGTTAAGCGGAGCTTGAAGAATTGGTGGGTCGCCCTGGCTTGACCGCCGCGAAAAGGTGCTTCCGCAAGTTGCGGTTGCGAAGTGGTGCTGCCCGACGCAAAATGTCTTTGGATTTTCAACACATGCCTCCGCCGCTGACAACCATTGACACCACCCGTTTCGTGACGCTGGCGACTTATGCCGCGAACCGGCCGGTCGAGGGCGAGGTGGTCACGGTGCTCGACTCCACCCACGAGTCGCGCGGCTTGCAACTGATGTCCACCTACTCGCGCGCGCTGCCGAAGCATTCCATCCACGAACTCATCGCCACCGACGAGGTGGAGCAAAAGCCCGGCACCACCGCCAACCAAATCGCTTACCTGGCGTTTTTTGAAGTAACGCGCGGCGGCTGCCTGCTCGTCGGCGAAACCTTGTTCGTGGATGAGAACCCGGTCGGCAAAATCCTCGGCTTCGACGAGACGCACGCACCGAACCACCTCAACATCGTCATTGGGGTGCAGCGACGCCAGACCGGTCCACAGCTGAAGATTTCCGTCGGCAGTAAGATCAAGTTCCTCGGGAGTTGATGTTTCAGGCCTGCCGTTGGCGGCAAGGCTGTAATCGCAGTGCCCATGAAGAAAGCGACCCCAAAATCGCCGGCCCTTGGCGAGGCAGCACTGTTGCGGATTCAAAACCGCGCCCTGTGGCTGGCCATGCAGATGGTTCATCACGCCAACCAGACGCGCCTGGTGGCGGGCGTGAAGGTCGGCGGCCACATGGCGTCGAGCGCTTCCACGGTGACGATTCTCACCTGCCTCCTTTTTGAATACCTGCGCGCCGGGGACAAACTCGCCGTCAAGCCGCACGCCTCGCCGGTGTATCACGCGCTACAATTTCTGCTTGGCAATCTCGATGGAAAATTTTTGAAGGAGTTGCGCGCGTTCAAGGGATTGCAGTCGTATCCCAGCCGCACGAAAGACCCGGACGGCCCGCATTTCTCCACCGGCTCGATGGGCCTCGGCGCGACGGCCACGAATTTTGCCGCGATGACCGAGGAGTATGTGCGGATGCACTTCGGCGCGGAAGTTTGCCGTGAGCGCCGCTACGTCAGCCTCGTCGGCGACGCCGAACTGGACGAGGGCGCGGTGTGGGAAGCCATTGCCGAGCCCGCGTTGATGGGTTTGAAAAATATCCTCTGGGTGGTGGACGTGAACCGCCAGAGTTTGGATCGCGTGATTCCCGGTATCCGCGAGCATTGCTGGCGCGAGATGTTCAAGGCGAACGGCTGGCGCGTGCTGGAGGCGAAGTATGGAAAGCAGTTGCAGGCTGCGTTTCAATTGCCAAACGGCGAACTGTTCCGCGAGTGCATCGACGATTTGAGCAACGAGGCGTATCAGAAGCTGCTCCGCCTCCCGCCCAAGCGCCTGCGCGAATGGCTGCCGCGCCTGAGCCGGCATCCCGGCGAAATCTCCGCGCTGCTCGGCGCGTGGAGCGACACGGAATTGCAGGAGCTGTTCCGCAATCTCGGCGGGCACGATTTCGCCGAACTGCGCGAGGCGTTCGCCAAGGCCGATGCGCGCCCCGGCCCGACGGTGATTTTCGCCTACACCTTGAAAGGCTGGATGCTGCCGTCCGTCGGTCATCCGCAAAACCATTCATTGCTGCTGAACGCGGAACAGATGGAAGAGCTGCGCGCCAAGCTGGAAATTTCGGAGGATGAAATCTGGGATGGCTTTGTTGCCGAAAGTGAAGCGGGCGAACTCTGCGAAACGGCTGGCCGCCGTCTCAAACCTTCTGCGTCTGAAAAAAACATCACGGTAAGTTTGACCATTCCGAAAAGCCTTAGTGGGAGCTATTCCGGCAGTCTGTCCACGCAGCAGATTTTTGGGCGCATTCTGACTTCGCTCGCTCGCGAGTTGCCGGAACTTTCCAAACGCGTGGTGACGTGCAGCCCAGACGTGGCGAGTTCCACCAACCTCGGCGGATGGATCAATGCGAACGGGGTCTGGTCGCGCTTCGAAAAAGAATTCTTGCCAGAGGAATCGGAGGCCGGCGTGTTTGCGTGGAAAGAAACGACCACCGGCCAGCACATCGAGCTCGGCATTTCAGAGATCAATCTCTTCATGGCGCTCGGGCAACTCGGCCTCTCGCACGAGGCGAATGGCAATCTGCTTTTCCCAATCGGCACGTTATACGACTGTTTCGTGCCGCGCGGGCTGGACGCGTTTTACTACGGCGTTTATTCCGGCTCGAAGTTCATCGTCGTCGGCACGCCGTCGGGCATCACGCTCGCGCCGGAAGGCGGCGCGCATCAATCCACCATCACCGGCTCCATCGGCATCGAACTGCCGGGCATCTCGACCTACGAACCGTGCTTCGGTCAGGAGCTCGAATGGATTCTCCTGGCCGGGCTGGAAAACATCCGCACGCGCAAGGACTCGACCTATCTGCGCCTCACGAGCAAGCCGGTGGATCAATCGCTGTTGTATCTGCCGGCCGATGCGGCCGCACGGGAAAAATTACGTCAGCAAATCATCCGCGGCGCATATCGCCTCGTGGACCGCAGCGGCGAGGAAAATTATCAGCCGGGGAAAAATGTCGCTCACATTTTTGCCGTCGGCGCGATTATTCCCGAAGCCGTGGCCGCGAGCCGCAAGCTTTTGGAGCAGGGAGTTTTCGCGAACGTCTTCAACGTCACTGGCGCGGGCCCGCTGTATCGTGAATTTCAAAGCGTGCAGCACGCGGCGCTTTCCGGCGCGGCCAAGCAAAGTCATTTGCTCGAAGAACTATTATCTGCCACTGAGCGCAGCGTTCCCGTCGTGACTGTTGTGGATGGCCACCCGCACAGCATGGCGTGGATTGGTGCGGCGTTGAATGCGCCCACGACTCCGCTTGGCGTCGTCGGCTTCGGCCAGTCCGGAACGGTGCCCGATCTTTACCGCGAATACAAAATTGACGCCGCCAGCATCTACGCGGCGTGCGTTCAATCGTTGAAATCATCCAAGCCATGAAATGCCATTTCAAAAATGTCGTCAGTCAACCCCAACGGGGTTGCAGCGTCCAGCCCAGGGTTGCTAGGCACGAGCTACCCTGGGTGGCCTCCGCCAATGATTTCAACCCCAACGGGGTTGTGTCACGGTGGCGTTGGTTCGCAGCCGATGCCGCAACCCCTCCAGGGTTGATAACGTTCGCTCGCGTAACCCAGGGTAGCTCGCCGACTCGCAACCCTGGGCTGAAAGACGGAATCCCTTTGGGATTCAAAACCGGCGCACGAAGCATTCGAGTGAGTGGAGCACGGCGTTCACGCCGCTTCGATGTCTGTATTGAACATCGCGTCCAATTTAATTTTGCCGCCTCAAACCATCGTGCGCTGAAGCGGCGTGAGCGCCGCGCTCCGGCTGCGCCACCGGAAAATTTTCTCAACAACCCAAAATAAAATTATGCCCCACAAATATCGTTTCCAACTCTACAAGGAACTCCACAAGAACATCGCGATTATCTACGGCGAGGCGAAGAAATTTGCCGATGAGATCGGTATCACGCCGGAGATGAAAGGTCAGATCGGCCTCACGGGCGCGGTGTCGAGCTGCCACGCGCTGCTGACCACCGAGGTCGGCAAGGCCATCGAAGCCGCGTCGCGCAAGGTCGTGGAAAATAAATTTCTCATCGAGGAGATCCGCGAGATCGTGAAGGACGTTTATGGCGACGGCTTCGACGCCGCGCCGACGAACACCTGCGAGGCCGCGCTGTGGACGAGCTTCGACTGTCTCGCCAGTCCGCCGATGACCGGTCGCGGCGACAATTACCGCGCCCGCTACCTCGCGCCGTTCGAGCGGCATCTGCATCATCACGGCGGTTACGGACGCCCGTTTCCGCCGCGCTACAAGGATTTGTTCGCCGACCGTGGCGTGACGGCGGGCGAACTCGGCTTCTCCGGCAAACGGCTCGACAACACCGACGCGATTTTCGTTCCGCTCGAAGGTGCGCGCTACGAAATCCACGGCATCAAGCAACATCCGGCGGCGTTGCTCGCGAACACCGACGCGAAGAAAACTTTGGCGCGCATCGAGAAGACCGCCGCGCGGCACGCGTCCTCGCTCACAGCATTTTCCTCGCTCGGCTACGACAGCGTTGGCTACGGCTACGGCGATCAAGACGCGGGCGGCACACCGCTGTTGCAGACCGGCCTCGCCAAGCTCGCGAAGGAATACGGCGTGCCTTACATCGTGGACAACGCGTGGGGCACGCCCTTCATCGGTGCCGACCCGCGCAAACTCGGCGCGGACGTGATGGCGTATTCCATGGACAAATCCTCCGGCGCACCGACCGTCGGCCTCATCATTGGACGCGAGGACGTGATGGTGCCCATCCGCCGCGCGCTCGGTTATCACTCGGACCGTTTCGGCACGGGCTATTCCTACGGCAAGGCCGCTTACGTCACGAACGATCCCGGCAAGGAAGCGCTCGTCGGCCTCATTGCTGCGCTAAAAATTCTCCGCGACAAACCGCAGGTGATGACCAGGCCGCTCGGCCAGTTGCTCGCCATCGTGAAGGACGAGTTCAAGGCGCTGCCGAAAAAATTCCACAAGGACATCGTCATCAGCGCGAACAAAAATTCCCTCGCGGTCGAGGTCAATTACGAGAACACGTGGAAAGACGGACAGCAGGGCATCCCGATTTTTTCCATCGAGGACATGTATGGCGGCACGAACATTTTCCAGGCCGGCATGGCGCAGATGGGCATCATCCCG
>JANPGB010000457.1:0-6195 GCA_031423695.1 Verrucomicrobiota bacterium
CAAAGGTTCGCAGAAAGGCAAGAAGCGCGACCTCGCGCTGATTATGTCGGACGCACCGGCGACAGTCGCCGACATGTTCACCACGAACCAGGTTTGCGCCGCGCCGATGAAGGTTTGTGTCGAGCGCGTGAAGCGCGGGACCGTGCGCGCCGTGGTCGTGAATTCCGGCAACGCCAACGCCTGCACCGGCAAACAGGGCATGGCCGACGCGCGGGAGATGGTGAGCTTCACCGAGCGGGCGCTGCTGTTGCCGAAGGGTTCCGTGCTGGTCGGCTCGACCGGGCGCATCGGCGTGACGATGCCGATGGACAACGTGCGCGCGGGCATCATCGAAGCGGGCATGGCACTCGGCTCGACCTTGGAACACGCGACGAACACGGTGGAAGCCATCATGACCAGCGACACCAAGCCGAAGGAGATCGCGGTGGAATTCAAGCTCGGCGGCAAGACGGTCCGCATTGGCGGTATCTGCAAAGGCGCGGGGATGATTCAGCCCGGCATGAGCGCGACCGGTGCGCGACCCGCCGCGTTGCCGCACGGCGGGCTGCATGCAACCATGCTTTGTTTCATCACCACCGACGCGGCCATTGAAGCGAAGGCTTTGCAGGCGGCTTTGCAGGCGGCCACCGCGCAAAGTTTCAATCGCATCACCGTGGACGGCGACATGAGCACGAACGACACGGTGTTGGTGCTGGCAAATGGACTGGCGGGAAACGAGAAACTCCAAACTCCAAATTCCAAATTCCAAATCTTTCAGGCTGCGCTCAATCACGTCTGCCTTGAGCTCGCCAAGAAAATTGTCCGCGACGGCGAGGGCGTCCACCGCGTGGTGACGGTTCGGGTGCGCGGCGCGAAGACGATTCAGGATGCCGATGCCGCTGCGCGGGCCGTGGCCAACAGCGCGTTGGTGAAGACAAGCTGGCATGGAGGCGATCCAAACTGGGGCCGCATCATTGACGCGATCGGTTACAGCGCGGCGACGGTCGTGGAAGAAAAGGTGGACATCGGTTACAGCGCACCGGGCGGGAAGAAAATTCTCTGGAGCCTCAAGCGCGGCCAGCCGACCAAGGCGACGTTCAAGGAACTTTGTGCCGCCACCGCGCCGCTGGAGTTTGATCTGCACATCAACTTGAATCTTGGGAAAGCCGGAGCCGTGATGTACGCCGCCGATCTCACGGAGAAATACGTGGACTACAACAAGGGTGATGTGACCGATCCGACGACGCTCGGAGGTTAAGCGAAACACTGACCAACTGGTCATTCTGCCAGCACTCGGAAAAATTTATGGGGATTGTCCCTCCCATAATAAAACCACTCCGTCACCGCACCGGAGTTGGCCACCGTGGCAAGTGTTGTCCAATCCGTCTGATTCGTGGAGAGTTGCAGCGCCGCCGTTTGGCCGACGGGGATTTTCAAGTGCCAGGTATGGTTGGTTAATTCTCGCGCTCCATTGGTTAAATCGTAAAAACGCAGCCGCAAAGTAAATTGGTTACGACCCGTTCGTGGTTGATCAGGGAAAACCACTGGGTCATTCGTTGAGCCATCGAAAGAACCCCATGCGTGTTCAAAGATCGAGGATTCAAATGATTCATGGGTGAATATCGTGGGGCCAAGTTTTTGAAAGGTGATTTTAACAGGCGGGCGAATCACTCCCGGTCCGGCGGTGGCGCTTCCATTCAAAGGGGCATTTTTAATCCAATTGGTCGTGCCGCTTCGGGCATACAGTGAAGCGAACGGATGTCTTTCTCCCGTGTCACCAGCGCAAAAAATAAAATCAGGCTGCGTAACTGTGCGTGAAACTTTTTGTGTCAGGACGCGACCGTGGGCGATGTAAGTGTCAACAAACTCGTATCGTTTTGGTGGAAACCAGTCGGACCTTGTCTCGTAGGGATGACGGACAAATCTGATCTTTTCCACTCCCTGCCGCCAGGCTCCATTCACTTTGGCGCGCACACCTGGCAACAAGTGCTCGTAGTTCACATTGTTTTTGCTCAAGAGGTAGCGCAAACCGCCAACGTCATCGCGCGTCAATCCCGTATAATAACCACCGACAATGCCCGCCGGAACAAGCGGGAGGCCGGGCACGAGCCAGAAATTGAAATCGTTTGGAACAAGTATGTAGTTGTCGGAAACGATTTTGAAAGAATTGTCAGCGACAGCGGTTTGCCCACCGTCAAAAACCTGATCCGTGTATGCCGTCACGCCCGCGACGCTTGGGTAAGCGTTCGTCAGAGGGCCACTCCAAAAGACCAACCCGTTCAACAAAGTTTCGTTCACATAATGACTGGCGGCGAAGGTTAGTGGATCATAGTTTCTTTCAGTGATCAGGTTTGGAACTGCATCTGGAGGCCAGTCGGTTTCTGCGGAAGTAAACGGTCCAAAAAGCGATTCCAACGCAGCTGAATTTATGAAACTCGGATCCCAGCGGCGCAGATTGAAAATGCTTCGCCGTGGCTGCGCCAACCCCAGATGCTCCAGCAGCAAGGCCAGTGTTTGTGATTTCAGATCCATCAAACCCAGAGCTTGGGCCTGATAATTGAGGCGCTGGCTTTGGGCTGGATAATTGGTCAGGACAATGCCGGACGCGGGCGGGAGATCATTGATGATTTTGATGGCACTCTCGACCGCCGCCACGCCCTTCGACCCGAAAAAATCCAAAAAGGATCGGTCAAATCCGTACGTCACGACCGGAATGTTCCACCGATATTCGCTGCCAGCATCCATCGGCCCCCCGATGTCGCCATCTCTTCGAAAACCATTCCTTGCAGTCATCCACGGTTCGTAAGGCCCGAGGAGGGAGAAACCAGAAGAAGATGAATTTGCCAGCGTGATTCCGGCAACCAATGCCGCTGTGAACCATTGAACCGGAATTCTCATTGACGGGAGTTTGTTGGTTGCAATACCAAAGCCCAGCTTACTGCTCCCATCGCCCGGCCGCCCATAGCACGCCCTGCGAAACGTAGCGGAGAAAAACCGGATCGCGCCAGGTGTCGTCGGAATGACCGAAAGTGGTGCCGAAGACGCGGGCTTTGCCAGACTGATTGATCCACGCCACGGGATAGGTTTTGCCATCCTGCTCGCTCACGGAAGTCGCCAGCGCCTTTGCGTCCGGCCAGAGTTTTTCAATGACGTAAAGTTCATCCATCGGCGTGACCCAGCTTTCGGGGAAGCCTTTCATGATCGGATGATCGGCGGCCACCGGCTTGACCGGATATTTGCCCTGATGATCGTGCCGGCGGCTGGTCACGCCGAGAAACTTCCGCCAGTCATCAATGTCCGTCGTCCGGTAGGTGTGCATCGCGCAGTGAATCACAACCGCCGGCACCCCGGCTGCGTGAACGCTCGTGATCCTGCGGATGTAGGCGGTGTTGGTCGTGTCGGCGAAGCACTCGTTGTGAATCACCACATCGAAGCCCTTGGCCCAGTCGGGATTGTCGTAGAGGGGAATTTCCGCCCGGGTGCCCGTGCCGCCTTGGTTCACGATGGTCCACTCGACCGCCGCCAGTTTGCCCACCGCGTTCGTGAGGGCCGCCGCCTGGAATGCGTAATTGTGGCAGCAGCCGCCGGTGATCAACAAGGCCCGCAAAGGTTTTGGCCCCTCGGCGGCCAGGGCGGCGGGACTGGTGGCGAGTGACAAACCTACGGCTAGAAAAAGGATGGGCTTGAACATGGCCAGAGACTACCCGCGGCGGTGGCGAGGTCAACTGCGGTTTCCGTGCTGGCTTGGAACAGACATGCGGGGCCTGCCTGTCCCGCCTTTTTCACCACGCTTTTGGCAGCGAATCCGGGTTCGCGCGTTTTGCGGGTTCGCGTGTCGTCGGACGGCCGTCCGCCTCACAGCTTGTAAAACTGTTCCCAATCCTTGCGCGGCGGCACGCCGTCGAGCAGGCCGTTGGCGACTTTGTGATTCGTGATCTGCTTCGTCGTTGGGTCGAACGCGAGCTTGGCATTCACGCGCTGGGCGACGATGCCGAGCGCCATCGCCTGACACAGCGGCCCGGCCACGGCAAAGGATGAGCGGCATTTCTCCTCGCCCTTGACCGTCTTCAAGAAATTCGCCCAATGATTCGATGGACTCTTTGGCACGACCGGCAGTTTCGATTCCATGTCGCGCGCCTTGGCTTCGGGAATGATTTTCAGCGACGACGCGTGCGAACCGCCTTTGAACGTGAGGCCTTCGCTGTAAATGACTTTGCCCGGCGGACGTTTCTTGCTGTCGGGAACAGCCGCGCCTTTGGATGGCGGCGGGATGTCCGAGTCCACCACGGATTCGCCCATGTGATCGGGCAACGGCGGCAAATTTTCCTGGCCGTCATACCAGGTAAGTTCCACCGGCGGCATCGTGTCGCGCGCGGGGAAACGGAACGCGAGCGTCGAGGCTTGCGGAAAAATAAACGGGCTGTAGCCGTCCAGCTTCACCGCCTCGACTTCCGTCGGCAAACCGAGGTGCAAAAATTCGTGCGCGGTGTCGAAGATGTGAGCGCCCCAGTCGCCGAGCGCGCCGTTGCCGAAATCGAACCACGAACGCCAGTCGCCGTTGATGTAACCCTTGTTGTATTTGTGTTCCTCCGCGGTCGCGAGCCAGGTTTCCCAATCGAGCGTGGCCGGGATGGGCTGTTCGGGCAGGAGGCCGTCCACCTTCATGCCGTGCCAGCGACGCGGGTTGTTCATGAAGGCGGTGATCTTGGTGACGTTCTTGATGATGCCGGAATCCACCCACGCCTTGAATTGGAAATAATTCGCCTCGGAATGGCCCTGGTTGCCCATCTGTGCCGCGACCTTGTATTTTTTTTCCGCCGCCATCATCAGCTCGACTTGGCGGAAGCTGTGGCCCATGGGCTTTTCGCAATAGACGTGCTTGCCCTGCGACATCGCCAGCATCGCGATGGGAAAATGCGAGAAGTCCGGAACCCCCACGCTCACCGCGTCAATGTCCTTGCCCATCTTGTCGAGCATCTGCCGGAAATCCTGGAAGCGCGGGACGTTCGGAAACTGCTTGAGAACTTTCTGCGTGTGCGGTGCGCCCATGTCCGTGTCGCACAGCGCCACGATGTTCGCGAGGCCGGTGGCGTACAGTGCGGCAACGTCTTCTGCGCCGCGATTGCCGATGCCGATGCACGCGAGGTTCACCTTGCCCGTGCCGGCCGCCGCCGGCGAACCGTCCGCGGCGAACAGCGAGCGCGGCGTCATCATGGACACAGCACCCGTGGCGAGCGCGCCCTTGAGAAACGAGCGGCGGGGCATTTGCGCGGCGATGAGATTTTGTTGGTGGTTGGTTTTCATTTTAATTTCCAGTTATTTTTGAAAAAAACGGCATCCGTCAGTTCACGTCTGGTCGGGGATTTCCGCCTCCACCAGTTTCGCCAGCAGCGCGAGCGATTCCTGCCAGCCGAGGGAACACGCCTCGGCGGGAATCATGGCGGGAATGCCTTCCTGCACACAGGTCAGTTCCGTGCCGCAGAAAACTTGTTTCAACGTCACGGTCGTGATCATTTCGCCTGGCAGGTTCGGGTCGTCAAACTTGTCCGTGTAGCGCAGGCGTTCGTTTGGCACGAGTTCAAGATAGGTTCCGCCGAAAGCGTGACTCTTCTGCGTCGTGAAATTCGTGAAGGACATCCTGAACGTTCCGCCGACCTGCGCATCCAGGTGGTGAACCTTGCCGGTGAATCCGTTTGGAGGCAGCCATTTCGCCATCGCATCGGGGTCAAGGAACGCGCGGTAAACGCGGTCCGGCGGGGCGCGCAGCACGCGATGGAGGCGGACGGTGTTGGTGGACATAAATTATTTCGTCAGCTCGCGGATTTTCACATTGCGGAAAGAAACTTCGTTGCCGTGTTCCTGCAACAGGATGTGGCCGTCCGCCCATTCGCCGAAGTCCGGGATGTTCTTGAATTTGCTTTCCGCGACGTGCTGCCGGAAGGATTCCGAGCCGCGCTCGAACTCCACCGTCTTTTGTCCGTTCAGCCAGAAGGTGACGTGCTTGCCCGACGACAAGATGCGCGCGTGATTCCAGTCGCCCACCGGCTTCACCGCCTTGTCGGCCGGTGCCGGGATCAAATCGTAAAGCGAGCCGAGCTTGCGGTTGCCGTCCTTGCCCAGTTTCGCGTCGGGGTGCAGCGCGTCGTCGAGAATCTGAAACTCCATGCCGATGGCCGAGCCGACCGCCGTCTTGCCGACAGAGCCGCGACGAGCGCC
>JANPGB010000458.1:0-17005 GCA_031423695.1 Verrucomicrobiota bacterium
CCACTACGCCGCGCCCCCTCATGTTCCCTGCGCTCTCTGCGGTCAATTCCTCGGCAGCCACACCGACATCTCCGACGGCCCGCGATTCTGCCAGACGGAATACGGGATGAATTTCACGCTGTTCGTCTGGAATTTTTCCGGCTGGACCGGACGATACAGTTTTCCGCGCCAGCCCTCCCCTGCCCGCGTCAAAATTTTTCCGTCCAACACCACCACGCCGCCAAGCAATCGGCCGTCGAAACGCGGGTGCAGTTCCATGTCGCTCGGAATCCGCACGTCGGATATTTTCACGCCCGCCGGCAAGTCCGGGGACTCCAGACAATAGACCACCGGCCCGCGCTGGACGGCGACCTGGTTCAAATCCTCCTCGACGAGCGGATTGGCTTCCATCAAATGCGCGGGCATCGGCAGATCCAAGTCCACAAAATCGCCCGGTTGCCACACGCGGCGAATTTCAAAATAGGTGGAGGCAGGCAGCTTGCCTGCCGTAGAGGGCGGCATCCTGCCGCCCGGATTTGCGTCCGAACTGGATACGGCTTCCGCATTTTTTCGGTCACTGGCATCAGTGAGTTTTTTTCCGCCGGGCTGGAAGCCCGGCTCTACGGCAGGCAAGCTGCCTGCCGCCACGGGGCCGTGGTTCACCCGCACACTCGCACCGCTCGCCCAGCCGGGAATCCGCAGCTTCAACGCAAATTCTTTTTTGCCACACGCTTCGATTTTAATCCGCACTCGACTGTTCCATGGATACTCCGTTTCCTGCGACAGCCGGATTTTTTCATCAGCCAATTCCGTCACCAACGCGCTGCCACCGTAAAGATTCACCCAGATCGTGTCGGCCGATTTTCCATAAGCGTAACCAGCGGATTCCGCAATCGTGCGCACCAGATTCGGCGGACAGCAGAACGAACTCAAGAAGGGCACCCGCTGCCGCGGCCAGCGCAAGTTCACTGGCAGCGGGTCGGTCACCCGCAGCGGATTGGTGTAGAAGAAATTCGTTCCGTCGAGCGCAGCCCCGGAGAGCACGCTGTTGTAAAATTCCAGTTCCACCACGTCCATGAACCTTGCTTCGCCCGTCGCGAGAAACATCCGCCAGTTCCACAGCGCATTTCCAATGTTCGCGCAGGTCTCGTTATGCGCCGTGGTGTTCGGCAATTGAAAATTTCGTCCGTAAGCCTGATGGATGCGCGTGATGTTCTTTTGATCCTTCGCGCCGTCCGGGGCCGCGCCATCGTAGAGCGCGCCGCAGCCGCCGGTGATATACATTTTTTCCGTGACCGCGTTCGTCCAGATTTTCTCCAGCGACGGCCACAGACTGGTGTCGCCGGTTTCCAAAAACAAATCCGCCGCTCCGGCATAGAGGTAGTTGGCCCGCACCGCATGGCCTTCGGCTTCGGTTTGTTCGGTGAAGGGAAGGCGATCCTGATTATCCGCGCCGCCGTCTTTAATTTCACCGCGCAGCTTGAAAATAATTTTTGCCAGCTCCAGAAAGCGCGGCTCGCGAGTCTCGCGATACAAATCAATCGCGCCCATCAGGTGCGACGGACAGACCGAACTGCGCGCGTTCTCCGGCGCGTTGGCAAACGTCGCGCCGAGAAAATCCGCCGCCTTGAGCGCCACCGCGAGCAGATTGGTCTTGCCGGTCACGCGATGGTGCAGCGCCGCCGCCGTCATCAGGTGGCCGAGGTTATACATCTCGAAATTGTTCCGGTCGCTGAACAGCACCGCGTTTGTGTCGCCGTTGTGCTGCTTGATCAGCACCGGCGTGTGCAGATAGCCGTCGGCGCGCTGGGCCTTGGCAACCACGGCGATGATTTCGTCCAGCCGCGATTCGAGCGTGGGATTTTTTGCCACCGCCAGCGATGCCGTCGCGCCCTCGATCCACTTGTAAAAATCTCCGTCGTTGAACGGCGCCCCGCGCGACTTGCCCTCGGCGAGTCCGGCGGCGATCTCAAAGTTGCGAAAGAACTGCGTGTAATTGGTTCCTGCCATCAACCGTTCCATGCCCGGAACCATCTGTGTGCGGCACAGCTCAAAGCGGTCAGCCCAGAAACCATCCGTCCAGCGCCCTTCGCCGAGCGCCAGCGGCTCGACTTTGGCGAAAGGCATTTTTTCAGAAGCGAACAGATTTTGCGAAAAGCCGAACAGCATTGCGACCAGAACGAGAATCAAATTTGTGTTCACGCTCACCTTCACCCTGACCCTCTCCCCCGAGGAGAGGGAACGGCCGTTGGAAACATTCAGTATTTCAGATGATCGTTGAGCAGAATCCCGTCGCTGATTTGCCAAGACGCTGGAAACAATTCTCCCTCTCCGCTCCATCGGATGGCGGGGGGAGGGCCGGGGTGAGGTGAGGCGATTGTCTTTGCCATGGGCCAGATTCATTTCGTTCCCTTCCCCGCGTCACGTTTCTCAAACGGCACCGACTGCGGCACGACCCCGAGGATAACGAAACTTCCTTTGCCGATGAATTCCAATTTCTGCCGCCCCGCCTCATAACGGAAAGCATGAACATCCACGCCCGGACATTCCTGGATCACCGCTGCGTTTTCAAGCAGCGTGTCCACGCCGGCGCGCTCATCCGCCTGCGCGGCGAATTCCAGCTTCGGCACCTGCAACCAGAGGTCGCGCTGGTCCTTGAAATATCCGACCAGCACCTGCGACGGCTCCATCAATTGGATTTCCACCGGCTCGTAACGTCCGCTTTTCGCCGCCTCGTGCGAGAAGCGGATGCCCGTCAGCCCGGCCAGTGCCGGCGCGAGTTTTTCGATGACGTATTTCCGGTCAGAGAAAACCTTCGCGCCGACTGCGACTTTGTAAGTCTCCGCGTTCGTGCTGAGGACTTTGAACTTTGCGGACGGCCACGCCGTGATGGAATCGCCGGGCACCGTCCCGGCGAGTTGCTGCCCGTTCGTAGCGAGCCGGGACGGAGCCCGGCGTTCCACCACCTTCGCCTGAAAGTCCGCCAGTTCTTTTTGATAAAGCGGCAGCAGTTGTGACCAGAGATAATTTGTCCCCCGGCCATTCTCGCCGCCGCGCACGGGAATTTTCCGCTGCGAGGTCTGCATGGAATTCGCGTAGCGATAGGTTTTTTCGGTTAGCCCGACCAGCTTCTGATAATCGGCGAGACTTTCGACCAGGAATTGTTCCGCATGTTCCAAGTCTGAAAGCTCATGACTCAAGTCGTGGCGCAACACCAGTTCGGCGGCCTGCACCTTGGCCGCGTAGCTTCGCGCCATCGCTTGAATGCATTGTGCGTCATTTTGGAGACGTTCGAACTCCGCACGGTTTTTGGTGACCCGCGCGGCGGCAGACGCAGCGGATGCGACCGCGTTACCTGCATAAGCCAACGCTTCTGTAATGATCGTCTCCGGCGTCTCGCCCACATGCGCTTCGTGGTTCCATTCCTTCTTCACGAACTCATCCAGCCGCTCTCCCGGCGGTGCCTGCGAGAGCCAAAGATCTTCAATCGCGCCGTATTTGTTTGGATTCACCAATTGATCCAGCGTCATCCCCAGCGAAAGCGTCTGCCGATTGCCTTCCGTGATTCCGAAACGGCGGATCAAACGCGGCGCGACTTCACCAGCGGCGTTGTAGGCATCCAGAATTTTTTCGGCCGCATTGGTGTTGCCATAGAAATCCGCCAGCCGCGAAATCCAGTAAGCGTGATCTTCCGCCGCCGGCACGTCGGGATTCCAGGCGTAGCGCGCCCAGGCTTCGAACCAAATCCAGTCGCGCTCCCATTGCAATAGTGGCACAGGCATCTCGCCTGTGTGTTCCTGAACGATGTCCGGCGCATACGGCCAGTTCCAATACGACAGCGGATACAAGTGAATGCCGCTCGCGCCCAGCCGGTCACGCGAAGCTTGGACGGATTTTTTGATGAACTCCGTGTCGCCGTAGCGGAACGGCTCGAGGTTCGAGAGAATGTGGATGTTCACCAGATGCGGCCCCAGCTTCGCCATCGCCTGATGGGTGGCCTGTCCCTTGCCGCGCGGCTCCCACGTCGTGAGCGACTCACCGTTATATTTTGTCTCCGTGAAAATATTGGAATAGACCTGATACGCAGCGGGCATGATGGCCTCGGGATCCATCGCGTGGGTGCGGATGACCACAGGCGGTTGCTCGTTCAAATTTGCCGCGCGCATCCCGTCGAGCACACCCGGCAGAATCACATTCGTGCACCACACCAATTGGTTCGGCGTTTCGCGCAACGCCTCGCTGAGACAGACCATCAGGCCGACGTTCGGAAATTCCTTCACGAATTCCGCGATGGATTTGCGCGTGTAATCCGCGACCAGCGGGGTGGGTGCGGATAGTTGTGTCGAGATGTGATTCGTCTCCGCGAACGGTTTCGAAACAAAAATATTGTAAAACATCTGCACGAGCCAGATGCCACGTTTGTCGCACTCCTGCGCGAGCCAGCGGAACTGCTCCTGGTTTTTTTGGAAGATGTCATCGGGCACCTCGACCGCATAGGGATAATCTTTGAGCCGCACGAGCGAAGCGAAGGGATGACCGCTCCAAAGATAGAGCGTGTTCATGCGGTTCGCCGCGAGAAAGTCGAGATACTCAGTCCACAGCTTCTGGTCGTAGAACCACGGGAACAATTCCGGCGTGTAGGGATATTCGTAAACTTTCCGGCCCGGCAGGATGAACGTTTTTTGCATCGCGACGCAGGTGCCGCGGAGTTTCATTTGAGGAGCGTCGTAAACGTCCAAATCGTCCGGCAATCTACCGGCAGCACGAATCCGCTTCGCCAGTTCCAGACAACCATACAAAACACCGGAATCGTCATTCGCCATGACGGACTGATTTTTACCCACCATCAGCGGCTTCAAAGCAAACGACTCGCGCTCCCACCCCGTCCGCAACCGCGAGACATAAATTTTTCTTCCGCCCGGTTTTTCCGGCGCCTGGGCGGACATCACCGCTGACAAATCTTTTGCATCAACTCGTACAACCGATGCCTCCAACTTCACGGCCTTGAGCGCCTCCACCAATTTTTCCGCGCCAAACTCCACGCGCGGGGCAGCGTTGGAGGCGATGACGATGGAAACGGTTTCCGCGCGGGCGACAGCAATGAATGAAGTAACCAGCACCAGCAATGCCGTAAAGCATTTAGTGTGTCGGAGAATCCCAAAGGGATTCCAGCCTATAGCCCAGGGTTGCGAGGCACGAGCTACCCTGGGTATGTGCCCCGAAGATCCACAACCCTGAAGGGGTTGTGGCATTTTGCGATAAAAAACCGACACAACCCCGTTGGGGTTGGAGAAAATATTTGACGGTTGACCCAGGGTAGCTCGTGCCTCGCAACCCTGGGCTGGGTGACGCAATCCCGTTGGGATTGAGGACTGGAACGCGGCCTTGTGCGAAGCATCAGCCGCAGCGCGCGCGAACGAACCAACGTGCGGCAGTTGGGGCTGCCACCCCAGCTGCGCCCTGTTAGTGTTGTCTTCTTTTCTTGTCATTCTGTATGTTTCGTGGTTCAAAGAATCACTCCTTCACCCGCTTGATGCGGATGGCCATGTAAGGCTTGCCCGGCAGCGTGATACTGCGGCCATCTTTGTCCGCAAACGAATAGCCATCCTTTTTCTGGAGCGTGAAGACGCCGTCCTGCTGCGTCACCGTCATGTTCCAAGTATCGAGCACTTCGACCGTGAATTTCAGGCCGTCGGCAGATTGAAGTTTTCCCAGCGGCGGCTTCGGGATTTGAAACACCCAGTTCGTCGGCGTCTGTTTGCCGAAATAAATCAGATAATATTTCCCCGGCTGGCCGCCGATGGGCGAGTTCTGCCACTTGTCAATCGGCTCGATGCCTTCGGCGGGCGCTTCATCCAAAACTTTTTTGAGAAACGCGAGCCGTGCGGGGCTTTGGCCTTTAAGCACGCCGCCCTTGGACCACCAGAGAATTTGGTCGTCGCTTCTGTAAGTTTCACCGTGCCCGCAGTAGGTTCCCGCGACGGTGGAATTCCAAAAACGGAAAACCATCTCCTCCGCGGTCAACTGGCCCCAGCGGTTCTCGATGTTGCCCTCGTATTTCACCTCGTCATACACGATGGGTTTGCGATAGACGTCGCGGTAAAGCTCCGCGCGTCCGACCTCCTCCACCGCCGCGCCGTTCTGGATGCTCGCGTGCGTGATCCACGGCAGCGTCTGGTTAAAAAATTTCTGTCCATTGTGAATCGAGAGCAGGTGATGATACCGATCGTCATGCGCCACGATTTCGCCGAAGCGCACGAAGTCCGATTCTTTTTTCTCCTTCATGAAATCGTATTCGTTCGCCAGCGACCACCAGACGTTGCGATACGCCGCGAGCCGCGCTACAACATAATGAAGATAACGGTCGTCCACCTCCGCCGGCATCCGGTCAAAGCCCCAATGGCCCTCGTCATAAGGATGAAACAAAATGATGTCCGCCTCGATGCCGAGCTTCTGCAGATCGGCCACCCGCTTTTCGAGGTGCTGAAAATATTTCGGGTTGAACTGCGTGAAATCCCAGTTCGTCGCCGCCGGATTTCCGGGGAACGGATACAGGATCGGCTCGTTGGTATTCCACGTGTAGCGCTTCGGAAAAATGCAAAAGCGGATCTTGTTGAACGGTGAGGCCGCGAGCGTCGTCAGCGTCTGCGCCTGCAACCCCTCCGGCTGATGCGTCCAGACGTAACACGTCGTGCCAACCTGTTTGTAAGGCGTGCCATCTGCGTAGGCGAAATGATAGGTGTTCGCGACGTGAACCGGGCCGTGATTTGGTGCAGATGGTTTCGTGGCGGTGAACTCGCCCGTATTGCCGTTCAACTCCGCCGCGCTGCTCGCCGTCACGTATTTCCACACGCCGGTTTTTTCCGGCATGAACCGCACGCGATAAATTCCGTCGCCATCATAAAATCCATCCGCCTCAACCGTCGAATCACCCTGCGTGAAGCGCGCGGAAAATTTGACATCGAGAAACGGATTTCCTTTCGTCGGCCCGTGTAGCGCGACTTCATACACGCCCCATTGCTCGATGGAATCGGCAGCATGAATTTGAGTTGCACAAAAAATCACGGCAACCATTACCGAGAAAACCACGCACCTTGCCAAGACACCGCTTTGCACAATCCCAAAGGGATTGAGTCCTTCAGCCAAGGGTTGAGCGGCATGCGCTACCCTGGGTAATTGTGATGCATCCACACAACCCTGACTGGGTTGCATCCATCGCCGCACCAAACCCGCCACAACCCCGTTGGGGTTGAAAAATATGTGGAACCATTGACCCAGGGTAATCCGCTGGCGCGGACAACCCTGGGCTGAAGAACACAATCCCGTTGGGATTGGCTTGCACCACACCGACAATGCTTTCCGTGTCATTTCGTGTGTTTCGCGATTCATAAGATCATGGCTTTTGGAAAACAGATTTCAGATACGCGGTGTTGGCGCCAAAATTTTTCTTCACATTACGCGCGTCCTTCGCATCGCGGGAACGCTCGATCACCAGCCAACCGCTCCAGCCCATTTCATCCAGGGCTTGCTTCACCTTGGGCATGTCAATCTTCGGATCGTTTTGCAGCCACACGCCGTCCTCGTCGGTGGCGTGAATCTGGCAGAGACGCTCTTTGCCGATGATGCGCAGTTCATCCGGCACATTGCGTCCCGCGCCCAATGCGTTGGAAAAGTTGAAGTAACATTTCACCGCCGGCGAACCGATTTCATCGAGCAGCTTGATTTCCTCTGCGGCCGGCAACGAGGTTTCTAAGCCGATAATCACGCCCGCTTTTTCCGCGGCTGGCGCGATCGCTTTCAGACGCGCCACGATGGCGGGCCGCAGTTCCGGATGTTTCACCAGATCGCCGCGCACCCCGAGCGGTAGGAAGGCGATCCTCACCTTCATCGCCACCATCGTGTCAATGCAGTCGTGCACCATGCGCGGAACCGTCGGACGTTCCGCAAAGGACTGCGCGTAAAAGCCGGACATTGCGAGCGATGGAATTTGCAGATTCAACTCGCGGGCCTTGTCGAGAAACTGCTGGCGCACCGCCGCGTCGGCCGTGAGAGCGCTGACAAACGTCTCGTTCGTGCCGAGGGAACCCATGTCCACCTCGACGCCGTCCGCGCCGATGTCCTTCGTAAGTTGAAAAGCGCCGAGCTTTTGGCGCTTGAGAATCATCCAGTCGCACAGCGCGATTTTGTAACGCGGTTGCGAAACAGAATTCGTCAGTTCCGCCGCAAAAGAGGTTGCCGGCATGACCCACGTTGCGGCGATGAAAGCCGCAAGCGTAGTTCCAAAGAGTTTTGTTTTCATATTATTCTTTTGTTAACCAGACGACACCGCCGGGCAAAACCAGCTTGCCGCCGGCTTGCACGACCTTATCGTCGCGCGCCACTCTGCCGTTGTGCAGATCCACGTTGCTCATGCGAAACGCGCCGGATTCACCCGACAAATCCAATTCGGTGCCGCTATTTCCGTAAACCAAAATCTGTTTTCCCGGCTCGCGCAAGGCGCAGATTGTTTTGCCATCACCGGTTGGCCACGGCTGCATGTGGGGAATCGCGGCGAGAAGCTTTTCATCCGTGCTGCGCGGCAGCTCGGGAATCGAACCGCCGCCACAGACAAATCCCCAACTGCTTCTGCCGGCGTTGTTGATGACCGCCTTGCCCGGATATTTCGCACGATACTCCGCCGCCATCTGCGCCAAGTTCATGTCGCTCGGCTTGCCGCCGCGAAACTGGCGCTCAAACTGGCGCGGCGCGAGATTCAATCCGCCGTTCGGCGCGAACTCGCCCTTGTCCGTGCGCCACCAGTAACGGAAATCAATCACGTCCACCGTCGCGGCCCGCTGCGCGTCAGCGAGGATGGCGTCCTGCACGTCCTTGGTGCAACTCAAGGCGATGAGTGGCTTGCATTTGCGATTTTGCTTTTCCCATGCAGCAACCGTATCCAGCCAAAATTGCATGAAGTGCAGCGGGCCCGTGAATTCCGCACTGGTGAACTGGATGACGTTCACATTGTTGGTGAAGTTGTCGAGGTTCTGGCGGATGAAACCGCGATGCAGCGCGCGACGAACGGGATTCGTCACATCGTAAAACTGTTCCGCCATGAAGATGCGCTTGTCGCCTGCGAACGGCGGTGGTTCGGGAAAACCCGTCTCGTTGATATTGTTGGCCGTGCGCCACGGGCAATCCACCCAATGCGCGCCCGCCTCGATGATGTTGTGTTGAAAATAATTCTCGTTGAACAGCAACAGCCCGCGCGCATCGCAAATGTCGGCAATCTCTTTCAGCCGCGACCAATACCACGGATTGAATTTCATCAGGTCGTATTTGCTCAAGCCGTCCCACGCCACGCCGGTGCCGCTGCGCGCGAACGGCTGCTCGAAGAACGGCGGCAGGACATCGCCCGACATGCGCCGAACGCGCTCGTGGTCATCGCGGCGGCGGTCATACCAGAGGCCATAGTGATGATCGAACGCCGCCGCGCCGCGCCGCGTCAGCAGGTCGGCAAGTTGATTGATATCATCGGTGAAGCCGTCGCCAACCCGTCCGGGCGCAAACCGCGTGAGCGCCGGGCCGAACGACGCAGCGTCATCCGGACGAATGCTGCCGCGCCACCAGGTTGTCTCGATGTTTCCGCCGATGAGCAATTTGCCATCGCAGACGAGCCAGCCGTTGGTGATGGAAATGGCGTGATGCGTGATGCGTGATGCGTGATGCGAATCGGCTATGTCTTCAACGCGTTTTGCGTCTCCGGCTTCGGATGGAATCGGATTACGTTTCGCCGCACCGGCTATGTAATCGGAAAGTTGCGGCGCGGGTTTATGCGACGTGCCGATGAGTTCTGCGGCTTCCTCAACGGTTGGATTCGTAGATTCTTTTGTCGCGCGCGACATGATTTGTGTTCGACGTCCGGTCCGCTCGACGAGTTGCGCGGCGTAAAGACTTTCGGGCTTCATGAATCCGTTTGAGTTGCGCCAGACGCCTTCGCCCTCGAAACCTCCCCACGACCCGAACGACCAGTTTTGCGCGCCCGGCGGATTCCAGCAGCGGATGACCGACGCGCTGCAATTCCACAGGACGGAATTCGCCGCCGCCCAGCCGATGCCGGCGTTGTTCCCCGCACGGTAGCCAAGCGTGAGTGCATGGCCGTCAATGCGCACGTTGTCGAACAGCGTGCCGCTCGACCAGCTTTCAATCGCGCCGCTGTCGTCGAGCGCCCCGCTGGCTTCGCATTGCACGAACGCGTTAGGCCCGGCGGCACAGTGGCCCACGGAAAAATCATGCCGGCCGTGTTCCGCAAAGCAGCGCAGAAACAAAGTCTGCTGTCCCATCGTGACAAAGGTGTGACGACGATAGCCGCCGATTTCCGAAACCGGCGCCAGCGACAGGCAATCTTCGACCGTGATTCGCTTGCAGGTTTCGTAAATCGCCACCACCGAACCAGCGAAGTGCTTGAACGTGACCTGACGCACCCACGCGTCGCAGGAGTTTTCCATCGTAATGGCAAACCAGGAATGATTTTCATCCTTCGGGTTGCTCAAATCGAAAGTGGATTCAAGGCGCAGATTCTCGACGCCGACGTTGCTGATTCGGCCCGGCCAAGAATAAGTTTCAATCCGCCCGAATCCAAAATTGGTTTCTATGGCCGTCGTGATGGGCGCATCCAGTTTCACCAAATTGCCTTCGATGGATGTCACCAAGCGATCCCAAACCAGATCGCGGCTGCCGGGCTTCCAACCGCCGCCTTCGCCGCCGCCGAAATCATTCGCGCCCAATTTATCAATCCATTCCTTCGTGCTGGGACGGATGATGCTGATGCTGGCGCCAGCTTTGAAACCGCCTGCAGATTTAAGATGAAAACTTGTCGCACCGACGGGAACGTAATCATCCGCGATTTGCCAGGAATCATTTTTTTGCGCCGAGTCATTGTCGCGCCCAAGAACGCGGATGACCGTGCGGCGATCTAATCCCGCCGCGACCAAGATTGTTCCATCCTCGCCCGCGCCCTGCCCGCGCAGCACGACGCCGGAATTCGTGATGAGCAATCCACAGGAAATTTCATGCCGGCCCTGGAGCAAGAGCACCGCGCCACGAATCCCATTCGTGTCGGCCGCCAAACCGGCAACGTAATCAATCGCGCTTTGGATGCGTGCGGTCTGGTCGCCTCTCACCGGCGCGACCGTGACTCGAACCGGCGCAATCGGAATTTCCCTGTCGCCGCCCGCATAGCCGCAACTGGAAAAATCGGGAACACGATTGCCACGTTCATCGGCATCGTAGTGCAGGCCGCTGGCGGTGGTGGAAATAATTGGCGGCGGGCCTTTTGGCGCGGCGTGCGCGCTCAAAACCATTCCAAGAATAATCATGGAGCGAATTCTTTTCATGGCAATTTCCCCGTCATTTTCGACAATTTGTTTCCATGCGCAATCTCTTTGCCACCGGCCAGCACGATCAAACCTTTGCCATGTCCGTAACGCGAGCCGTCCGCATCCCATAAAATTGTCAGCGTGTGGCCGTGGTATTTCACGCCGTCGAGACAGAAATAATTCCAAACGCCCTCCGGCAGCAGCGGGGAAATTTCCACGGTGTCATCCGCGCGCGGGCGCAGGCCGATGACGCCGGTGATGAGCAGGTCAGCGTAAGTCGAGTGATTGTAATAACGGCTACGTCCGCCCTTACCGTTGATCCAGTCGCCGGTGACTTCGTCGAGGTATTCGCCGATGTAAGGCTTGCCGTCCGCGCGCTGGCTGTGGACGTAAGTCAGAAAAGCGTCGAAGTAATTTTGCGACGTGACGACCGATTGCTTGTAATCGCGCAGGACATTGGCAAGCGCGTAAAGCGTCTGCGACGTGGCGAAGGGCCAGACCGCGCCATCCCATTCGCAAGTGCCGACGCCATGCGAACGGAATTGTGGATGCCGGCGCTCGGCGGTGGTGATGCCAAACGGCGCGCGCAACCCTTTCGGGTCGGTGAGTTGCGACCAGGCTGGAGTGGTGTCAGGCATCCTGCCTGACGTAGAGGGCGGCATCCTGCCGCCCGGATTGGCGCTCGCACTCGCGAGAGCTTTCGAACTTGCAACTCCCCCTTTGCCATCCGCGTTGTTTCCGCCGGGCTGGAAGCCCGGCTCTACGGCAGGCAAGATGCCCGCCGCTACATCGGGCAACTCGAACATCCAGGGAACAAAACCCAGCTCTTCCCGCACCTCCGAAAATGTTCCATCCTCGCGTCGCACTTCAAAAAAGTTTGCGTCCGGATTCCACAGATATTCCTGCGTGAGCTTTTTCAACTGTGCGGCTTTGGCCGCGAACCCATCGGCGATTTTATCATTTCCCGCGAGCCGCGCGATGTCTGCGATGGCGCGCGCATTGGCGAACATGTAGCTGTTGATGGTCGGGCGGAGGTTCTTGTCCGTGCGCGAGCCGCTAATGGATTCTTCCATGCCGTCCCGCACGTCGAACTGCCAGAACAGGTCGTTGGGGAGCTGACGTTCCTGTTCCCAGATTTTGTAATCGGCGACCAGATCAGGAAGCAAGCGCACAAGAAATTTCCGGTCGTGATTCACCAGGCAACGGTCGTAGGCGGCCGCCGCCAGCCAACTGCTGAACCGATGAGCGAGCGGCGGCGGCTGAGCGTCTTTGCCGCGAAGCCAGAAGGTAATATAGTCGCCAAGATAATTTTGATCACGGAGCCAGCGGCCCTCGGCGATGTGAAATCCGGCGGCACAACTGATGGTGTTGTAAATCCCGGCGTGCTTCACCGGCGTCAGAAATTCCGTGATCACAAAACCGGCGGGCGTTTTGACGAGGTGTTTGCGAAATGACCACCAGCGGAAATAATACATCTCCTCCACTTCGCGGTCGGGGCATTCGAAGAAGGGAATTTCTTTTTGCAGCCAATTCCACGATTGCGCGTTGGAGACAAAGTTGGTGACGTTTTCGTCTTCCATCGAGTTAAAATGCTCGATGTGATGAGCGAAGGCGGCGGGTTTCAGGATGGCGAAATCGGCGGCGCGGGAATTTTGAACCGCGAAATACACGAAACACACGAAAGCAAAACGGATTAGCCGATTCATTTTCCCGAAGGGATTAGGTCCATCAGCCAAGGGTTGCGAGGCACGAGCTACCCTGCGTCCACGCACAAAAGCGGCACAACCCTGAAGGGGTTGAATCAAAACGTTGTGAATTTCTGATGCAACCCCGTTGTGGTTGAAAACAATCTGGGGTCGGCGACCCAGGGTAGCTCGCTCGCGCGAACAACCCTGGGCTGAATGACGCAATCCCGTTGGGATTGAAACTCTGCCCACCTCACCCCGGCCCTCTCCCCCCATCGGATGGGCGGAGAGAGGGAAACGCTCGCCGCGCTCGGCGCTGCTGTTCGCTTGCGTGTGGTTCGTATGTTTCGTGGCCAAACTCATTCGGGTTTCACAAGTTCAACTTCGCAATCTCGGCTTCGATTTCCCCCAAGCGCGCCTTGACCAGTTCGCGCTCTTCGGCGCGAAAACGATGGAACGGTTCGGCCATGAAATCATCACAGACCCCCATGCAGGAGAGCGCACATTTGATGCCTTTGATGATGGAGGAAGAATATTTCCCGATGCGATAAAACGAATCGCTCACGCGCTGGATCTGTTTTTGCAGCTCCTGCGCGCGAGCGAGATTTCCGGCATGGTGCGCCTCGACCAGCTTCACATAAAGTTTCGGAAACAGATTCGCGCCGCCACTGACGCCGCCGTGACCGCCAAGCTGAAGCGCGTCGAATAGTTTTTCCTCCGGGCCGATGAGCAGCGGCCAGTCGGGACGGTGCTGCTTGATGAGTTCGGCGGCGGCTTTGAAATAATTCAGGTCGCCGGAACTGTCCTTGAGGCCGATGATGCGCGGATTGTCCATCGCGCGGCGGACGGTCTCCAGTTCGAAGTGAACCTTGGTCAGCGCCGGCATGTTGTAGATGTAAAGCGGCAGCGGCAACTCGGTCACCAGATGATCGAGGTATTCCTGCAACTCCGGCTGCGCTTCGGGCAGATAATACGGTGGAGCCGCGACCACCGCCGTCGCCCCGACATCCGCCGCGAAGCCCGCGAGATGAACTGATTCGACATAAGCCGTGTCGGTAATGCCGACCAGCACCGGCACGCGGTTTTTCCCCTGGCGGCAGACGCGTTCCACAAGTTCGCGGCGCAGGCGGTAACTGAGACTCGGCCCTTCGCCGGTGGTGCCAAGAATGAACAGGCCGCTGACGCCTCCGTTCAGGATGTTTTCCACCAGGCGTTCCAGGCCGGGAACGTCAAGGGTGTCGCGGTCGCGCAGGGGCGTGATCATCGGCGGAATGATGCCGGTCAATGTTGTGTTCATGGTTCAATCAATGCCCCGCACGATGTCTGGACAGCGGACGGGCTGCGACAAGCACGACTTGCGAAAATCGCACTCAATGCTTTTTCGCGGCCACGGAATACTCGCCGATGAGGGAGTTTAGATATTTTTCCAAATTGGTGTAGCCGTCGCCGTTCAAGTCTTTGTTGCCGTCGCCGGCATCGTTCGGGTTCAGGCCGTGGGCTTTTTCCCAGTCATCGGGCATGCCGTCGTGGTCGCTGTCCACCGGGGCGGGCGCGGACTTGTAGGCGGGCCACGGAAAATTCGGCGAGCCGAACGCGTCCTTGTTGTCGGTGGGTTCATCAATGATGCCGGCGTAGTTCGGGCCGCCGCGACCGGGATAGCCCGGGCCCTTGGTGCCGGTGTAATGCACCGTGCCGGTGCGGGCTTCATCGATGATCCGGCGGTCAATCGCGTCCTGTTGCGGAAAGGTCGCACCGACATCCGCCAGCACGTTGGTGAAGGCTTCGCGGGCAGTGTGGGTTTTAACGAAGGACTCAAAGAGCGGCTGATCCACGCGAACTTCCTTTTCCACCTCCGCACCGTTCTGGAAGGCGCTCCAATTGTTGGTTTCGGAGACGTAACCTTCAAGAATGTTGCCGGTCATGAAATATTTCTCGGTGCCCCACTCCGGATGCAGGTCGTCCAGTTTCAGCAGCCATTTCACGAACGGGTTTTTCGGATAGGGCTTGTAGTAGTTGTTGACGTAGTTCATGGCCAGCACGCCGCCGTCGGTGGTGCGGGCGGTCCAGTTGAAGACCACGTTGTTGCGGATGTCCAGCCGGCCGGCGTATTTGCGCTGCTTATCGAGGCCGCCCGCCAGGCTCCAGTTCCGGTCCGTGCAATGCGCGAGCAGATTGTGATGAAAGCTGCCGATGTCGCCGCTGATGGACGCGGCAAAGGCGTGCGTCTCGAACTTGGTGCGGTCACGGGCGTCGTAGTGGTAGGAATGTTGCAGCGCCTCGGAGACGATGTTGCGCTGAAAGGTGATGTTGTGAGCGCCGCGGGAGCTGGTGCCTTCGTCGGAACTCCAACTGATCGAGCAGTGGTCAATGATGCAGTTCTCGCAACTGCTCATGCCGGCCCCGTCCATCGCCTTCCGCGCGAAGTCCCCGATGCGGAACCGCAGGTTGCGGATGATGACATCGTGCGTGCCGTAGGCACCGGCGGAAAAATTCGCCAGGCAGATGCCTTCCCCGGGCGCGGTCTGGCCGGCGACGGTGCAGTAGGGATTGTGAACAGCGGCGGGCCGTTTGAGTTTGATGAGGCCGGAGACGCGAAAAACCACGGTGCGCGGTCCTTGGGCTTCAATGGCAGCGCGGTAGCTGCCGGGAATGATTGCTTCCCCCTTGGCGGGATCGTAATCCTCCAGATTGGTGACTTCGATGACCCGTCCGCCGCGCCCGCCGCGCGCGAAGCGGCCGTAACCTTCGGCGGTGGGAAAGGCGAGCATGGCCGGAGCGTCCGGCGACGGGGAGTTCGTCTGCGCCGCACCGGCCGACGGGGCGGACAGCGGCATCAGTGGCAGGGCCAGGCAGATTGAGGTTAGTCCGAATGAGACGCGCAATTTCATAGTTTTGATTTTCATCGCTTGTTTGACTGTGATTCCCATGTTTCCAATCAATCGAAAGCCGGGGTGGGCTTGCGCCCGACCCCGGCTTTTGATGAAACCCGCTAGGGGTGATTTAATTTCTCAGGCTTACGGATAGATCATCCGGAAGAACGACGTGTCGATCGTCGCACTGTTGGTGATATAGAGGTCGTTCGTCGTGGTCGAACCCGTCACCGTCGTCCAGTTGGTCCACAGACCCACGCTCGCTGGATTGGACTGCTGCTGCAGGCGCCAGCCGATATACTCCGTGGGCCATTGCAGATGCGTCACCACGTTGCCGCTGTCCGCGAAGGTCGAGACGGTGATATTCGTGCCCGTCGTCGGGAAGCCGACGATTTTGACGATGCCATTCGGACTCGCGAGCCGCAAATCGGCCAAATCCCATTTTGTGTTGGCCGCCGGAATAACTGGGTTCATGATTGGATAACGGTTGGTGGTGCCCGCCCCTTCGTTACCGATGTCCGAACCGCTCGGACCGGTGAACATCCGGAAGCTCTGCCCCGCCGCAAACACACCGGCACCCGTGTTAATGTTGGTGACCTGAATGGTACCACCATCAAAGACCACTGGAGTCGAGTTGCCGCCGAAGTCGGTAAACTGCGCCACCACCACGGTGTTGCTTTGAGGACTGCTGGCGAAGTTCACCTTGATCAGCGTCGTGGAGCCCGTGTTCAAGGTGATGCGGCCGGGGAAAGACGAACCCACCAGCGCGGACTTGATTTCCGTGGTGCCCACGGCATCACCGCCCGGGAGGAATGTTCCATTCAGGGTGAAGGTGGTGAGGTAGATGTTGCCCACGCCCGAATCCTTGAAGGTGCCGTTCACGGTCAGTGTGTTGGCCTGATTTTCCGCACCGATGTTGCCCTGGTTCACCAGCGTGGCGCCGGCGGCCACGTTCACCGACCCCGCGTTTCCGATGTTGAGCAGGGTGCCGCCCGCGCCGTTGAGCACGAAGCCGTTCGAATTCACTGTCAAACCGGCGCCTTGAATGGTGCCGGTGTTGGTCAGCACGCCGCCGTCTTGAACAATCACGTTGTTGTTGGCAGTGCCGCCGTTG
>JANPGB010000459.1:0-1976 GCA_031423695.1 Verrucomicrobiota bacterium
TGCAGGCCGGCGTCGCGCGTGACAAATTTCGCCACGCCATTTTCCCAGTGCACCAAGCCGTTTTTTTGCGTCCCGATCCAGACGCCGCCGCGCGGATCAGCGGTCAGGCACAAGGGCGGCCAGTTGCGCGCCTCGTCCACCACGGTAATGACGCTGTTGCTCCAATAACAAAGCCCGCCGTCCTGCGTCGCGACCCAGAGCCGGCCCAGCGTGTCTTCGGCAAAGGAAAAAATGCTGTCGTTCGGCAGCCCGCGCCGGCTGTCCAGCACTTTGAATTGCCGGGGACGCACACGATTCAAGCCGCCGCCCTGTGTGCCGACCCACAGATTGCCCACCCGGTCTTCCGTCAGGCAGAGAATGTTGTTGTGCGACGTCGGCACGGATTGAAACCGGCCACCAATGAAGCGGATCAAGCCTTTGCGACTGGTGCCGAACCACACCGCGCCGTTTTGGTCCTCGAGCAGATCGCGGATGTTGCTTTCGCCCGCCGCCCACGGCAGCCGGGAAATTCCTGTCGGCGGCGATTCTTTTTCCACGCGGCACAACGCCTCCGCCGTGGCCAGCCAGATGCCGCCCGTCCGCGCGGGCGCGATGCACAGCGGCGGCGGCAACGCATCCGCGACCCGCACAAATTCATCGCCCCGGAAAAAACCGAGCGTGCCTTTGCTCGCGAGCCACACCACACCGTCGCGATCCGTGACCAGCATGGACGGCCCGGCGACGCCGACGCCCGGCGCTCCCAAAGTTTGCACCGCGCCAGCGAACAGCCGTTCGACTTTTCCCTCGAAGGAAACCGTCCACAACCGCCCAATTTTATCGCTGCAAAGTTTGTAGGCACGCGGGGTGTAAGCCTCGCCCGCGACGCGGACGGGTGCGAAGCCAGCCGTTTTTTTCACCTCCACGCCGCCGTTTTCCAGCGCGGCCACCGCCATGCCTTCTTGATTCAAACACATTTGCCAGATGCTGGCCTGGGCCAAATCCACGCCGACTTCGGAATGAACCGGCGCAAAGTGCGTGCCGTCAAAACGCACCAGTCCGCGCCGTGTGCCGACCCAGAGAAAACCATCCGCCCCTTGCACCACGCCGTGAACATCGTTGTGCGGCAGGCCGTCTTCGGTCTGCCAGACTTGATTGAAGAAGGCGGCGCTGGGAGTGATTTCGTTCGTGACTAGTTGCGCCGAACAACGCGGATTGGAAAACGCCGCCAAGCCGACCACCAAGGCCAGCCAGCGGACAACCATTGCGCGACGATGAAACACGTTTTTGAAATTAAGCCTGAACATTGCTCCAACTGCTGGCAAATCTGCGCGGAGCGCGGGCTTCAGCCCGCTTCAACGTCCAATGGCACGAGACGCATAAAATGCCGGCTCGCTTTCGATTTCAACGCTGAAGCGGCGTGAACGCCACGCTCCGGGGGCACGGCCAAATCCTGACCGAATGGCAAGCCTGACTCAATACACCAATTTGGGGGCATTGGGAACCTCCGTGCCATCGCGTAGAGTGTCTGTCGAATGACCATTCCAGCCCAACTCGATCAAGCACGGCAGCTTGGAAATTCGTCGTCCAAATTTCCCCTCGTGTCGCTGAACTGCTTCAAACTATTTCTACTGGCCGCGTCGCTCACCGCCACGCTCGCCGCGCCGCGATTGTTCGCCGGCGAAACAAACTATATTCTCACGCCCCAGCCGCCCGCCACGCCGCGCATCAATGGCGCAAAAATTACCGGCGTGCGCCCTGGTCATCCGTTTCTATTTCAAACTCCCGCCACCGGCGAACGGCCCATGACTTTCACGGCCAAACGGCTGCCGCGCGGGTTGTCGCTCGATTCACAAACCGGCCTCATCACCGGCAGCGTGACGAAGCCGGGAACGTATCGCGTGCAGCTCACCGCCAAAAATAATCTCGGCGCGGCCAGCCGCGAATTGCGCGTCGTCGTGGGCGACACCATCGCGCTCACGCCGCCGATGGGCTGGAAC
>JANPGB010000460.1:0-30635 GCA_031423695.1 Verrucomicrobiota bacterium
CTATCCAGCTGGTAGACGACCCTGCCGTCGGCGATCAACAACTGATAATCGTTCTTCAGCGCGCCGGCGGCGTTGCGCGTGTTGCCGTGGTTGGAATCCGGAACATTCGCGGTCGTCAGGCTTTTGGGGTTGGCGATGCTCAACCCGGAGACCGTAAATGCGGTATTGACACGCTGGCCCCACTTTGACTCCAGACGCAGTTGTTCCAGAAATAGAAAGGGATCTTTGCCGCTGAACTGCGCTTCATCGAGCACATATTGCCCGAAGTAAGTACTGACGATGTGGTTGGTGTTCACTTTGAGAGAGAACTGCTCGGCCAGGCCTTCGGGCGTGTAGTCCACGTCAAAAACGTCCTCCGTGTAATTGGGCGGGTTCTCCAGTTTGCCCAACGCAAAAGAACCGGTCCACTTGGGCGTGTGGATGGGCGTCCACCGGGCGAACACCCAATCAACGCCAACGGGTTTGCGACTCCCGTTATCCTCAAAAGTTTGGTTGGTGGACAGGGGATCCCCGCCAGTGTCTTTTCCCACCGAGGGCGTGGATGCCAATCGGAGCCCAATCTCGAAATCATCCTTGAGCGTTACAACGCCCCCCAAACGCAGCCGGGGCCGCACCCGCCACCGGGTCACAAAGTCCGAATCAGGGGCAAAAATTTCATCGTAGCGCATCCTTAGATCATTGATCAGTCTTACACTCGTAACCCAATCGGGCGTTTTGAATATGGAAACCTGTTTCGCGTCGGCAGAGGCGGTCTTGGCCCTTTCGCCCGCCACCGCCTGATCCAGCTCCCGGTTGCGTTCTAAAGTTTTTACTTTTTGTTCAAGCTCCGCGTTCGCGTCCAAACTTCGCTTGTCTTTGAGAACGCGGACTTTTTGGTCGAGGGCTTCAATTTGTTGTCTGAGTGCTTTAATCTCATCGGCGAGGTCGCCAGCTTTCACCGTGGTGACGCCAGCAAGCCAACCGAGGAGTCCTGCTAAAACTAGATTTTGTGTCAGCTTCATAGTGTTGCGTTTCTAATTGATGCCTTAAACTTGCGACGAGAATACTTTTAATCTCTACCGAGTCAATAGATATTCATAAAAGTTTTTTATTGCCATTTAATTACGTTTTTTAAGACTATAATTCCATCTTGACCTATAAGCAGCAGATTATAGCCTCTGTCTGAAATGAAGCTTTCCGTGCGCGGAGAATATGCCTTGCGAGCCTTGCTAGTGTTAGCCTTGAACTACGACGAGTCAGTCGTACACATTCAAACAATCTCCGAGCAGCAAAAAATCCCCAAACGATTTCTCGAGCAGATACTCAACGACCTCAAGTCCGCCGGCATCGTACAAAGCCGGCGCGGCGTCGCCGGCGGTTACCGGCTGGCGCGGCGACCCGAAGAAATTCCGCTGGCAGCGATCGTGCGCCACATTGAAGGCGCGCTCGCCCCGGTCAGCTGTGTCAGCGAACGCTTCTATGAAAAATGTTCCTGCCCCGACGAATCGCGCTGCGCCATCCGCAGCGTGATGAAGGAAGTCCGCGAGGCCGTCGTGAAAATCATGGAACGCGTCACGGTGGCCGACCTCTGCGAACGCTCGCGCAATTTGCAGCATGAGCCCTTGATTCCGTCAGACTTTGTGATTTGAGCCTGGGGCGGCGGGAATCGTGGCCTTGAGTTCACCACCGCCGAACGGTTCCCTCGGAAAACCGGTTCGTCTTCAAAAATTCGCTGCCAGATTGGAACCCCTCCTGCGGCCGACTTTCAAAGTCCCGCCGTTGATTTGCAGAGCGTGTATTGCGCTTTATTGAACTCAGCGACCGTTTTCAGGTAATCAAGCCGCGCGCGGGTCAGGTCTTGCTCGGCTTGAATCGTCTCCAGCACGACGCCAACCGCAAACTCCTTCCGCTGTTGCGCGAGCCGCAAACCCTCCGCCGCCGCCGCGAGTATTCGTTGGGCCGTTGCGAGCTGGTCCGCGAGCGATTGCCAGCGCGTGAACGCCTCGATCACCTGCCGCGTCGCGTCGTCGCGCAGTTTGCCGAAACTTAATTCCGCGATTTTCAAACGCGACTTCGCCGAATGGATGCGGCCAAAGTCAAACAACCCACCCGGGCCGATGCGCCAGTTCAAACCGATTGAATAATCCTCCTGTCCGCCAAACGTGTCACCAGTGCCGTTCCGTCCGCCGCCAAGTCCGCCCCAAAAACCTTGCGCGCCGATGGATGGAATCAGCGGACCGAAGACCGCGCCATTTTTGGCATCGCGCGCGGCGCTCGTCAGCGACTGGCCTTGTTTTAACTCCGGGCGGGAATCAAGCGTGCGTTGCACCAGCACGCCAAGCACGGTGTTGGTTTCGATGAGGTTGAGCGGCGCAAGCTCGGAATCCTGCGCCACCAGATCCACGGCAGGGTCGAGGCGCAAAACTTGGGCCAGCCGCGCGGCGGCGACGCGCTGTTGTTCCCGGGTCTGGCGCAAAGTCAGGCGATTTCGTTCGGCCTGAACCCGGGCGCGAAGCAGATCACCCTTGAACGCAACGCCGGTTTCGACCGCGCTGCCGAGTTGCGTTTCGTATTCACCGGAGATTTGCACGGCCTCCTTCGCCACACCTGCCGCGCCTTGCGCCAACGCAAGATCGAAATACTCCTGCACGGCCGCGAGCACGCTGTCCTGGCGCTGCGCTTCAAGCGCATGACCCGCCGCTTTCGCAAATTGTCTCGCGGCGAGCGTCTTGAACATGGCGTCGCCGAGGTCGAGTTGCACGCCCACGTTTGCGCCGGGCGCGTAGGAGTATTTGTGGACGTCAATGATGTTGCCCGACACATCTTGAATGTTGTCGTCATGCTGGCGATAGGTGAGGCCCGGCGAAATCCAGGGGAGAAATTGCAGCAAGGCGCTTTCCTGATTGGCTTTCGCCTCGGCCAGTCGTTCGCGCGCGATTTTTACGTCAAGATTCTGTGCGCCGGCGAGTCGGAGCACGGTGGGCAGGTCAATCGAGCAGGTGCCATTGGTTGGCTGCGCGCTGGCGCGAAACACCAAGCACCTGCCTGCAAGCACCAGAGAAACGCCAAACACCAAACACCAGACACCAAAGCCTTGGCCCGGTCGCAAAACATTGGGCGCGTGGCGATCGGAAGTTTTCTGGAGCAGGGCACCTGGATTTTCGCGCTTCATTTCCCCGCCTCCGTTGCCTGGAGCGGCTGCCCGTTGCTCAAAATCAATTTGCCCACGAGAACGACGGTTACGTCCGGCGCAACACCCTCGAGAATCTCCACCGATGTGCCGTCGTTGAATCCGGTCTTCACCGGAAGTTTTTTCGCCTTGCCATCGGCGATGGTGAACAGGGATGTTCCCGATTTCTCAAACACGACCGCCTCAACTGGAACGAGCAGCGCCGCCGCGTGCATTTCGACACCGATCCTCGCGGTGGCAAACATTCCCGGGCGCAATTCGTGTTTGGGATTCTCCAGATCAATCTCCGTGAGCATCGTTTTGCTGGCGTCATCGAGCGCCTGGCTGAAGCGCGTCACGCTGCCCTCGAACGCGCGCCCCGCCAGTTCCTCGACCATCACTTTGACCGGCAGCCCGTTTTTGATGAGCGGAACTTCCGGCTCGGGCACGGCGACCTGGATGCGCACCTTGTCGAAATCCATCAGCGTGACGACAGCGGCGTTTTGTGCGGTGCTGCCGGCGGTGGCGGCGGGAACGAACGCCCCGACATCCACAAAACGCTTCGTAATCACGCCGGAGAACGGCGCGGTGACGCGGCAGAAGCCGAGCAGGGTTTCAGCGCGCTCGAGATTTGCTTTCGCCATCAGCGACTTCGCTTTTGCCGCATCCACGCTTTGTTGCACCACGAGGTCGGGCGCTTTTTCGCGGGCGTCACTTGCACGCTTGTGATCCAGTTCGGCGATTTCGGATTCGGCTTTGAAACGCGTTAAGTCGGCCATCAATTCGGGCGCTTCAATCTCCCCGAGCAACTGCCCCTGCTTCACCGCGTCGCCTTTGTCCACGGAGATCGTCTTCAGATAGCCACCGACTTTCGAGTACAGGGTGGCTTGTTGATTGGCGGTGACATTGGCGGGAAGTGAAAGGCTGCGCATGATGTCACCCCGTCGTGGTTGCGTGAGTTTGACGGTGAGGGGTGCGTCGGCGGGTTTATGTGCGGGAGCGTCGGCGGGTTTGCAGCCGACGAAACCCGACGTCGCCATCAATGCCACCAACGGAATGGCGCATCGCGCGCAAAGGTTCGTTTGTTTCCAGAAATGCTTTGGCATATTTTTCATCCCGCAAATGTTGAGTTCATTTTGATTCCAAAGGTGCGACGTAATGACCGCTCAATCGGTCATCCGGGTCGAGCGAGACGGAATGCGTGCTGGCCCGTCCCCGCAGAATGGCGAACACCGAGGGCAGCACGATCAAAGTCGCGAGCGTTGCGGCAGTGAGCCCGCCAACGACGGCGCGCCCGAGCGGCGCGGTTTGTTCGCCGCCTTCGCCCAGGCCCAACGCCATCGGAATCATGCCGGCGATCATGGCCAGGCTCGTCATGAGAATCGGACGCAGCCGGCTTTGCGCGCCTTCGACGGCTGAGCCTGCGGACCCCGCGCCAGCCATGCGACTGCGCTCGGCGAAGGTCACAAGTAGAATCGCATTCGCCACCGCCACGCCGACGGCCATGATCGCGCCCATGAAGGATTGAATGTTGAGCGTTGTGTGCGTCAGCCAGAGCGAAAGCACCACTCCGGCGATGACGGCGGGAACGGTGGAGAGGACGATCACCGCCAGCTTGACCGATTCGAAATTTGCCATGAGCAGCAGGAAGATAATCACGACCGCGAGGAGCAAACCCGTTTTCAAGCCATCGAACATCTGTTGCATCGGCACGACCTGGCCGCGCAGGGCGACGCTGACTTTCGGTGGCGGAGCACCGACTTCTTTGAGCGCCTGCGCCACTTGTCTGGTCACGCTGCCCAGATCTGCGTCCGCGAGGCTGGCGGTGATGGTGACCAGGCGCTGCATGTTGTAGCGCTCGTACTGACCGACGGTCGTGCCCTCTTTCACGGTGGCGATGTTGCGAAGCAGGATGGCTTTTCCGTCGCGATAACTCACCGGAAGATTTTGCGCCGCCTCGAGCGAGTTCAGGTTGGTTTGCGGTACCTGCACCTGAAGCTGGTAAGCGACCCCGCTGTTCGGGTCGGCCCAATAGTTCGGCACGACAAACCGGCTCGACGACGTGGCGGCGACCAGCGAGCGCGAGACTTCGGACATCTTGACGCCCATCAGGCCGGCGCGTTCGCGGTTCACGTTCACATCCACGGTGGGATAATCCAGCGACTGGCCGAATTGCACGTCGCGCAGCGCGGGAATTTTCTGAAGCCGCTCCTTCACCTTCCCGGCGAACTCGCGGTTGGCGCCGAGGTTCGGGCCGCTGACAGCGACTTCAATGGGCGTCGAAGCGCCGAGGCTCATCACACGGCTCACGATGTCGCTCGGCTCGAAGGAAAAGCTCACGTCCGGCAATTGCGCGGCAAATCTTTCGCGCAGGCGTTCCTTTAACTCCTCGACGCGGACCCGCGTGCCGGCTTTCAACTGGACCTGCAGCACGCCCTCCTCCGAACCGCCGTTCCAGAGGTAGATCAAGTTGATGGGATAACTCGGCGCGTGAACACCCACGAAGCCGAGGGTGATGGCGACGTTGTTCGACCCGACCTCGCGCTTGATGATGTCGAGCGTTTGCAGCGCGATGGCTTCCGTGCCGGTGACGTGCGTGCCGGCGGGAGCGCGCAACCGGACCTGAAGCTGGCCGGCGTCCACGCGTGGGAAAATTTCCGTGCCGAGTTGCCAGCCCACCCACAGGATGATCAGTCCCGCCGCTACAAGGTATGCCCCCACCACCAGCCAGCGCAGGCGGACGATCTTTTGCAGCGCGGCCTTGTATGAGCTTTGAAAGCGGGCAAAGGAGGCACGGCGCTGCTGGGCGGGTTCGATTTCCGGCCTCCGCTGCGCGCGGAGCATCCAGATGGCCATGACCGGCACGAAGGTGCTCGATAGCAGATAGGAGCCGATCATCGAAAAACCGACCGCGAGGGAAAGCGGCACGAACATCGCCTTGGCCGCGCCGACCATCAAAAACGCCGGAATAAAAACCGCGAGGACGCACAGCATCGCCAGCAGGCGGGGCAAGGCCGTTTCCCGCGTGGCATCGAGCGCAGCGCGCGCCATGGAACTTCCGCGCGCAAGATGAGTGTGGATGTTTTCCACCGTGACGGTGACTTCATCCACCAGAATGCCGATGGCCAGCGCCAGCCCGCCGAGCGTCATGAGGTTGACGGTCTGGCCGGTGAGCCAGAGCGCGACCACTGCGCCCGTCAGCGCGAGCGGGATGTTCAGCACGACGACCAAGGCGCTCCGCCAGTCGCGTAAGAACAAAAGGATCACCAACCCCGTCAGCAACGCGCCCAAGGCGCCTTCCATCATGAGTCCCGCAATCGCGCGAGTCACATAAGGCGACTGGTCGAACTCATAGCTCACCTTCACATCCGATGGAACGACGCCTTGAAATTTGGGAAGGTTCGCCTTGACGCTATTGACGACGGAGAGCGTCGAGGCGTCCGCGCGTTTGGTGACCGGGATGTAAACCGTGCGCCGCCCGTTCACCAGCGCATAGCAGGTAACGATGTCCGAAGCATCCGACACCGTGGCGAGGTCCCGCAGAAATATCGCCGGGTAAACCCCCGTGCGAATCGGCACGCTCTCCAGGTCCTTGATGTTTTTCACCACGGAGTTGAGCGGCACCATGGGATATTTATTCCCCAGCAACATGTTGCCGGAAGGGCTGATGGTGTTGGCCGCGGTCAGGGCCGCGACGATCTCGTCCGGCGACATGTTGTAGGCGCGGAGTTTGTCGGGGCTGACGTTGACGACGATGCTGCAGGCGCTGCCCCCGAACGGCGGCGGCGCGGAGACTCCGGGCAGCGTGGCGAAGAGCGGACGAACGAGATTCAAAGCCGCGTCCTGCATTTCGGCCACGGAGCGGGTCTCGCTGGAGAACACGAGATTGCCCACCGGCACACTGCCCGCGTCGAAGCGCGTCACTAACGGCGGGACCGTGCCCGGCGGCATGAAGGCGCGCGCCCGATTTACGTAGGCGACGGTTTCGGCCATCGCCGCGGCCATGTCCGTGCCGGGATGGAACTGCAGCTTGATGATCGCCGCGCCTTGAATGGACTTCGATTCGACGTGTTCAATGCCGGTGATGTAGAGGAAATGGTACTCGTAGTAATAAGTGAGAAAGCCCTCCATCTGTGCCGGGTCCATGCCGCCATAAGGTTGCGCCACGTAGATCATGGGAATTCCGAGCGTCGGAAAAATGTCCCGCGCCATTTTTGTCAGCGCGAGCCATCCGCCGAGCACGACCGCAATCAGCAGGACGACGACGGTGAGCGGTCGGCGCAGGGCGGATTGAACGAGGTTCGTGGCCACGCAATCAATTAGCGGCTCTGCGCGCGGATGGAAACATTTTTTTCACCAGCCGCCAACCGACCCCACCGTTCCAGCTGACAACTTCTGCAGCTCCCGCAGGCGCGGCGGAGTGCCGGATGTTCGGACATTTCGCCGCGAAATCAGCGTGCGAACGGAACGCGAATCGTTTAATTGAATCCGGTGGACCACGCGCGCCAGATTCAAAACATCGCCCTCATCGGCTTCATGGGCACCGGCAAATCCTCCGTCGGCCAGCTGCTGGCGGCCACGATGCACTTCAGCTTCCTGGACACCGACCACGCGATCGAAACCCGCGCGGGCAAAAGCATCAACGAGATCTTTGCGCAGGACGGCGAACCGGCGTTTCGCGAATGGGAGCGGGGCGTGGTGCAGGAGCTCGCCGAGCGGAAAAAAACCATCATCTCCACCGGCGGCGGCCTCGCGGCCAACGAGACCAACCTGGCCAGCCTGAAGACCCACTCGCTCGTCGTCTGCCTCTGGAGCGCGCCGGAAAAAATCTGGGAACGCGTCCGCCACCAGACGCACCGGCCCCTGCTCCACGGCCCCGACCCGCTTTCCAAAATCCGCAGTCTGCTGGCCGAACGCGCGCCGTTCTACCGCCAGGCCGACGTGCTGGTGAACACCGATCTGCGCTCCGTCCGCGAAGTGGTGCAGCAGGTCATCCATCAATTCCAACTGGCGCAAGGCGGTGGCTGATGAAACAAGTTTTGCGGCAACGCGCCTTGGAGCTTGGCTTTGACGATTGCCGCATCACCACGGCCAACGCTCCCGACCATGCTGCTGAATTTCAACAATGGCTCGCGGAAAAACGCCACGGCGAAATGGCCTGGCTCGAACGCAATACGCACAAGCGCATGAATCCCCGGGAAGTATTGCAGGGAGCGAAAAGCATCCTCGTGCTGGCCGTGAGTTACGAACCGAAGGATTCAAAGTCCAAAGTCCAAAGCCCAAAATCCGGTGCGATCGCCCGCTACGCCCGCTTCAAGGATTACCACGACGTGATCGGCGAACGGCTGAAGCAACTGACGGAATTCGTGAATCATCTCGGCGGACCCGGCACGCGCTCGCTCTGGTATGTGGACACCGGCCCGCTGCTGGAACGCGACCTCGCGCAACGCGCCGGCCTCGGCTTTGCCGGCAAGCACACCAGCCTCATCAGCCGCACGCTCGGCAACTGGTTTTTTCTTGCGGAGATCATCACCACGCTTGAACTGGAACTGGACGCGCCGGAAAAAAATCGCTGCGGCTCCTGCGCGCGTTGCCTCACCGCCTGCCCCACCCAGGCCATCACCGCGCCGTTTCAACTCGATGCGCGGCTGTGCATTTCCTACCTGACCATTGAATTGAAAGGTTCGATCCCCGTGGAACTGCGGCCCGCCATTGGGAATCGAATTTATGGCTGCGACGATTGCCTCGCCGTTTGTCCGTGGAATAAATTCGCCCGCGAAGGGAGCCTGATGAAGCAACACACCCGCGCCGATCTGGAAACGCCGGACCTGTTGGAACTGCTCGCCCTCGATGACGCCGGTTTCAAACAGCGATTCGCCGGAACACCAATGCTGCGCACCAAACGTCGTGGGGTGCTGCGCAATGTTTGCGTCGCCTTGGGAAATGGGGGCGACGCCACCGCCCTGCCCGCCCTGGAAAAAGCCGCTAATGATTCCGAACCGCTGATTGCCGAACACGCCCGCTGGGCAGTCGGGCAAATCCTGTTGCGAAGTGAACATCAGGCCAGTCTGCGGTAGCGGTACCGTTTCCCGCCGTTGGCTTGCGTTGGGTTTGGTTTTTCATACCCCGCCTGGTGGCAGGGATCACCCCCGCACGCCAACTCCTTTTTACCCCTCTACCAGAATACCCGGAGGACGTCTGTGAGCTGTAATTGACAAACGACCCTCCCTCCGTGCCCGCATCGCTGGGCGAGCGTGAACCGGCCGAAAACATTCCAGGTCATTTTCTGTCCGCCCTGGCCACCATACCACCCAAGCCGGAGGAATTCCTACGCGAAGTTCGTCGCGAAGGCGCCCTGGCTTCACTGTCCCAGCAGCGAATACGGCCGCACGGTGTCGCTGCCGAGCCGGCCATGCGGCATGGCCTTCAGGGAAAAGGAAAACGCCATGGTGAAATTTTTCGGGCCGATGCCATTGTCCTGGAGACCGCCGGTGACCGCCACGGTCCAGCTGCGCAGATCGCGGTACAGCGTGTAGTATTGCTCCTGCATCCGGCCGTGGAGCGCGTCGAAATGGTGCGTGCCGCGAAAGCCCCAGTTTTCGTTCAGCCGGTAAAACAGGCTGCTGGTGATGATGTTGTTACCCTGGCCGAGCGCGGTGGGCAGGCCGGTCAGATCGTCGTGGAGATAAAAGTGCCCGAGCGTCCAGCTCCAGACATTGTTCGGCTCAAAGGTCACGGTGTGCAGCAGCATCCGGAAGCCGCCGCGGTCGAGGTCGTAGCGGGTCTGGGATTCCAGCCGCAGCCATGAGCGCGGCTTGAAGGTCAGGTCGGAGAAGATGTCGCCGAACGTGCCCTGGTTGGGGCCGAAATCCAGCCGGGTGTCCACCGCCAGCTCCCATTTGAGAAAATCCTCGACCTGGCCGTGGCGCTTGGTCTGCAGTTTGTTGTTCAGGCCCAGGCGCACCACGTTCTGGCTGTCCACGGAATCAATCGCATTGTAGGCGGGAAAATCAATCGGCAACTGGCGCAGGCTCGGCAGTTCATAATCGAACATCGGCAATTGGGCGGGTGCGTAGTTGGGTTTGGGAACGTAAACGAAATTGGCGGAGGGCTGGATGATGTGGCGCACGCCGTCGAGGTCGAGCGCCCGGCTCTCCACCTGCGGCCAGACGCGCGCGGCCTTGAAGGAAACTTCCGCGCCCGTGTTGAACACGCCACGATAGGTTTCATCGGTGCTCGCGCCCGGACCGGTGGCCTTGGTGTAGTAGGTGAGGCGTCCGCCGACGCGGGGCGTGAAGTTGAGCCAGCCAAAAAAGGTCTTTGGCAGCGTGAGCTGATGGTACGTGTCCGCCCGCGCGGCCTCGTAGTTCAGGCCGGCGGGCAGAAAATTCGTCTGGGCGAAGTCCCGGCGGTAATAGCCGAGCGAACTCTCGCTCTCGTAATACACCGGCGTCGCGCCGAGCTGCTGGCGAAAGCCGGTCAGCCGCACTTCCGGCAGGCGCTCGACGGTTTCATAGAAGTCGTTCACGCGCGGCTGGGCGAACAGGTCGAGGCTGAAGTTCGGCCCGGATTTGTTCACCTCGAAAAACGAATCGGGCTGCGGGTTTTCCCGGTATTCACCTTGATAAAACGATTTGATGAGGTCGCTGTCGCTCTGGTAGCGCACGAGCGCCTTCACGGTCAGATTGGTCCAGGGCGCGGCCAGGTAGGAGAAGTGGAGCCGCTGGCGGTTTTCCGGCACGGGAATCCGGGAGAAGAAATTGGTGCCCGGCTTTTCGTCCTGCAAATAGTAATAGCGGAACGACGCGTCGCCCCAGCGGCCCAGATGGAAGTTCAGGTCCGGCCCGAAGCCCACGCCGCGTTTCGCGCGGTAGTCCACATGCGCCTTGCCGTCCACGGCCTCATTCCAGAACCAGGTGTAGTCGCTCAGCAGAAAGGCGCCGTAGCGGCTGCCATAGCCGGGCGTGAAATTAAAATTGTTCGCCCGGTCGCCGAGGTTGCGGGAGTAAAACGGGAAATAAAACACGGGCACCTCGCCCAGCCAGAGCGTCGCGTGGGTGGCAACGATCCGCTTGCCGGGAATGATGCGAATGCGTTTGGCTTTGATCCTGAAGGCCGGCTCCGACGCATCGTCGGTCGTGAGGAAGGAGTTCGTGGCGTAAAAGACATTGTTGGTCTGGTCGCCGTGCAGTCCCTGACCGGCCGCAAACACCGGCGGCTTGCCGGTGCGGAACTCGGCCGTGCTCATCTGGTGCGTCTTGAAATTGTAGCGGACGTTTTCCCCCGTCCACAGCTGGTCGTCCTGCTGGATCCGCACGTGGCCGTTGACCAGCGTGTCGCCGGATTCCTTGTCAATGAAGCCATGGTCCGCCGTGAGCACCGCGCCGTTCCATTTGATGACGCCGCCGTTGGTGAACGTGGCCGTGTTGTTCCGCAGGTTGAAAACAGCCTCGCCGGACACGATGTCCAGGCCGGGCTCCGTCTCGGCGGCGACCGCAGGGACGGTCGCGCCCAAAAGAACGGCGCACAGGATCATGCTGGGAAATCGTGTCATCAGGCGGCGCAAGCTAAACAATGAGCCTTACCGTGCCAAGCGGGATTTCCAATCGGGATTTCCAATCGGGATGTCCGATCGGGATGTCCAATCGGGATGTCCAATCGGTTGTCCCTCACGCGCGACCAGGCACCGTGCCGCCAGCCGTTTGGATGAATAGTCAGCGGCGGTCTGCCGACGCGCCGCTACGAGGCAATGAAAGCTGCGCCTGCCGAGCGGTCGCCGCCGCTTCTGTGGCGATAATCGCGCCGCCGTTCAAATCCACCAAGTCCACTTCTCCCGGCGCACCTTCGGCCAGATTGAAGACCAGCAAGTCGCTCCCGCTGCCGGAAGCGTAGGCGGCAAAGTTTCCATCACGCAAAACCAGCCGGGGTTTGCCTTTGACGGCGACATTCTCACTGAACGTGACCCCGATCTGGCCTGCGCCGGGTTTGACTTGCCGAATCACCGGGCCGGACAAATTTTCCGGATTCCATTTTCCGGCGAACGTCCACGCCGCGGTGATCTCCTCGGGCCTAGGCGAACCGGCGGCGGACACAAGATTGTTCGTGAACCACTCATAGTCCCCGCCCTCGCGGTGGCAGTTCCAAAAGTAAGCGCGCTCGCCCCAGAGATTTTTCGCGTCGAGGTCTTTGTTTCGCTTGAGATCCGCTTCCGTGGCTGGTGCACTGCCGAGCGGATAGAGCACGCGGCGCGGCGGTTTGTCGGTCATCGTCTTGGAGAATGTGCAATCGAGATAATAAAACTGCGCGTTTGCATGATGTCTCGCTAGCATCTAACCGTTCGTGCCGTCGAACTGGCACTGGCGTAGGACAAGCTTCATGTCCTTGTTTCGCGAACCATCGTGCCAGGTCGCGGCGGTGTTTTTCCATTCGTAGAAATGGCAGTCCGTCACATAACACCAGCCGCGCGGGCAGATGAAATCCACCGAGCCGCTGAAATTGCAGCGCGCGTGGTAATACCGGCCACGCTCCCCGAGCCACAAGGAAACCGTGTCCGCGCCGTGACTCAACACGTCGCAATCCACAATCACCGTGCGGTCGCCAGTGCCGTAAATCGTGAATGCATGCGGGCCGATTACGCCCGCCGTGTTTTCCGCCGTGAGATTTTCCAGCACGAAATCGTCCGCGCGATTGAGGTTGATGACGGCGCGGCCCAGGTCGTCCGGCTTGGCGGTGAAGTCATCGTTCAATTGTGGAAATTCGATGCGCGTTCCCTTGCGGCTTTCGCCGCGCAGCGTGACGAACGACGCGTCCACCCGTACTTTCTCCCGGTAAACCCCATCCTTGATGAACACGACCCTGCGTTCGCGGTTGGTTTTGGCAATGGATTCGACCGCCGCCTGGACAGTTTTGAAATCGCCTTTGCCATCGGCGGCCACGACCAGGTCCGGCTTGGGCAGGGAGGCGCCCAAAAGCGGCAGGCGGATACCAAGAAGAAGCGCCAGGGCCAGGAAAAAGGGTTTCATGCCAGCGAATCTAGCGCACGGGCAACCTGTCCGACAAGGGAAAGCCGGGAAGCCCCGGGGCGGTTTACCGGGGCCGCCCCGGGGCGCTTACCGGGACGGCCCCGATGGTGGAATGTGCGGCGGGCTGGCAAGCTGACTTCAGAAATAAAGAATAAATATGAAAGCGTTTCTCGCCCACCAACTGAATCCCGCGAAGACCATGCAACAGCTCATCGTTGACCGCGGCCTCTTCCGCCTGGTGGTAGTTTCCTTCCTGACCTTCGCCTGGTGCCTGTAAGTCAGTCCCCGGCCCCGGACGCACCCACGACTAATGATGCGGGGGCCTGGCGTTGGTGGCTTTGATCCGGTCCATCTCCAGCGTTTCCATGGTCGCCGCCTGCCGCTGCATCTGCTTCTTCAAACCGTCCAGTTCCTTCCCCTGCCCGAGAATCACCTCGTTCAACTGCTCCACCTGATGTTCCAAGTGGGCCAGGTTGGCTTCCAGGCGTTCCAGCCGTTGGAAAGATTCGTCTTTCATCAATGCCCTCAGCGGTTCAGAAACTGCCGGTGCTTCGCAAACACGCCGCGCAACGACTTCGACAAATCATCCTGCAACGCCTGCAACGCCCGATAGGTTGCCACCGCCGCCGGCTTCGGCGTGGCGGTCTCAGCCTTGTTCAGCGTGACAAACTGGTCGGTGAGGTCGCCGATGGAAATTTTCTCGCCTGTCTGCAAACGCCAGCACCAGAGCGCCTGCAACGCCGCGCCGTAGGCCGCGCCTTCGCTCACTTTCAACGTCACCACTTCCGCGTTGAAAATATCCGCCATGATCTGCCGCCAGAGTTTGGACTTCGCGCCGCCGCCGGTCGCGCGGATCTGCCGGGCCTCCACGCCGAGTTCGCCGAGCCGGCGCAAGCCGTAGTTCATGCCCAGCGTCACGCCTTCCATCGCCGCGCGGCAGTAGTGGCTCGCGCTGAAGGTGCGCGGATTGATGCCGATCATGGTGCCCGTGCCGTCGGGCACGTTCGGGGTGCGCTCGCCTTCGAGATACGGCAGCAGCAGCAGCCCGTTCGCGCCCGGCGGAGCCGTCGCGGCCTTGCGCTCGAACTGCTCGTGCGTGTAGCCGAAATCCGCGCGCATCATTTCGGTGGCGACGGTGACGTTCATCGTGCAGAGCAACGGCAGCCAGCGGTTGGTTGAATCACAGAACGCGGCAATCTCGCCCGCCGGGTCCATCACCGGTTTTTCCGCGCAGGCGTAGATGGTCCCGCTCGTGCCGAAGCTCGCCGTGATGATGCCGGCCCGCGTGTTGCCCGTGCCGATGGCGCCCATCATGTTGTCGCCGCCGCCGGCGCTGACGAGCACGCCGGGACTGAGTCCGAGCGCGCGCGCGGTGTCCGCCTGCAATTGTCCCGCCGGCTCATCGCTGGCAATCAGGCGCGGCAGTTTGCCGGCCAGCCCGGGATCAATCGCTTCCAGCGCGGCCAGGCACCATTTGCGTTTGCGCACGTCCAGCAGCGCCGTGCCGCTGGCGTCGCCATATTCCATCGTGGCCTCGCCGGTCAGCCAGTAGTTCAGGTAGTCATGCGGCAGCAGCACCGTGGCTAGCTTGGCGAAATTTTTCGGCTCATGGTTTTTCAGCCAGAGAATTTTTGAGGCGGTGAAGCCGGGCAGCACGGCGTTGCCGAGCGCCTTGATGGTTTTCTTCGTCCCGCCGAGTTTTTCCGTGATCTCCTCGCACTCAGCGGCGGTGGACGTGTCACACCAAAGCTTGGCGGGGCGGATGACCCCGCCGTGCTGATCCAGCGGCACAAAGCCATGCTGCTGTCCGCTCACGCCGATGGCCTTGACCTCGGCGGCGACGGCCTTGGCTTGACGGAGCGCGGAACGAATCGCGGCGGCGGTGGCGTCGCGCCACGAGTGCGGATGCTGCTCCTTCGCGCCGGCCGGAAGATTAGGAATCAAGTCGTAGGCCTGGGATCCCGCGCCGACCACGCTGCCGTCGCGGGCATCCACCACGAGCGCCTTGGTGGATTGCGTGCCGCTGTCGATGCCGATGAGGAGTGTTCGCATGATTTTGGTTTAACCACGAAACGACTGAAACACACGAAAAAAGTTTCAGAAATGCAATGGCACAAAACGGCGGAGCTACGCCTCGACCCGACCCCCGAACCGTGATAACGATATGCCCATGCCGCGCCAGTCATCAGTCCGGACCTCGGTTGGGAGCCTCGTGGCCGGACTGCTTTTCCTGACGAGCCTTGGCGGGCCACGCAACGGCTCGGCGGCGGGGATGACGCTCGTCACGCACGGTTACAACGGCAACGTGACGGGCTGGGTTTCCGGCATGACCGCCAAGCTGCTCGGCTACCCTTCGTTTCCGGGGACCAATTTCACGGCCTACACGCTCACCTTCACTTACAGCGGCGGTAGCTATTTTTATCAATGGACGCGCACCAACGGCGCTCCGGCGGCGACCGATTCGGGCGAGCTGATCATCAAGCTGGATTGGAGCCAGGTGGCGGGCGGAATTTTCAGCACCTACAGCACGTTCGATGTCGCCCAAGCCGTGAGCACCGTGCTGCTGCAGACGAACGCCATTTCCGATCTGGGCGGACACGCGCTGGTGGAATATCCGATTCACCTGGTCGGCCACAGTCGCGGCGGCTCCTTGATCTCGGAAATCAGCCGGCTGCTGGGAACCAACGGCGTCTGGGTGGATCACCTGACCACCTTGGATCCGCATCCCTTGAACAATGACGGTTTCAGCGACCTTCCGCCGGGCGTGGATGCGCCGGTGCGCACCTACCAGAACGTGCTGTTCCACGACAACTACTGGCAGAACTTGGGCGGGAATTTTACGGTGCCCAACGGCGAGCCCGTGGCCGGTGCGTATCAGCGGCAGCTTTACAATCTCTCCGGCGGCAACAGCAGCTCCCACTCGGACGTGCATTTGTGGTATCACGGAACCATTGATGGCGCGACTCCGGCCAGCGACACCGAAGCCACGATCACGAGCGCCGAGCGGACCAATTGGTGGACCACCTACGAAGCTCGCGGAACCAACGCGGGCTTTCTTTACAGCTTTATCGGGGGCGGCGACCGTCTGAGCCCCGCGCAACCGGTTGGCCCGGGTTACTCCTCGATTCGGGACGGTTATAACCAATGGTGGGACCTGGGCGCGGGCGTTGTCAGCAATCGCGTCACGCTGACTTCCAACAACGGCGGCTGGCCCAACCTCATCACATTCAACCGCACCGCGACCAATTCAGTCGTGCAGGGCCAGAGCCTGGCGGTTAAATATTTTTATCAATGGGCGCAGCCCACCAACAGCAGCGCGACCGTGGGCTTTTACCTGGACGACGATTTCAATCCGTTCAACGGCAATCAAAAACTCCTGGCGCAGACCGGGGTTCCGGGCACGACCGCGACCAACGTTTTTCAACAAACCTTCGCGCTGACGTTGGAGGCCACGAACGTCGCCCCTGGCCGGCACAGGCTGTTCGCGAAAATTTCCGCCAATGGCCGGAGCCGCTACCTCTACGCTCCCGAATCCGTCCAAGTCCTGGCCGCGCCCGCGCCGCCGGTCCTCGACATCGCCCGGCTAAACGGTTCCCTGTATCAAATCGGCATCAACGGTCTCGCGGGCCAGATCATCGTGCTGCAGATTTCCACCAACCTCCAAAACTGGTTGCCGCTGGCGACCAACACCCTCGCCGGCAATCGCTGGGTTTACACCAACGCGCCGCCGGCCAGTGCGAGCCGGCAGTTTTATCGCGCGGTGCTCTACCCCTGAACCCGGCACCGGGCTCACTCCGTTGCTTGCGTTGCGCAAGGTTCAACTGCAAACTCCCGCCCCGTGAAGAATTCGTTCAGCAATCGGGTTAACCTGTGGATCCTTTCTGGGCTGTTGATGACGACAACGCTGGCGACCGGCATTGCCGCCGAATTCCGTGCGCCGGGCTTCCGCCCGCTGCCGCCTGGCGTTCATGCCCTGATCGGCGGCCGGGTGGTCCTCCAGCCGGGTGAAGCGCTGGACTCCGCCACGGTGATCCTTCGTGACGGCTTGATTCAAGCCGTGGGAACCAACGCCGCCGTGCCGGACGACGCCCGCGTCTGGGACATGAAAGGCCTGACGATCTACGCCGGCTTCATCGAACCTTACCTCGTCCTGGACGCCACCAACGCGCCCGTCTCGACCAGCGATACCATGCCCATATCGCAAACCGCGCTCACCTCGGGCGGCCTCAAATTTTACGGCGCGCCCGGCGCGAAAACGGATTCCGGCAGACCCGGTCCTGGCTACGCACTTGGTTCCATCACGCCGGACTTCCGCGCCGCACGGATTTTTTCGCCCAGGGACAAAGCCTTTGCTCCCTTGCGCGAACTGGGTTTCACCACCGCCGTCGTCGCGCCTGCGAAAGGAATCCTTCGCGGCACCAGCGCGCTCGTCACGCTGACGGAGGAAGACCCGAACCGCGCGCTGCTCAAGGCGGACGTGTTCCAGCACATCGCCTTCGAGACCGACGATGATGACGGCGGCGCGTACCCCGGCTCGCTGATGGGCGTGATTGCCGCCGTGCGGCAAACTTTTTTCGACGCCCAACATTACGCGCTCGACCACGCCGACTTCGCGCAACACCCACAGGGCCGTCAGCGCCCCGAATACGATCCCGCCCTCGAAGCCCTCGCGCCCGCCGCGAACAAAAAGATGCGCGTCCTCTTCGAACCGGGCAGTGTGTTGATGGACACCCGCGCCACGCAGCTGGCTCAAGAACTCGGACTGGACATCGCCCTCGTCGCCTGTGGTCAGGAATGGCGGCGCCCGGATCTCGCCAGGCAAACGGGCGCGACGTTCATTGTGCCGGTGAATTTCCCGACGCTCCCCAAGCTGCCGTCTGACGACGACTGGGACCAGGTTTCGCTGGATCAGTTACGCGCCTGGGACTGGGCGCCGGAAAACCCCGCGCTGCTGCGGCGGCAAGGTCTACCGATCGCGCTCACCACCCACGGCCTCGGAGACAAGAAAGATTTCGCCAAGAATCTCCGTCTTGCGCTGGATCGTGGTTTGTCCGAAGACGACGCGCTCGCCGCCCTGACCACCGTGCCGGCAAAACTGTGCGGCATGGAGAACCAGCTCGGCACCCTCGCCGCCGGCAAGCTGGCGAACCTGACGATTGTTGAAGGCACCAATTACTTCGCGGGCGAAGCAAAGGTGCGCGCCGTTTGGATTGACGGAAAAATTTTCTTCTCGCCGGCCGAAGCCGTCAAGCCCGCGAATAATGAAACGGCCGCCACCAACGCGCCGCCGGCCGCAGTCGAAGTGACCAGCACCAACGCAACCGTCTCCACCAATTCAACCGCCACCACCAACGCGCCCGTGGTGGCCAAAGCGGACGAGAAAAAGACCGAGGAGAAAAAAGACAATCTGCGCAAAGCCCAGAAGACTCGAGTCGCCCACCCACCACAGGAAGGTCGCGGCGCGCTCACCAATCCGCCGACGCTCCTGATCCGCAACGCCACGGTCTGGACCTGCGGGCCGCTGGGCATTTTGACGAACGCGCAGGTCATGGTTTCCGGCGGCAAGATTCTCGGCGTCGGCGAGTTTCGCCCGGACGCCGCGACCAACGCCTTCGTCGTGGACGCGGCGGGTGGTGCGGTCACGCCCGGCATCATCGACTGCCACAGCCACACGGCCATTCTCGGCAACGTCAACGAAGCCGGCCTGCCTTCCACCGCGATGGTGCGCATCGGCGACGTGGTGAATTCGGAGACGGAAAACCTTCACCAGCAACTCGCCGGCGGCGTCACAGCCGTAAACCTGCTCCACGGCTCGGCCAATCCCATCGGCGGACAAAACTGCGTCATCAAATTGCGCGAAGGAGATTCGCCAGGACAGTTGATTTTCAGCAACGCGCCGCCGGGAATCAAATTCGCGCTGGGCGAAAACGTGAAGCAGTCCAACTGGGGCGAGAAGTTCAACACCCGCTTTCCCCAAAGCCGCATGGGCGTGCCGACTTTCATTGCCAATCGTTTTACCGCCGCGCAGCAATACCTGGTGGCCGGGGAAACATTCCGGGCGCGCGGCGGACTCCCGCCGCGGCGCGATCTCGAACTGGAAGCGATTGGCGAAATCATCCGGGGCCAGCGGCTCATCCACTGCCACAGTTATCGCCAGGACGAAATCCTCGCGTTCCTGCGCACCATGGAAAGTTTCGGCGTCAAGGTCGCCTCGCTGCAACACGGCCTCGAAGCCTACAAGGTCGCCGATGAAATCGCGGCGCACGGCGCGGGCGTCTCCACCTTTTCGGACTGGTGGGCCTACAAGTTTGAAGTCTATGACGCGATTCCCTACAACGGCAGCCTGCTGCGGGAGCGCGGCGTGACGGTCTCGTTCAACTCCGATTCCTCCGACCTCGCGCGCCGGCTTTATCTTGAAGCGGCGAAGGCCGTCAAGTATGGCGGCACCCCTGAGGAGGAGGCCCTGAAATTCGTCACGCTCAATCCGGCGAAGCAACTGCATATCGACAAGTTCGTCGGCTCGCTCGAACCCGGCAAAGACGCAGACTTCGCGCTGTGGTCCAAGTCACCGTTGGATTCCGGCACGCAATGTTTGCAGACGTGGATTGACGGCAAAAAATATTTCGACCGCGCGCTCGAGGCCGATCGCACCGCGCGCCTGCAAAAGGAACGCGCCGACCTGATCGCCAAGGCCAGGCAAATCGCCAAGCTCTCCGGCGGCGGCGATGACAAGAAGGATGACGATGGCAAAGCGTTCTTCAAAGTTTCGCTGGAGCATCAATTTGACGGCATGGACCGGGGGTGTCTGGATGAATTGGAGGGCGCGCGATGAAGTTTACGATTTACGATTTACGATTTACGATTGTCGCCGGCCTGACTGCTCTGGCACTTAACGCCGCCTCCGCCGAAACGATCCTTTTCACCGATGCCGTCGTCCACACCGTCGCCACTGGCACGATTGCCAAGGGCGCGGTGCTGGTGCAGTCCAACCGCATTACCGCCGTTTATGATCTGGCCAACAGCGGCGGCGTCAAACTCACCGTCCCCGCCGATGCCACCTTCATCAACTTGAAAGGCCAGCATCTTTATCCCGGCCTGATCGCCGCCAATACCGCGCTGGGCCTCGGCGAAATTGACGCCGTCCGCGCCACGCAGGACACCACCGAAGTGGGCGAGGGCTTCACGCCGGAAGTCGAATCCTGGATTGCGGTGAATCCTGATTCAGAAATGTTGCCGGTCGCGCGCGCCAACGGCATCGCGTATTTTGAGCCGGTGCCGCAGGGGAAAATTGTCTCCGGCCATTCCGCCTTGATGTCCCTCGACGGCTGGACGTGGGAGCAGATGCTGGTGAAAAAATCCGTGTCGCTCCACGTTTTCTGGCCCGAACTCGGCCTCGACACCACGCCCAAGGAACGCCTTGCCGACCCGTCCAAGGCCAAGTCGCTCGAGGACCAGGACAAGGAACGCCGGAAAAAAATTGTCGAGCTTCAAAACTTCTTCGACGACGCCCGCGCCTACGCCAAAGGCCGCAGTGCCGACGCCACCAAAAGAATTCCCGCGTGGGAAGCCATGCTGCCCTGCTTGCGCGGTGAAATTCCGGTCGTGATTCACGCCGACGAATTCCGCCAGATCCAATCCGCCGTGAACTGGGCCGCGACGAATCATTTGAAAGCCGTGCTTTACGGCGGGCGTGATGCGTGGCTGGTGGCGGGGCTCTTGGCGACGAACAAGATTTCCGTCGTTTACGAGCATATGTTCACGCCGCCCTCGCGCGACACCGAGCCGACGGACGTGCATTTTACCGCCCCGGAAACGCTGCGGCGGGCGGGCGTGCCCGTCACCTTCTGCATCGGCGGTGCCACGGCCACCCGCAACCTCCCTTACTCCGCCGCGCAGGCCATCGCCTTCGGTTTGCCCGAGGAGGCCGCGCTCAAAGGCCTCACGCTTTATCCCGCGCAGATTTTCGGCGTCGCCGACCGGCTGGGTTCTATCGAAGCTGGCAAGGACGCCACGATGTTCATCTGCGACGGAAATATTTTCGATCTACGCGCGAACGTGCAGCGGATGTGGATCGCCGGCAAGGAAATCAAACTGGAAAGCCGCCACACGCGGCTGTACGAGAAATATCGGAGCCGCCCGCAACCTTGAGGTGATCATGCGCCGGGGTTCTCCCAGGCAATGCATCCGTCCCGGTTGCGGGTTCGCCTGGCGTCTCGCCCGGTGTCTTTTCCAGGCGGCACGACGCCGCCCGGACCCGCCGGCGAGAACGCCCGCGCCACGCTACGGCACTTTGATCCGGTAGAACCGTTGCGGTTCGGTGAAGTTGATGCCATTGGTGACCGCCACGTTACCCAACCCGTCGAACACGCCGGAGCTGTTGGTGTTCCAGCTCGCGACGGGGAGAATCACATTCGTGGACGTGAGCAGTTTCCAGGTGCCGCCTGGCGCGCCGTTCGTGGCGTTCATGAACAGGTTTGTGCCGGCCTGCGTGACGCCGCCAAGGCCGGGCACGGGATTGCCAATCACCGTGATCGAACCGCTCGCGAGCAACTGGTTGGTCCAACTCAATCCGGGCGGCAAGGTGGGCAGCGTGATGGTGGTAAAAACTCCGCCATAACCGGTGAACGACTGGAAGAGGGTGAAGCTGTCACCCAACGCCAGCGGGGTCGGGCCCAAATTGGAGACGGTGAGCGAGCCGCCGTAGGTCAAGGTGCCGGACACATTGAGGGAGTCGTTGGTCCGAACGCTCCCGTTCTTGCTGATTTCCATGGCCACGCTGCCTTGCAGGCTTGGCGAATTGTTCAGAATAATTTTTCCAACCGACGATCCAGGCGCAAGTGTGCCGCCGCTCGCGACGGTGAGTGTGCCGCTGATGGTGCCGTTGCCGGCGAGCGTCGCGTTGTTGGCGATGCGCAGACCGCTGGCGAACGAATGGGCGCTGGCCGTTGCGCCGGTCATGCGATAGGTGGCGGCACTGCTGCCGTTGCCGACGGTGAACAGCGTGCCGTTGGCAACCGTGGCAGCGCTGGCGTTGAGCGTGCCGCCGTTGAACTCGAAGAAGCCCGCCGTGTTCGTGAGCAGCAGATTATCCACTTCGATCAATCCGGCCGCCATCACATTCGTTCCGCGGCGAATGTCGAGCAGGCCGTTACTGCCGACATTAGTGCTGCGCAACGTGCCGCCGTCAACCGTCAGGCGGTTATTGGCGGAAGTGGGCTGGGTGCCGAGGAAGCATTGGAACGCCTGCACGCTGCCGCCGTCGGTGATGAGCAAGCTGTTGCCCGAACCGACGTAGCCAACAAACAGCCAACTGTTGTTCTGCCACGCCGAGTTGGTGCCGGAGACAATGACGCGGTTGTTTGCCGACACCTGCGCGCCGACATAGCCCTGATTGATTTGCACACGGCCCCCGTTGGTGATGAGCAGTGTGTTGAACGAACCATTTTGGCCCACGCTCAAAAAACTGCCGTTGTTGGTCCAGGTGGAATTCGCTCCCGAAACAACGACGACGTTGTTGGAGCTCCCACCTTGGGTTCCGACATAGGAATCGCCGGACACGAACAAGTTCGCGCCGTTGGTGACGAGCAGGCGCGCGTTTGATCCGTTCTCGCCGATATGCAGTTCGCCGGTGACCGTCGTGGGCGCGGTGCTGCCGCGCACGTCCCACGTCGCGGCGGGCGACGTCGTGATTTTCAAACTCCAGCCGTTGGTGAGTGCGCCGAGATCGCCGCCGCTGTGGTCGTTCACAAAGAGCGACCAGGTGCCGTTTGGATTCAATCCGTTCAACGTGGCGAGGGTCGCGCCATGCGGGCCTTGCGGCGCGGGCAACGGCGGGATGAGACCGAAATAATTAGTCGGACGATAACTGCCGCCGGGAAAATTCACCTGCGGCACGGTGGTCGCCGCCGCATCATCGAACGTCACCGTCACACCCGAAACTCCGGGACCACCGCCGCCCGCGCTAGACATGAGCATCGCCGATTCGCCTCCGGGACTGACGAGGAGAATTTCCAGATCGGCAGGATACGTGTGTGACAGATTGGAAATCGTCACGGTTACTTTTGCGATGCCGCCGATGAGATTGCTGACACCGATGGTCGAGGGATACGGATTCGCCGGGCCGACCGTGCCGGTGGCGGGGATCAGGATCAACGAACCGTTGGCGAACGTCGCGCCTGCCGGAGTCCCGGCGTTGGCACCGACCATGAACGGCGAGCTGTTGGCAATCGTCGCCGCGCGCGTGACGAGCGTGCCGTCGTTGAATGTGAAACTGCTCGCGCCGGGATTGGTCACGAGCAAATTGTCTGTCGTGATGGAACCGCCATTGAACAGCACGCCGCCGCGCCGCACGTCGAGCGGGCCGTTGGTCACGAGCACGCTGCCGCCGGACACGGCAAGCAGATTGTTCGTCGAATTTGGGCTTTCGCCGAGGTTGAGCGCGGCGGAGTTGGAAAGGCTGCCGCCGTTGTTGACGATGAGTTGATTCCAGGAAGCGTCGCGGCCGACGGTCAACGTGCCGGTGTCTAGCCAGCGCGAACCCGCACCGGTGATCAGCGCCAGATTACTGACGGAGCCGGCGGCGTAACCGAGCGTGCCAAAGCCGCTGCGGGCCGTGGCGCCGTTGGAGACGACGAGCCGGTTGGCCGAGCCGAACACTCCCGCATAAATGCCGGATGAAATGCGTAGAAGCGAATTGCTGCCAGTCACCAGCGCCAGGTTGTTGTTCACGCCGGGATTGTAGCCGATGAAAGCGTCCTGGCTGTCCATCTCGCCGCCGCCCGCGACGGTCAATTGATTGCCCGTGCCGCCGGCGGAACCGACGTACAGCGGGCCGCTATTGGTCCACACCGAGCCGCCGCTGGTCACGAGCACAGAGTTGTTGTCGCTCTGCGAACCAATGATGCCGGTCGCGCTGGTGACGCGCGCGGCGTTGCTGACGACCAGCCGGTTGCCGCTCACAAACGCGCCGCCGATCTTGAGCGTGCCGGTGTTGCTCCACACGGAGCCGCTGCCGGTGACAAGGACGAGGTTGCTGTTGGCGCCGCCAAAGTCGCCGACGGTGCCGTCGCCGTTGAACACCTTGCCCGCGTTGGTGATGATCAGCGTGGTGTTCGGTCCGCTCTTGCCGACGAACAACGTGTTGGTCGAGAGGTCAAAGGTAAAACCGTCCACTACGCACGTTTCGCCGTCGGCCACCAGCCCGCCCGTCGGACCGAAGGCGATGCTGGGACCGCCCGACGAAGCGGTGTTGCCGGTCAACGTGGAACCACCAAGGCAAATCGAACCGCCGTAGTTGAGGATCGCGCCGCCGAAACCCTGGCCGGTCGCGCCGTTGCCGCCGCCGAAAGAGCCGCCGCCGCCCGTTCCATTCGTCGCAGAGTTTTGGATGAACGAACAGCCGGTGACGGAAATATCGCCGCCGCGGACAAAGATCGCACCGCCGAGTCCCGCGCCGCCGCCGCCGCCGCCCGAGTGCGAGGATTGCGCCGCACCGCCAACCCCGCCGTAAAGTCCACCGGCCCCACCCGTGCCGCCAGAGCCACCGCTGCCATTTGCACCACCGCCGCCGCCACCACCGCCCACTCCACCCACGCCACCGGCGAATCCACCGGAACCAAACGAACCCGCACCGCCGCCGCCACCGCCGCCGAAGCCGCCAGTTCCGCCGGGGCTCCCGACGGGACCACCGAGGCCCGCGTTGGGGCTGCCGCCGTTCGCGCCGGGATCATTGCCGAAGCCATTCGCGTCGCCGGTCGCGCCGTTGCCGCCCACGGCGTTGTTCAGCGAGAAGGTGCAGTTGATCAGGTCAAGATTCGTGCCTTCATAGAAGATGGCACCGCCCATGCCCGCGCCGCCGCCGCCGGGTCCGCTGTTGCCGCCGCCGCTGATTCCCGCGCCGCCGTAAATGGTATTGGCGCTGAAGAGCGTGTTCGATGCTGTGAGGGAGCCGCCGTTGTAGATCGCGCCGCCAAGTGAGGCGAGCGCGGCGCAGTTGCTGACCACGGTGTTCGCGAGGGTGAGCGCGCCGAGGTTGATGATGGCCGCGGCGGAACCGGCGCTCGTGGCGTTGGCGAGCGTGAGGTTGCGCAGAATGTTCGTTGTGCCCGCGTTGAAGGTGAACAGTCGCGTCTCGTTGCCGCCGCTGATAATGGTAAGGTTGGTGCCGTTGCCATTGAGTGTGAGACCGACGACCGCGGGCGGCAACGGCGAGACGAGCGTGAGCGTGCCGTTGGTTGCAAAGTTGACCGTCGTTGGAATACCGGACGCGTTGGCAATCGTCATCAGTTCCCGCAACGTCCCGGAGCCGGAGTCCGCCAGACTCGTGACCATGAAATCATTCGTCGGCGTGTTGCTGAAATTAAATTTCCACGCGCCGCGACCAAGTGTGCCAACAACGAGAATTTGTTCCGACGCGACATATTGCATCGAGAACACTGGCGCGGTCGGCAGGCTGTCGCCGAGTGTGCGCCACACGCCCGGCGCGGAGAGGCTCATGATGAAAACGCCCAGGTCAGTTCCCACCGCCAGCGTATCACCGACGGGTAGCGGAAGAAATTCCACCCACCGAAAATTCCCGACGCCCGTGAGATTGCCGGTGATATTTTGCCATGCATCACCTGCGTTGACACTGGAATAAACGCCTGAACTTCCCACCGCAACAATATTTTGCCAGTTGGTCGGATTGGCAGTGATGGCGAGGACAGTGCCGCCAGGAAAGGGCGCGGCGTTGGTGGTGACCACCGTCTGCCCGGCGCTGCGGCGAAGAATTCGCGAGCCGTTGCCAACGTAAAGAATTTCCGGGAACGCCGTGGCGCCGGAACGTCCGCCATAGACCATGCGCGTATTGGCGTTGGCCCCACCGAGCTTGGTAATTTCTGAAACATTATCCATCTGGTCGAACGACTCGTAAAGATTCGTGTTGCCGCCGATCAGGACGCGTTTGGCGTTGATGGCATTGAGCGCGAGCGGCGGGTAGAAAGGCATGTTGCCGGCGGGGGCGATGTTGGCAATGAGCGGGGCGCCGTTGGTGGTGGTCAAGGTGGGATAAACACTGGAGATCACCACGTTGTTGCTATCGTAAGTCGTCCGTTGCAGAACAATAAGCGCGAGGTAACTGATGTAACGAATGGACCGGCCAGGCGTGCTGGTGTTGTCCACTTGCACCACACCGCCATCGCCGCCGACGGTTCCTTCCCAGGCAAATGAACCGGGATAAATCTGTTGCGCGTCGCCATTATCCTGCGCGCCGAGGAGGGCAATCCGGTTCAGCGAATCGTAAGCGATGGAATGCATCTCCGTGATCTGAAGATTGCCGAGCAACGAGGTCCAGCCGCCAGCGGCGTTCGTTCCATTCGCACTCACAGCGGGCGTAGCAAGACGGTTGATTCCGCCGTCGTCCGCTTCGATCATCGAGCCGTTCGCATCGAATACGATCGCGCGGGAATCGGAGTGCGGCGAAGTACCGGGCGGTTCGCCAGCCAGCGGGGTAAATTGTGTGCCGGGAGTTTTTGAAGCATCGCCACGGCAGATCGACGACTGCGTGCCGAAACCAAGCGTGCCGGCGGTGTAACACAAGTTGGCGTTGGTCGGATCGGCAGCGACCGCATATTGGAGATCTCCGGAACCCACGGGCGCCGAATCCATCGCCGTCCAATTCGTTCCCATATTCGTCGAGCGATAGAACTGGACGCTGCCGCTGTTTTGGACGCCGACAAAGACGACGTTGGTCGCGCCGGTGTGAACCGCAAATTTTGCGGAGGTGATGCCGGTGAGATTCACGCCTGCGGAAATATTGATCCACGTAACCCCGCTATTTTCACTCCGAAACAAACCGGTCGGCGGCACTGCTGCGTAAAACCGCGTGGGCACTCCCGGATCACCAACGAGTGAGGTGACCGAACCGATGGGCAATCCACCCGTGCCGGACACAGAAACGAAATCCGCGCCAGTATTGATGCTGCGATAAAGTCCGTTGGTTCCGTTCAGGTCAAACCCGGCAGCCATGATGATCGAACCACGCGCGGCGACGCTGACAACATGCAGGCTGGATAAAGAATAGGTGCCAAGACCGGTCCAGCTATTTCCGCCGTCCGAGGTACGCAACAGTCCAATCAAGTCACCTCCAACCTGCGCAAAGGCGCTCCGCCGCGCCGTGCCCGCCACGAGTGTCTGGCGCGTGCCATCGGTCGGATCAAATTCCAAAAAGCCGAAAGACGACGTGCGCTGATCATCGGTGAGGGGCTTCCACGAAACATTGCTCGACGTGGCATTGGTGGTTTTCCACACACCGCCATTTACTGCGGCAATGTACATGATATTGGGATCAGTCGGATGAGCGGCGACGGCTTCCACGCAGCCATCAATGACACGGCCCGGCAGATGATTGTTGTAGCCATTCTGGATTGGCGCTGGTCCCATCGGAATCCAGCGATCGCTGGTAAAGCTCGTGTCCACCGGCACCACCGGAATGCCCGCTGCCTGCGGCCCACCAAAGCTCGCGACCGCCGCATCGCTCAAGGCCACGTCGCGCAATTGCACGCTGTTGACAAAGCCAGCGGCGTTTTCCGAAGTCTCATCGGCAAACAACAATACTGTCGAGCCAGCGGCGAATCTTCCGTCCACCGCTCCCGGCACATTGCTGGCAGCGAGCACGCCGTCGCTGTAAGTTTTTAAAATATTCGCCCCGACATCCACCACGATTGTAAGCCGGTGCCACACGCCATCCGGCACGCTTCCGCCCACGGAACCATTCAAGTAAAGAGCGCCTGCGGGATTGATGAACCATTCGCCATCATCGCTGTTGCTGGCGCTGGTTTGGAACAGCGAGGTGAAGACGCCTGCCGGGCGGCTCGGAAACATGACATCCATCATCAGTGTGTAGCGATTCAACTTTGAGCCGCCACCGTTGGCGGGAATCAAATGCGCTAGCTGAAAAAATGTTCCGCGCGTGAACGACGCCACTCGCGCGGTTTGCCCGTTGATGAGCAAATTGGAAAACGTCACGCCCGCACTCCCGGCTGGCGCGGCAAAACCCGCAATGAGATTCGTTGAACCCAGGGTGGGAGCAAGGGTTCCGTTGAAATCCCATTGCACGACGTTTAAGCCCGTTGCCAATGGTTTCCAACTGAGTGGCTTGACAATGGTTGTCTTGCTTGGCATTCCGGGTGCCTGCGACAGCGGTAATGGGAGGGTTGGAAAATTTGGTCCAGCGTTGGTCAGTTGCGCCAGCGCCGTGTTGGTGAGTAAGAGCACAAGTGAAAATGAAAAGACGAGTGGTTTCATATGGCGAGAGTTTTCTTGGTTTAATCAAGGCACCAGCATTTGCCGGTGGCACTTCTGAATAAGCGCAACGCTGACAGAACAGAAAACTTTCTTCAAGGTATAAGTGGCAGGCGCTGGCAATCTTTGCGATTCGGAAACCAGTGGACAGTGGAATTACAATTTGCCAACTCAATCCGCTTTGTTTACGGTTTTCTCGTGCCCGTTCAATTAAACACGACAACTACGATTTAGCGTTCGCGAAATTCCGCGAACGCCAGCGCCTCTGACTCATGGTCCGGGGCGTTTTTGTTTACCGACACGACAAAACCATTACACTCTGACGCATGCGCTACCTGATGAAGCAAAAGCTGTTTTGTTTCGGCGACGACTTCGCCATCAAGAACGAAGCCGGCGCGGATGTTTTCTTCGTGGATGGGAAGGCGTTCAGCATCGGGAACAAACTTTCGTTTCAGGACATGAACGGCAACGAACTCGCCTTCATCCGCCAGAAACTCCTTTCGTGGGGACCGACCTACGAGATCACGAGCGGCGGTGAACTGCTGGCGGTCGTGAAAAAACATCTCTTCACCCTGTTCCGCTGCCAGTTCACCGTGGACGTGCCCGGGCCGGACGATCTCGAAGCGCAGGGAAGTTTTCTGGATATGGAATACACCTTCGAGCGCGGCGGAAAAGTCGTGGCCGAAGTCTCGAAGCGCTGGTTCTCCTTTTCCGACACCTACGGCGTGGACATCAAGGGCGGCGAAGACGACGTGCTCATTCTCGCCAGCACAGTGGTGATTGACATGATCTGCCATGCCGGCGAACAACGCCTCTGAAAACAAATCGAACAACCAGGAAACAAGGCAACCAGGTGGGAACGAAAAGTTTTGCCGCCGCATTGTCCCTTCGTCCGTTTGTTGTTGAAAGAGATTTATGCCCGACGAATAAGCGTCCGGGAACCAACTCAGACCGATGACGAGAACGACGTCGGCCGTCCGTGTGCTTCATCGCTCCGAGGAACTTTCCCAGTTCAGAGCATCAGCCGGACGGAAGCCAGCACCGTCAGCCCCAGCACCATCGCCTCAAACCACGTTTGCTGGATGCGCCGCAGGATCACCGGCCCGAGCAGCGCACCGGGAATCATGGGAATCAACAACATCGCATCCATCCTCAGCGAGGCGGACGTGATCAGCCCCAGCTTCACACTGAACGGCACTTTCAAACTATTGACCAGCATGAAAAACCATGCCCCGGTGCCGATGAACACCAGCTTGGGCAGCCCCACCGCGAGCAGATAAATGGACATCACCGGCCCCGCGGCATTGGCCACCATCGTCGTAAACCCCGCCAACACCCCCGTCAGCGCCGCCAGCCACCACGCGTGCGGCAACGGGTCGGCGAGCGGGTCCGTCTGCCGCTTGCGCCAGACATGCAACGCCACCATCGCCAGCAGAATGCCGCCAATCAAACGCTGCATCTGCGCGCTGCTGATCCGGCCCAGCGTGAAATAACCCACCCCCACGCCGAGGATCACCCAGGGAAATAATTTCCACAGCTGCGACCAGCTGGCGTGTTTGCGGAAGAAGGCCAGCCCGAAGAGATCCGCGCACAGCAGCAGCGGCAGCAACGCCCCGGTGGACTCCCGCGCCGGCAGCGCGTTGGCGAACAGCGCCACGGACAACACGCCCAGCCCCGCGATGCCGGTCTTAGACAGGCCGGTGAAAAATGCGCCCAGGGAAAGCAACGCCCACTGCCATGCGGTCAATTCCATGCGGGCAGATGATGGGCGGTTGCGGCCCGCATTGGCAACGTTCCAAAAAGGGTCTGCGGTTACAATCCAGCTCCGGGATTCTCCTTGAGCACGGTGGGCGCGCCCTGTTACAAACTCGCCCATGAGCGCCGAACCCATTCTCATCGCCAAAGCCTCCTCCGAAATTTTCCTGCTGCCCCAGATGGCCAACCGCCACGGCCTGATCGCGGGCGCGACCGGCACCGGCAAAACCATCACGCTGCAGGTGCTCGCGGAAACTTTCAGCGCGCGCGGCGTGCCGGTGTTCATGGCCGACGTCAAAGGCGACCTCGCCGGCATCAGCCAGCCCGGCGGACAATCGCCGAAAGTTCAGGAGCGGCTCAAGCAGTTGAAGCTGGACGGCTACACGCCCGCCGGTTGTCCAGTGACGTTCTGGGATTTGTTTGGCACGAGT
>JANPGB010000461.1:0-13143 GCA_031423695.1 Verrucomicrobiota bacterium
TTTTTCAGCAATCTGCCACGCCCACCGCGCTTCGTGATCGGAAACCGTCCCGCGTAATTCCGTGTGCCGAGCCGCGTGCCACGCCGGCCAGAAGCCGGAACGCAAATTCACTTTCGTCCCCGGCAGATTTTCCGACAGCCACGCCGCCACGGGTCGCCAGCAACATTCGACGTGCCCCGGCATCAGCAGGTGACGGACGATTAACTCGCTGTGATCGTTCGCCCAAAGGAGATTTTCTCGAACGACGCGGTTGTAATCCGGAACTTTCGCCAGCCGTTGCGCGCAGGCGTCGTTGCCAAATTTATAGTCGGCCAGCCAGACATCGAACATGCCGTCGAGCAGTTCACGCGCGGACGCCGAACCGTGCGCATTGGTTTTCCACACCAGCTTCGCGTCATCCGGCAAAGCGGCGGCGATCTCCAGCGCGGTGTGCAGGTGAACCGTCGGTTCGCCGCCCAAAATCATCACGGTGCGTGCGCCTTTGGCCAGCGCGGCGTTGGCGCGAGCCACGAGTGTTTCAACCGTCAAAGCCTCGCCCAGACGTGGATTCCAGCTCGGCGCGCCGGTGATGCAAAAGTCACAGCGCAGGTCGCATCCGCTCAAGGCAATGGCAAAGGTCGGGATCAATTCCAGTTCGTCAGATACTTCGACCTGTGCGGAAAAAATCCGAGCCTCGGCCCCGGCGTGGCAGAGACCCGCCGGCCCCGCCAACCGATTCACGCCGCAGTCATGCGCACACAGCCGACAATCCGCCAGCGCCGCCCGGGCGATCATGGCGCGCTCGCGAGCTTGGGACGCCCGCGAAACGCCGGCCGCCCGATTTGAAATGGCGCTGGCTTCCAGCCGGTTCGGAGCCCGGCGCTCCTGTTCAGCATAAATCATAATTCCAGTCGAGCCCCACGTTCGGAACGGATTTGTTCAGGCGGTTTGCCCATGAAAAGTTTTGTGCTGAGCACGAGCCAGAGCCAGCCGGCGACGCCGCCACACCACATCGTCAGCATGAGGAACCAGCCTCCGCACGAAAAGAACGCGATCACCGAATTGATGATCCCAATCAAAATGGCGGCCTGACGAACGGACATCTCACCGATGCCGAGCAAAATAATGCGTTCGTTTTTGTAGAACCTGTCCCAAGCCACAAGCAGGGCGAAGATCATCGCGAAGTTGCCGGCGACTACTCCCTGCATTCCCGACTTGAATACTACTATTGGAACCGCACCACCAAAAACGCCGAGCAAACAATAACTCCAAAATCCGAGCCCGCTCCAGTTGCGTCCCAGGATGGAAGCAAACGTCGCCAGCCAGAACGAACCCAGCAGCCAGTCAATGGGCCCGGCGGGTAGAAGCCCGTAAGTCAGCACGCGCCAGACCTGGCCTTCCCAAACTTTCGCCGGGCTAAGTCCAAGCCAGAGGTAAAGATCGAAGGTGTGCGAGTAATTTCCGGCGAGAGCGAGGGGAAACGCGAGGAGATAAACCAGCACGAGCAGTCGCGCACCCAGCGGCAGCGAAGTAAAAAAATTCTTGAACAAATTTTTCATGAATGGCCTCCTCCGAGAAATCGTTTCCACCAAGCCTGCTTTTGTGGCGGCAGCCCGGCGGTGGATTTTTTAAGCCGTTGCTCAATGCTTGGGGGAACCGGGGTGTGAATGGCGTTGTGACGAAGCATTTCCTCCACGGATGCAAATTCGTGGACGGCTTGCGACTGGGCGTGCTCTTCCGCAGCGTGCTGTTGCTGCTGCTCGGTGGTGAGTTTGGTCTGACGTTTCATAAGATGCCTCAGGCGGATTTTTCAAAAATGGCGATGAAGGCTTTGCGGGCGCGGTGCAGCCTGCCACGCACGGCTCCGACCGACTGCTCGGTCAATTCGGCGATCTCCTCGTAGCTCAGTTCTTCATCGGCCACGAGCAGGAGCAGGAGGCGATATTCAGCGGAAATCGCGTCCAAGGTTTTTTGGATGCGCTCGTTGAGTTCCTTGGTTTCGAGCATGCGCAGCGGGGAGTCGGTCTTGGCGGCGGCATTTTCCCACACCGCTTCGTCGGCGTTGGAAAAAACGTGGCGCTCGTTCCAGGTTTGTTGAAGGTTCCGGCAATGGTTGATGGCAATGCGGTAAAGCCAGGTGCGCCAGGAGGCGTCGCCACGAAACTGATCCAGCTTGCGAAAGGCTTTCAGGAAGACATCGTGCGTGGCGTCGGCGGCCTTGTCCGGGTCGCCGAGAAAGCGGAGGGCGAGGTAATAAATCGCGCGTCTGTGTTCGGTGTAAAGTCCCGCGAATTCGGAGTGCGGCCACCCGGAGGGTGGCGGTTCCGGAAAATCACGTTCAGCGACCGGTTCGTGCATGAGTGCTTTCAACGGGGATTAGACAGGGCCCGCAAAATAAAGTCACGCGGCAACCCGCGCGGCGGGGAGGGGTTGGCGCGCTGGCGCCGCCCAACCGGCTCCCGTCCGGAGTCGGAATATTTTGGCCGCACCGCGCATTTTCCGCCAAGCCGTTGTGTCGCCCAGTGCAGCGCGACGAGTTCTACCTTCGCGGGGCGGGCAGGGCGATGGTGTCGCCGGAATTCTTTTGCGTCGGCTCATAGACAGCCGGCTTTAAATCGGCGAGCGGATCGGAGGATTTGGTGTACCGCCAGACGAAGAGGAGGAACCCGACGACGATGAGGATTGCGAGCACGGCCATGCCGAGACGGACGTTGTTCTTGTTGAGCTTGGACAGTTGAAGCATCACGAAATCGAGCACGCCGCGCCGTTCGTTGGTGAGCGGCGGCGGCTCGCTGAATTTTTCCGTGCCTTGCAATTCCGCTTCAAGTGCCAGCAGGATAGGTGACGGTTCCAGTTTGAGGAGTTTGGCGTAAGTACGAGCGAAGCCACGGATGTAAACCGGCGCGGAGAACACGCCAAAATTCCCCGCTTCGAAGGCCCGGACATGATCGGCCCGCATCTTGGTCATTTCAGCGACTTGCTGTACGGTCAAGTGACGGGCTTCGCGCGCCTGACGGAATTGTTCGGAAACCGTGGACATCCGCTATCTTTTGCGGTCTGGCGCGAAAATTTGCAACAACGGAAATTGCCGGCGCGCCAGTTTTAATAGAGCTGGGTGGCTTCATCCTTGTGGATGGGCTGCTCAAACTGCTCGCTGCTCACCTCCACCTTGAAGCGTGCGTCGTCCGGCGACAATGCCTTGACCACCACCTGCCAGGACGCCACCGCCTTCGGTTCCAGCGCCGGCAGCGCGTCCATGGTCAGCGTGCGCTCCCGCGACTGCACCTGCGTCGAGCCCGTGCCGGACACAAACTCCTCGCTGGCCGGCAAGGTACAGACGACCCTGACTAAGGTGCCGGCCGAGGTGCCTTGGTTCGTGACCTTGATTATGTACGTGACTTCATTGCCGACTGCGATGGGGTCTTGAAGGTCGGCGGTCTCCAGCAAAATTGCGGGAATGCCGACCACCCTCGTGGAGCAGGAAGATGGGACAGGTTTGGCATTCGCGCTGGTAACGGTTGAATTAAACGGCATCGCCCCGAGTTGCCGCGCGTTGAAAGAAGCGCACACGCGCCGGCTTGAGCCGGGAGCGAGAGCGTCCAACTCCCACCTCACCAGGCCATTGGTGAGGACTCCGCCTTCGGTCGCACCGCCCAGCGTGGAGCCCGGTGCCAGCGGCAGGGTGAGGAAGAGTTTGGATTCGGCGACATTTCCGGTATTCCGCACCGTCAGGCAGACTTGCGCCTGCCGGCCGAGCACCACCTGTTCGGGGGCGGAGCATTCGAGCGCCAGCTCCGGTTCGGAAATGGTGCCGAGGTCCTCGACAAAAAAGTTGCTGCACGGTTTCGGCGTCACACACCGGTAGCGGCGCCCGTTGGAGGAAAAATTGAAGGCATAGGCGGAGATGGGCTCCTTGCCCGCCCACAGAACATTGCGCAGGCAGATGGCCTTGCCGCCCTCACGTGACGACATGAAAGGCATCGTCGTGCCGACCGGGATCTTGATATCGCTGATTTCGTTGGTGAGTGCTGCGTGGTGGAGGTCGCCCACATTTCCGTGCCAGCCCCACTGGCGCAACACTTCGGCAACGTCCGGGCGCAACTTTTCATCGTGAAACCGGGACCGCAGGTCCTCCGGCGTGTGCAGGGTGGGCGCAAAGCGCGTGGCGGGATTGCCGAGGCGCGTGGCGCGATGCTCTTCGGCCCGGGCCGGGCGGCCGAGCAGCAGCAGCCCGAGCGTCAGCGAAAAAATCCGCGTCAATTTCATCCGCGCAGTTTCCAGAAATGGGCGGCCTGAAACCAGCCAATAGTTTTTGCACAAGCGGCCCGCGGCGGAGCGATCCAGGATTGACAAAGATTTGTGGCGAATTATTTTCGCAGGCGTCAGTTTGGCGTGTTCGTCTATCGGCTAGGACGTGGCCTTCTCAAGGCTGAAAGACGGGTTCGATTCCCGTACGCGCTACCAACCTCACTTCTAACCAATGGAATCAATAGTTTTGACACCTTTTGGAATTTAGAAACCTCAAAGTGAGAATAAAAGCGAGAATAACCGAAACCATATTCGCACTTTTTCGGCAGGAAAAGCGCCTGTTTCCAAGGGGTTTTCCGATGCTGAAAACTTGGGAGGTGAGAATCAGACCCCGCCCGAGTTCCATTTCTGAAACACCTTGGCGACTCCGCCCAACGCAGCCTTCACCTGAACTTCTTTGCCTCCAAACCAGTGTGCTTGACCGAAAGCTGATCCAGTTTCTTGCTCGTCAATCCAACCCCATCGAGAGCTACCTCGTGTCTGTGGCGTTCCAGCGCTCCGCAGTCATCGCATCTGCGCTGGCAACGGAAAACCGGCTCGGCTTCATCGTTCATCAAGGCGGCCGGCTCAACGTGAAGCACGGCGGCAGCTTGGCACGGATCGCCCTGCCATCCTGACTCAGCAACGAAGATTACCACCCGCCTCCGTTTGACAACCCGCCTCTTCAGTGGTTCCGCACCTGCAAGGTGAACCTGTTAAGCAAACTCTTCAGCCGTCACCCCCATCCGGAGGGTTCCGAGGCCACTGCAACGGGTGCAAAGCTGCGCTTGCCTCTGAGTGAAACATCATTGGGGCGGCCGCAGCAGAATGTGCGTCGGTTGATCGCGCTCACAAGCGAGCCAGCCGTCGTTTAGGTGCAGTTCCACGACCTGAATCGAGCTGCGGCGTTGTTCGCTCGCGCCTCCGGGCGCGCCAGGCCGTCGGCCGGGGTGTGTGAAATAAAACAGGAACGCTCGGTCGCCGCTGACCACCACATCGGGATGCCCACCCATGACCCCGTCGTCCTCGCCGGTGCCGGGCGTGGCAAGCAGATTCACCGGCTGTTTCGCCCAACGGGTGGCGTCCTTCGAACGAAACACGCCCAGCCCCTTCCATTCGTCCACGACGACCCAAAATTGATTGCGCCAGCGGAACCCCTTTGGCCCTTCGCCCCGGCTTTTGAAGGCCAGGCCTTGGTCCGCCCACGTCAGCAGATCGGGACTGGTGGCCACGTTGATGGATTTGCCGGCGCGCTCGTTGTTGTACCAGAGCCGCCACGTTCCATCAGGCATCTGGAAAACGCTTGCATCAATCACACGGTCGGAGGCGAGCGGAATTTTTCGCGGATTCGTCCAATGCACCAAATCGGTGCTGGTGAGTTGCACAATGTCGCGCGGATGATTCCAGTCCTCGAAAACGCCGGGTACGACGGTCAGAAACATCTGCCAAGTTCCATCCGGAGCGCGGGTCACATCGGGAGCCCAGCACGTGACGTTGGTGCCGCCGTATTCGAGGGGCAGATTGAACTGTGCGTTGCCCACGTATTCCCAATGCGCGCCGCCGTCCGCCGATTCGGCAATGCCAATGGGTGTCCCGTGAACCCACGCGACGCCGGACAGGCCGGATGCGTGCGCGCGGCGGTTGGTGTAGAACATCTACCAGCGTTTTGCCTGCGGATTCCAGATCACGACCGGATCGGCCGCACCATCATAGATTGGGTCGCGGTAAAGTGGCTTGGCGGCGAGGTGCGCCATCTGGCAACCGGAAATTCCGAAGAGCAAAAAACCGAAGGCGAGATGAAGGCAGGCAGATTTCATGGCGGCCAGAATTAGCGCGTAGACCAGGAAAAATCAAGCGGCGCACGGGAAATAAATTGCACTATGGACTCGCGGCGTGGGAGGATGAAACGAGATGGATGATAACAACACCGATTCCGCAGCACCGCGCTACCGCTGGCCGTGGTTTGTCTTGGCGGCTGTGGTGCTGGGAGTATTACTGGCAGTGGTTTGGATGACTATCGAGGTGCGACGAATCCGGCAGCAACAATCCTCCAATCCGTGGTCGGCCCCGAGGCCAACCGAATCGAGCCCAGCAAAGTAATTGGCTCCTCGAACTCGGCGTCACTCCAATCCTGGATTGGACAACTCGTGGGGAACCCCTCGAACTAGGACTTCCCATTCGCTCGGATTCGTGGTTAATTTCAGCCGTTCTTTGCGTCACAGTGTTTTTTCTATTTATGAACCTTTCAAAACTTCAGCTTTGGGAACGTTTTCAACAGCATTATAAAGATTTTCCCAGCCTTGATCTGGCAATTGATCTAAGCCGCATGAATTTTTCAGATGGTTTCTTCGATTCCATGGAGCCTCGGATTCAGAAAGCCTTCTCCGCGATGGCGGAACTGGAGAAGGGCGCGATTTCAAATCCCGACGAGAACCGGATGGTCGGTCACTATTGGCTCCGCAATCCAGCCATCGCACCAACACTGGCAATTCGTCAAGAGATCGAGGCGACCCTGACATCCATCCAAGAGTTCGCCGCGCAGGTTCATGCCGGAAAAGTTTGTGGTTCCGTTGGCCCCTTCAAAAATCTTCTATTGATCGGAATCGGGGGTTCGGCATTGGGACCTCAATTTGTTGCCCACGCGCTTGGACATCCGGCAAAAGATAAGATGCGGCTTTTTACTTTTGACAATACGGATCCCGATGGCATGGATCGGGTGTTGGCGCAAATTGGAACGGGACTTTGCGAGACCTTGTGCTTGGTGGTTTCGAAATCTGGCGGCACCAAGGAGACTCGAAACGGAATGCTCGAAGCGAAAGGGGCTTTTGATCGAGCGGGTATATCCTTTGAGAAACACGCCGTCGCCATAACCCAAGAAGGGAGCCAACTTGATACTTATGCCATTCAGCATAAATGGATTAAGCGATTTCCAATGTGGGATTGGGTCGGCGGAAGAACTAGCGAGCTCTCCGCGGTGGGCTTATTACCGGCGGCTCTACAAGGGTTTGATGTTCAATCCATGTTAAAGGGTGCAAAAGCTTGTGACGAAATAACACGTCAATGGGCAATCTCAAAAAACCCCGCAGCGCAACTGGCTTTGGCTTGGTTTCATTCCGGTAACGGTATTGGAAACAAGAGCATGGTTGTTTTGCCCTATAAGGACCGCCTAGAACTCTTCTCAAAATACCTGCAACAGCTCGTCATGGAATCTTTGGGGAAAGAAAAGGATTTGAGCGGAAAGATTGTTCATCAAGGAATCTGTGTATTTGGAAACAAAGGATCAACAGATCAACACGCCTATGTGCAACAACTTAGGGATGGAGCGAACAACTTCTTCATCAGCTTCATCGAAGTGTTAAAGGATCGTGAAGCCGCATCGATTCAAGTTGAACCCAATGCGGTTTCTGGCGATTTCTTGATGGGATTTTTTCTAGGAACCCGGGCAGCTATTTCTGATGGTGGCCGTGAATCTTTGACCATTACCATCAAAGAGGTTTCCCCATTCTCTGTAGGCGTTCTGATTGCACTTTTTGAGCGCGCGGTCGGGTTTTACGCATCATTGATTAATGTTAATGCCTATCACCAGCCTGGAGTTGAAGCGGGCAAAAAGGCTGCTTCTGAAATATTGGCACTGGAAACGAAAATTTTGCAGGCCATTTCTGAATCTCCGTCCAAGGGTTTCACCCCCGAACAAATATCGCAATCGATTGGCTTTTCCGATGAAATCGAGTCCGTCTTTAAGATTTGCGAACACTTGGCGGCCAACCCTGATCGAGGCGTCCTAAAACAGCCGGGGAATAACGCCTTCTGCCCAGTTTATAGAAAATCCTGAGCGATGTTCGTTTATCCAAAAGAATACGACGTAATCGTGGTTGGAGCCGGTCATGCCGGCGTCGAAGCCGCTTTGGCCGCCGCAAGAACGGGGTGCCAAACACTCCTGTTAACAATAAACGCCGATTCAATTGGACAGATGTCCTGCAATCCGGCGATCGGCGGATTGGCAAAGGGACATCTTGCAAGGGAGATTGACGCGCTCGGGGGAGAAATGGGTAAAGCTACAGACATGTCCGGATTGCAATTTCGGATGTTGAATACCCGCAGAGGCCCCGCCGTCTGGGCGCCGCGCGCGCAATGCGATAAGAAGTCCTATCAGTTCAGGTTGAAATGGATTTGTGAACGGCAGCCGAATCTCGACATAAAACAAGCTCAATCTTCGAAGATTTTGCACAAAAACAATCGTGCGTATGGTGTCGAGACCACGCTGGATGTGCGCTACTATGGAAAAACTGTCATTGTCACAACCGGCACGTTTCTAAGAGGCTTGATGCATATTGGTAATAACCAGCAATCCGGAGGACGTGCTGGCGAGTCCGCCGCGATGGGGCTTTCCACCTCTCTAATGGAATTAGGCCTTGAACTTGGGAGGCTTAAGACTGGCACCCCCCCACGCCTACTTAAGCGTTCCATTGATTTTACGAAAACAGAACCGCAAATGGGAGACGAGCCGGTCCCCTACTTTACCTATTGGAAGGATGATTTGTTCCACATGGAACAATCAAATGGAGACCCCGAGAAGCACCAGAACAATCGACCCTCCGGTTCTGTTCTTTCTCAAATCAATGGTCAGATGCCGTGCTTTGTAACTTTCACTACCAATGCCACCGCTAAAATCATTCAGGACAACCTGCACAAATCCCCAATGTATTCCGGAGTCATTGAAGGAGTTGGTCCTCGATACTGCCCCTCGATAGAAGATAAGATTGTACGATTCCCCGAGAAAGAACGGCAGCAGATTTTCTTGGAGCCTGAAGGGATTGCAACAGATGAAATCTATGTGAATGGTTTCTCCACCTGTCTTCCATTCGAAGTGCAGATCGAAATGGTCAAAACAATAATTGGGTGTGAAAACGCAGAAATCATGCGCCCCGCCTACGCTGTTGAGTATGACTTTGCATTCCCCACTCAGCTGAGTGCCTCGCTTGAAACAAAAATTTGCGAAAATCTTTTTTTAGCGGGACAAATCAATGGCACGTCAGGCTATGAAGAGGCTTCCGCCCAAGGCCTTATGGCAGGCATAAACGCCTCCCTAAAGGTTCAAAACCGCCCCCCAGTTATACTAAGACGTGATCAGGCCTATATTGGAGTACTCATAGATGATTTAATTACCAAGGGAACAGCCGAGCCCTATAGAATGTTCACATCGCGTGCTGAGTACCGCCTTTTGCTGAGACAAGACAATGCAGACCAACGCCTTGCGACTATTGGATTTGAAGCTGGTCTGCTCCCCGAAAGGAATTTTAAACACTTCCTGCGAAAGCAGCATTCGATTCAAGCGGAGCTTTCGCGGTTGGATCAAACCCGGTCTGGCTTGGATTCGCTTGCACAATTGCTGCGGCGCCCCGAATTTAGTTACGCAGACCTTCCCCACCAAAATGCCGACCTGGGGGCGGAAGAAATCCAGCAAGTTGAAATCATTATTAAATACGCGGGATATGTGGACCGCCAGCAAGCCGAAGTTGATAAATTTAGAAAGTTGGAAGATAAAAGGATCCCGGATACCTTTGACTTTTCTACAGTGCCAAGCCTAAGGACTGAGGCGCGGCAAAAACTCGCGAAGATACAACCGGCCACCTTGGGGCATGCTGCTCGGATTTCAGGCGTTTCCCCAGCGGACATCAGCATTCTGATGGTTTGGCTGAAGCGCGGCGGTAAGCGGGTGCCAACCAACAGCGAAATCGCAGATGCTTGCGAGATGGAATCGGACGAACCAAGATAAATCAGGCCGTTACCTGGCCAATACGCTAGAAAAAGATTGTCCCCTATGAAATCAAGGTTTGTATCGCAGACCTGCGACTTACTCAGCCTTGGAGGATTGCAGGCCCGGATACCGCCAAAAAAACCCAAGCAGTCGAATCACCCATGACCCACCCAGAAGCGACCGCCGAAAAGGGTGTCCTTTCCTTCGCCAACGCGATGGAAAAGTTTGGGTTGCGCCTCCGCCTCAGAAACTAACGCCTCGAAAGCCGGCCCTCGTCGAGGCGGCTTCGCTGATGGGGCTTTAGTCCATAATCCACAGGTAATCACTGCCGGCGGGGCGCACGAAGTTCGCCTTCAATTGCTCGACTTCCCCAAACGCAAGAGTATTGCTTTCGTGTTCTCCTGCGGGCCGGCAACGCTCCGGGCGCGTTAAAGTCCCAGCTTGCTCAACTCGGCTTCGAGTGCTGCTTGAAACTGCTGCACGTCCCCGGCTGCCGGGCGATAGCCCGGCTGCTGTGTGACCAGCCCAAGTCTTCCCGCTTGATCCAACTGCCAGTCAGCTTTGTTGCCGTCGCTGAAAACAACCTTGCCGCTGACGAGCGCCCCCGGCCGTGCGATTTGATCCACGACCACGGACACGCTTCCCACAGGCATGGTTGTCGGAGGCAGCGCGGCGGCTTCAACCGGCCCTGCTGGTTTGGCAACCTCGGCAACCGGCGATGGCGCGGCTGGCTTGGGCGGTTCGGGATCCTTGGGGGTTAGTTTCAAATCATCCACCAGGAACCGGACATCCATGTAGGTGAGCTGCAGGCCCAGTTCAGAACCCAGCCGTTTTTGAATATCAGCCAACTTCAGTCCTTCCGCGATCCAAGCCGCGACTTGCTTTGTTTGTGCTTCGTCCAGTTTCATATTTATAAAGTCTGCTTAATCCAGAAATCCAACCAGATGGAAGATAGACCATCGCGTGGCGGCTGCGGAGAAAAAAACGCGGTTGTTTGAATGCTGGCCATCTTCCGGTCTCAGGCCAAAAACCAAAAGCCTATGTCCCATGCCGCCGCCGGAGAATTGCCACGTCAGCACTCCGCCCTACTAAGCAGTGAGAGCCGCGGGGAGTGCCGCTCCAGCCGGCTGAACCCGCCCGCCACGGTCGGATTGCTGCAAGCCACTCCGTTCCGCTGTTGCGTTTAAAACCTTTTTCGAGAGCCACCTCGCGGGAGACCTGCCGGAAAAGCTCACCAAATAGCCTTCTCGTCGCTCAAATGTTTGGCAAAGAGCTCGGCCACGTTCTCCATCTGCTTCAGCGAAGGAAACTCGGGGTCGGCCAGCCACGCCTTGGCCCGGGCCACGGCAGCGGTCCGCACCCCTGAGGTGGCGAGCATTGCCTGATTGAGGCGATGGAACTCCTCAAAGGAGCATGTTGCGGAACCCGCGGCGGCCGGCTGGGGTTTGGCGGGCTTTACAACGGTGGCCGCAGGATAGGTTTGAGAATCTTTTTCGATTTGCATAACGATTGTTCCGTTCTGACTCATATATCGGCATTACTGTCCCGAACTTGAGCAGAAATGTGAAACTGGCTGCGGCGCGCCTCCTCCGTGAACACAATTACATCAGGCCAGGCGGCAAAGCAGCTCCGGTCAATGCCTCCAGGCAAGTCAAATGCGGAACAAACCGCCAGTGGCCCGATCTCCATCAAAAGAAAAGAGCCGGACGAATCCGGCTCTCTTGTTTTCAAATCCCAGGACGCAGGCAACCGCCCGCGCTCAGCGTTTGCGACGCACCGCACGCAGTCCGAGCAGTCCCATTCCCACGAGCGCGAAGGAGGTGGGTTCCGGCACCGGGGCGAACATCCCAATGCCGCGGAAAGCTGTGTTGGCACCGGCGGTGGTTAGAGACACCAGCGAGCCGGTGATGGGGACTAAGTATCCGGACGAATCCGTTTCCGAAAACAGGGTCGTGCCGGTGGTCAGGAAGAGGTTCACGCTGGTGCCATCGTAATATCCGGTCAGGTTTGCAGCGGTGGTGGATAGGGACCCTTGGGCGAGCCAATTGACGCCGTCAAAACTATATTTAAGGAGCTTGCTCGCCACCGTATCCAAAGCGTACAGCGTATCGTCTCCCGGGATGCTCGCATTCAAGTCGAACATCGCAAAACCGTTGACGGCATCGCCTATCGCCGTGGTCACAATGGGCGTCGGCACAGTCGCTCCCACAGGAAGCACGCCGTAGCTTTGCACTTTAGCAGTGATGGCAGTAGAACCATTCGCAGCAAGGAGCGTAGGTCCGCCAGCGAAAGTGCTCAGATTGACCTGGCGGGAATTGCGAGCGTCAATCTGCGTAGTGCCACCCGGCAAGCCCACTCCCGTCCCATCAAAGCTCACCCGCGAGGAGGTGCTGATCCATAAAGGTGAACCGGGCGCTCCGGTAAGACCAGTGGCGCTACGGATGGTGTTCGCGGTGGTCACCCCATTGTCATTGATAATCGTCGTGGAGGTGTCGGGTATCCCTGCAACCGTGATCGCTCCCACCACGCGTGGAGTGGTCACATAGGTGTCGGCAGCGGGACTGGCACCACCGACCGCCTTCTGGTAACCGGTGAAAATGAGCGCGCTTCCATCCAACGAGCGAGAAATGATGCCTTCTGTGCTGGCATTACCAACGGCCGTCAATCCCCCGGGGCCACCTGCTGCCGGGAGCAAGATGGATTGAACAAGGCCTCCGCCGGCCGTGTATTCGTCGAGCCATACGCTTGCGGCCGTAGTTCCCAAAGCCGCGGTGCCGTCGCCCACGCGGTAGATCACCAGATTGCCAGGGGTGATGGGAGCGGCAATTCCGGATTGAATCGACAGCACCGTGACAAAGGAGCACAGGGATAAAAGAAAAGTTTTTTGCATGGATTCTTCCTTATTTGATAATTGTGTTACTGCAGGTGGTTCTTTGAATTGAACGGATTGAAACACACCGCAGACCGGAAAGCAAGGAAAAATCACAGGAAAAATCACAACAATCCCAAGAGACGCTGAAATTCAATGCCTGTCGGCGGGAAAGATCACACCTGGTCAACGGTTTCGATTCCGAGGGTTTACAAACCTTGCTTCAGTGAGTGCGCTCAAAGCACACGAC
>JANPGB010000462.1:0-1520 GCA_031423695.1 Verrucomicrobiota bacterium
AAACCATCCAACACCCCGAGCCACGCGTTGGTGCTGGGATTGTTGACCGAGAGGCTTGGGCTGTTTGTCCCGAGCAGGGAAATCAGCAGGGCGGCCAGTGGCCAGTCGCTGATGGGCGCCGTGTTCGTGGCAATTAATGCGTTCAAGCTTCCACTCCATTTCATCCAAGCAATCAGATCGGTGCCCAAGATGTTGGCGGATTTCAGATAGATCGTCTGCCAGGGCGTGCCGCGATGCACCTGGCCCAGCCAACTGAAACTCAACGGTTGGTTGCTGGGAAAATCCCAGTGGTCGGAGACCATCACCAGCGGGTCTTTGAGTGCGGTGTCAAAAAGATGCACATCCGGTCCACCGTAGAATGGATCCCAACCTGTTTTTGGCCCGAAGCCACCCCAGGGACTGAAACGCTCATTGAGTCGATACATGCCGCTGGTGACTTTTGGCATTGAGGCGAGTGCAGACATCGGGACGAGGGCGTTGGTCACGTTGTCTGGATAAGTCAGGTCTTCCGTCAGGTAATGCACGAGCGGATCGTTCGCCTGCCATTGGGTCATTTGACGAATCTTCGCGGTGGGCGTGAACGGAGCCTGCATGGTGTTTGAAGTAATCGTCGGGCTCGTCATGAAAGCAAAAAAGTTTGCGATGGCGCTGGCCTTGGTGCCCGCAGCCAAGCCGTTGTCCGACCAGTCGGTGGCGGTGGTAGGAACGGAGCCTTGGGAAATGTTAATCTGCTGGATGACGCCCCGTGGCATGGTGGCCCAATAGGTTCCGACTATATTGGTGAGCGTCCACACATCGAGCCGGTTGGCAATCGCAAGCGACTCCTGTGTCAAATCCCTTGCGGCATCCAGATGGCTGAGTTGCACGTAATCCACCACCCTTCCATTTGGCCCGCCATCAATGACGAAGCAGCGAAGCTGATCGGAGATGCTCAATCCCCAATGCGGCGGGGTCAGATCATCCCAGGGCAGCGAGTTCCACAGCGCAGTCGAATCGTTTACCATAAACATGGAGTTTCCAATCTGCACCGAGTCGGGAAGGACAATCACATTCGTCAACAACGGCAACATAAACGATTGCACCCTCGGCTGCCGGCTCGCACTGGTGAGCGGGGGCATGAGGCCGGTGTTGGTCAGCGCCCCGGCGGACAAATTGGTGGCTCCCCCAAGAACTCCGCCCAGATTGAAAGTGACAGGTGAAGGCGCATAGCCGAGATCATTCGTCAACTGCACGGTCAGCTTGCAGTCGGCCTGGACATACAGCGGGCGCGGATAGGCGGTGTTGTATGAATTCCAAATCTCCACAGCGAGGCTGTTGGAAATGCCGACGACGAACATCTGCTTGGCATGGTAGTCCGTCCAACCGTTGCGCGTGAGCGGCCGGTAAACCAGAATTTTCCTCGTCATTTGCGAAACGCTCTGCATCGCGATCTGGTTGAGATTTGGAAACCCCTTCTTCGCGCCGACGATCCACGGCACGCCGAAAATGTTCCTTTGTGATTGTGCCGGCGCGGCGGCGAT
>JANPGB010000463.1:0-3067 GCA_031423695.1 Verrucomicrobiota bacterium
CGATTCTATCTGACGGCTGGTACTCCGGCTATATCTGGGCCGGACGCGACACCTACGGCAGCGTATCGAAATTGCGCGTTCAGTTGAGACTGGAATATGCCGACGGCACGCGGGAGACCGTCGTCACGGATGAAACCTGGAAGCTCTCCTACGGGCCGATTCGCGAAGGCGATGTGCAGCAGGGCGAGACATACGATGCCCGATTGGAAATGCCCGGTTGGGATACCGCTGCGTTCAATGACTCCACTTGGCAGCCCGTGACCGTCTCGGTGGTGACCAATCTTGTGCTCGGCGTTTCACCCGCTGCACCAGTGCGCAAACAGCAGGAACTCAAACCGGTTAAACTGACCGAACCCCGGCCCGGAGTTTATGTTTTCGATCTCGGCCAGAACATCGCCGGCTGGGTCCGGCTCAAGGCGAAAGGCCTTCGGGACACCAAGATCGTGCTGCGAATCTCCGGTTGGCTCAATCCGGACGGAACGATTTACACTGACTATCTTCGGGAAGCCCGCGCCATCGACGCGTATTACCTCAAAGGCGGTGACACCGAGGTTTGGGAACCGAGCACCACTTATCATGGCTTTCAGTATGTGGAAGTGACCGGGTATCCCGGCACCCCGACTCTGGACGACGTCACGGGAATTGAATGTCGTTCAACCCTGCCGACGGCCGGCACGTTTGAATGTTCGGATGCCCGGGTGAACAAACTTTACAGCAATCTCCTCTGGACGATGCGCGGCAATTTGGTGGACGTCCCCACGGGTTGCGCGGACCGAGCCGAGCGGCTGGGTTGGTGTGCCAAGACGCCGCTCGTTAAAACGTGGACTTATGCCTTGGGCATGGGCGGCTTCCTGTCCAAGTGGATGGTGGATCTGGTGGATTCACAATCCCTGAGCGCCAACGAGTCCGGTGCCGCATTCATGCAGGTGGCTCCGTTCTGGGGCGACATTGAATCGCCCGGTTGGTCGGACGACGGTATTTCGGTTCCCTTCGGCGTCTACAAAGCCTACGGCGATACGAACATCATCCAAAAACACTACGATGCGATGGCACGATACATCGGCTATATCCAAAGCAAACTGGTCAACAACTTGAGGCCAGCCAACCTGAGAATAGCCGCTGACACCAATTTTGTAGGCTACGGTGACTGGCTGGCCATCACCCAAAACCGGGAAGGCAACGCCGACATCTTCAACACGCTGTTGAACGGAGCCTCGGTGAAAATGATGGCCGAGATGGCCGAGGCCATCGGCAGGACGACTGACGCCACGGCTTATCGCTCCTTGTTTGCAAATATGCAGACGGCATTTGACAGGGCGTATGTGTCCTCTGAAGGCGTCGTTCGCGATGACAGTCAGATGGAATATGCCCTGGCGTTGTATTACGGGTTCATCCCGACCAACAAGATATCCGTGGCAGTGTCCAATCTGGCAAATGACATCCTGAACAAAAGCCATCAGCAGACCTTTGCCGACGCACTCGGCAAAAACCCCATTATCCCGCCGGGACACTTGACCACCGGATTTCATGGTTCCCGGGCCTTGCTACCCGTCTTGAGCCAAAACGGGCGCAACGATGTGGCCTACGGTCTGTTGCTTACAGATTCTTATCCCTCGTGGCTCTATCCGGTCAAGCTCGGCGCCACCTCCGCCTGGGAACGGTGGGACGGATGGACTCCCGAAAAGGGATTTCAAAACCCGGCCATGAATTCATTCAACATGCCTGATCTGATGGCTTCCGTTGCTGAATGGCTCTTCTCCCATGTCGGAAGCATCGATCAACAGGGCGTGGGATTCAAAAGCATCGTGATCAAGCCGTATATCGGGCATGGACTCACCTGGGCGAAAGCATCTTACGACAGCATCCATGGAACAATTGCCGTTCGGTGGGAGAAGCGTGGCGGGGATCTACTCGTGGACGTAACCATTCCCGCGAACACGGCTGCGACGGTGAGTTTGCCGACTGCTACTAAAAGCACGATACAAGAAACCGGCAGTGCCATTTGGTCCAACGGCACATTTCACAAAGGGGTAACTGGCATCAACGGCGCTAAAGCGAACGGTGACCGGATTGATATTCAGGTGGCCTCGGGTCGCTACCAATTCCGGATTGTGGGAAGCGGGCTATAATGCGAGCCATCGCCTCAATCATCACGCTCGCGGCGAGCTTGCTCGCAGGAGTTGCCAAAGCATCCGATTCGGCCACTGGCCCGTGGCAGAGAACTCTTCAGCAAGGAGCGTTTGTGAAAGACGGATTGGGCCATCTCCAGAATCCACAATATCAATACGAATGTCTGGGTCTCGGCGGAACCATGATGCGGGTGGGCACAGATGGTTTTACATCATCAGCTCCCGGCGTTATTAACACCAACGGATGGCTCAAACACCTGCCCTACCTGTCATACCAATATTGGTGGGACGAGGAAGCGCATCGCCATTCGCCCTTTGATTTGACGGGCGGTTACGGCGCAGACCTTCAACCCGGACAAGTGACCAGCTTCCGGCATCAACTGGACATCGCCACGGGTTTTCTCACGATTGATTTGGGGCTCAAGGTTGGCACCAATAGTTTCCAAAGCCATCGGGAGATGTTTGTCACACCCGACGGCGTGCTGGTGATTCGGGTCACAGATTCGTCCAATGCACCATGGCCTTTTCGAATGCGAGTGAAAACGAATGAGAAGGTCAGGATCTATCTGAACTCGGGCATCTACGCCAAAGAACACGAGTCTTGGACGGGCACGAACATCTCCAATCCAGGCGGTATCGTGATGGTCGCGAACCGTCCAAAATCGTGCGCAGCAACACTCGCAATTGCTTGCGAAGGGGCCGACTTGTTTGTTGATGAGCAAATCTCCCGAGCGCGCACGATGAAGCGCGGGAAGAAAATCACTTACTTCATCGCTCCGGGTTCATCCTACGAGAATGCCAACCCAGTCGCCGTTGCATGGAAGAAGGCCGAAGCGACTCGTTCCCGAGGATATGCTGCGGCACGCCGGGAAACCGCGCAATGGTGGAAGGCATTTTACGCACGCTCCGCTGTGAAGTTGCCGGACCATGATCTGGCG
>JANPGB010000464.1:0-1619 GCA_031423695.1 Verrucomicrobiota bacterium
TGAACCGCCTTCACGTTTCACGTTTTACGTTTCACGCTTTCACGCTTTCACACTCCCCGGTTCGCCCGCCAGAGCAGCGCCGCGCCCACGGTTTGAAAGAGGAAGTTTGGCGCCCACATCAACAGGTGCGGTGCCAGTTCCGGCCGCGCGTTCAAGGCGTCGCCCACAATGATGAGCGCGTAGTAGAGCGCCACCAGCCCGAGCGCGATGGCGATGCCGATGTTGGTCTCGCGCCGGTGCACTCGGATGCCCAGCGGGATCCCGACCAGAGTGAAGCCGAAGCAGGCGAAGGAAAATGCCACCTGCCGGTGCAACTGGACCCGCGCCGGTTCCCCCAGCTCCTTGAACTGCTGCTGCAGCTGGGTTTTTCTGAAGGTTATTTCCGCCGCCGAAAGCTTGTTGGAAGGAAAGGAAATGTTGGACGCCTGTTCCAGCTCGCGCAGTTCGTTTCGCAACTGGCCGAACGTCATGTCGCTGAGCGAAGGCTTCCGGATGATCCCCGTCGGCGTCTTGCTGAGGTCGAACGAAATCATCGCCTCCCCACCCGAGCCGGTCATATCGCTGGATACCATCACCGTCTTGGTGTCGTACAACCGGAGGATGGCGACCTGGTTGGTCCGGTCCACCTCGAACCGTCCGCGCGGGGCGCGAATGCTCACCTCCAGATTCGTTTCGTTTTTATACTGCAAAATCCGCACATCCTGCAGGCTCTGCACCACGCCACCGTCGTTCTTTCCGATCCAGATGATGTAGCCCGGGATGTACTTTATGTACTGGCCGGCCGGCAGTTGCAGATTGGAGAGTACGGCCATGCGGGATTGATCGCGCAGCCGGTTGTAGGCCACCTTGCAGCGCGGGGCGATTTCCAGATTCACCGCCACGCTCACCGCGCACAAAACCAGGCTGAGGATCAGCAGCGGCGAAACCAGTGCCAGCAGGCTCACGCCGCCCGCCCGCGCGGCGCTCAGCTCCTGGTCGGCGCTGAACCGGCCAAACACCATCAGCGTCGCCGTCAGCATCCCCATCGGCAGCGCAAACGCCCAGAGGAAGGGAATCAACAGCACAAATCCCTTGAGCACCACCCAGATCGAGACCTGCCCGAGCAGCGGCAGCAGTTCCCGCAGCCCGTTGACCAGCAGGAGGACAAACGTGAAGATCAACCCGGTCATCATCAACGTGGCCATGACCTGGCGCAGCAAATATCCGTGCAGGGTTTTCACAGCCAGGCGTGCGGCAGGAAAGGCTCAGCCAGCGCTGGTATCAAACCGCGATCGCCGTCGCTGCCATCTAAATTTGTTGCATCCATTGATTTTTTGCATCCCGACATTTGCCCTGAAGGGGCGGGTGTCGATGGGAGCAAGCATAACCACTGGCGGAAAAACACCGCCAGTAAAAACGCCGAGGCGGCACCGGGCGGCATGCAAGCGAATGAGCTTCATGTAACGGGCGCGCGACTCCGAGCTCGGCAAGGACTAATCCTTGGTCAGCACTTTCTCGAGCAGCTCGTTGAGCCGTTTAAGCATTGCGCGCGGATCTTCCAGCAGACCGGCGGCAACGCGCGCGTTGTCGAGGATTTGTTCCGCCACGCTGGCGGCGAGCGCGGCATCCTTGGAGCGCAT
>JANPGB010000465.1:0-1553 GCA_031423695.1 Verrucomicrobiota bacterium
TTGGCCGTTGGGCGAATGGGGGGCGGGCGTGGTCATGCGTTGGATTGGGGCGGGGTGCCGAGGACGGATTTGAGCCGGGCGAGCAGGTCGGGGACGCCGTGCTGCCTTTCGGCACCGCCATCCCCGACCTGCTCGCCCGGCTCAAATCCGTCCTCGGCACCCCGCCCCAATCCAACGCATGACCACGCCCGCCCCCCATTCGCCCAACGGCCAAAGCCTCCCGATCCTGATCGTGGACGACGAGGAGATCATCCTCGCCGCCCTGCAGGAAATCCTGCGCCGCGCCGGCTACGAGGCCGTCACCTTTTCCGATCCGCTGGCCGCAGTTGCCGAACTGAAGCAGCGCCAGTTCTCCGTCGTCATCTCCGACCAGACCATGCCGGGATTGTCCGGCCTGGAAGTCATGGCCGAGGTGCGGAAGCATCAGCCGTTCGCCACGCGCATTCTCATCACGGCCGTGCTGCGCCTCGACACCGTGATCGACGCCATCAACAAAGGGGAAATCTACCGCTTCATCGTCAAGCCGTGGCTGCGCGAGGAGTTTGTCGCCACCGTGCAAAACGCCGTCCAGCGCTACGAACTCATCTGCCAGAACTCCCGCCTGCAATCAGCCACGCAGTCCATGAACGAACAGCTCGTCGAGCTCAACCGCTCGCTCGAGCAGCAGATCAAGCTGGTCGCCCAACAAAACCAGCAGCTTGGCGAGATGAACACCGCCCTGGAGCAAAACCTCCTCCGCTCGCTGGAACTCTGCGTCCACTCGATGCAGACCTTTTACCCCTCGCTCGGCACCCAAGCGCGGCGCGTCGCGGAACTCTGCCGGTCCATCGCCTCGGTGTTGAACCTCTCCGCCGCCGACCGCCACGTCCTCGAAAGCAGCGCCCTCCTGCACGACATCGGCCTCGTGGGGGTCCAGCGGCACATCATCAAAAAATGGCACGAAGCCCGGGAGCCCCTTTCCACCGCGGAAAAGGCGCTCATCCAGCAGCACCCGATCCTGGGCCAGGAACTCGCCACCTTCAACAGTGCCCTCGACCAGGTCGGCGTGGTCATCCGCGCCCACCACGAGCATTACGACGGCAGCGGTTATCCCGACCAGCTCGTCGGCGAAAAAATTCCCTGGCTGGCGCGCGTGCTGGCCGTGGTCGTCGCCTATGCCTCCAGTCCGCTGACCAGTCCGGAGGCGGTCGAAAAAATAAAAGCGGGCACCGGCACCTGGTTTGATCCTGAAGCGGTGCGCATTTTTCTCCGCACCCTGAACGTCGCTCCCGTGGCTCGACAGAAACGCGAAGTCATGCTCGGCGAGCTGCGTCCGGGCATGGTCCTCGCGTGCTGCATCTACACCGCCAACGGCCTGATGGTCGTGTCCGAAGGCCAGCAACTCAACGCCACCTACATCGAAAAGCTTCTCAACCAAAATCGATTTCAGCCCCTCTCCCAATCACTGCTCGTGTATTGTTGAGTTGAATCCCAAAGGGATTCCATCGTCCAGCCCTGGGTTGCGACGAAGGAGCTACCCTGGGTCAACCGTCAAAATGAATCAAACCCCAACG
>JANPGB010000466.1:0-8349 GCA_031423695.1 Verrucomicrobiota bacterium
GAAGCCTTCGCAACGCCGCATCCTTTACGCGATGCACGAGCTTTCGCTCTTTCCGGGACGCAAGCATTACAAGTGCGCGAAGATCTGCGGTGACACTTCCGGTAACTACCATCCGCACGGCGAAGCGGTGATTTATCCGACGCTCGTTCACATGGCGCAGCCTTGGGCAATGCGCGAGAAGCTCGTGGACGGCAAGGGCAACTTCGGCTCCGTCGAGAACGATCCCCCGGCGGCAATGCGTTATACCGAGGCGCGGCTCACGCATCTCGGCGCGGCGCTGATGACCGACATGGAGAAGGACACGGTGGATTTCGTCCCAAACTACGACGAACGCCTCACCGAACCGACTGTCTTCCCCGCTGCGTTTCCGAACCTGCTTGTGAATGGCGGCACCGGCATCGCGGTCGGCATGGCTACCAACATGGCCCCGCACAATCTCGGCGAAATCATTGACGGCATCTGCGCGCAGATTGACAAGCCGGAGATCACAATCCCGGAGCTGATGAAGTTCGTCAAAGGCCCCGACTTCCCCACCGGCGGTTTCATTTGCGGCGTCGAAGGCATCAAGAATTATTTCACGACCGGCAAGGGCAGCCTCAAACTCCGCGGCCGCATCGGCGTGGAGGAGATGAAAGGGAATCGCGAACAGCTCGTCATCACCGAGATTCCATTCAACGTCAACCGCGCCACGCTCGAAGAACAGATTGCCGCGCTGGTCAACGACAAGATCATCACGGAAATCTCAGCGATGCGCAACGAGTCGGACGAGCATTGCCGGCTCGTCATTGAACTCAAGCGCGACGGCAATCCCAAGGTTGTCATCGCGAATCTGTTCAAACACACGCAGCTTGAAGTCTCCTTCAGCGTCAACGCGCTGGCGATTGATCATGGCCGCCCGAAGACGCTCAATCTCAAACAGATCATCCAGTGCTATATCGAACATCGTCGCGAAGTCATTCTGCGCCGCACGCGGTTTGAACTGCGCAAGGCCGAAGAGCGCGCCGAACTGCTGGAAGGTTATCTCATCGCGCTGTCGAACCTCGACGAGTTCATCCACATCATCCGCTCCAGCAAGACCCGCGACGAAGCGCGTGTGAAGCTGCTCGCCTTCGAGTGGTCACGGGCGCAGGTGGAGAAGTGGGGCATCTTCCTGCGGGACGAGTCGCGCCTGGTCGCCGGCCGCTACGCGCTGACCGAACGGCAGGTGGATGCAATCTTGGAACTACGCCTCTACCAATTGACTGGGTTGGAAATCGACAAGCTCGACAAGGAATACAAGGCCCTGCTCGAAGTCATCAAGGACTTGCTCGACATACTCGCGAAGGAATCGCGCGTGATGGAAATCATCAAGGCGGAGCTGCTGGCCATCAAAGAAAAGCACGCCACGCCGCGCAAGAGCGAAATCGTGCCGGACGAAGGTGAGATCGCCATCGAAGACCTGATCGTGAACGAAGGTGTCATCATCACGCTCACGCACAACGGCCTGATCAAGCGCACCAACGTCAGCCAATACACCTCGCAACGACGCGGTGGCAAGGGTGTCATTGGCATGACCACCCGCGAGGGCGAGTCGGCGGACGACAAGGATTTCGTGGAGCATCTTTTCACCGCCAGCACGCACGACTACCTGATGTTCTTCACGAACACCGGCCGGGTCTATGTTGAGCGCGTGCACGAAATTCCCGACATGGGCCGCGCCGCCAAAGGCCGTAGCATCGCGAACCTTCTCGAATTGAAAGCCGACGAAAAAGTCGCCGCGCTCATCCGCATCCTCTCCAAGACCGACGCCAACAAAGCAGACTCCACCTGGCAGCAGTCCGGCGAACTTTTCTTCGCCACGCGCCAGGGCACCGTGAAGAAAACGTCGCTCAACGAATTCTCCAACGTCCGCAAGGGTGGCATCATCGCGATCGGCATCGAGCCAGGCGACACTTTGATTGACGTGAAGCTCACGCGCGGCAGCACCGGCGCAGGCGATCCTGGCGACGACGTCGTTCTCATCACGAAGGAGGGTATGAGCATCCGTTTTCACGAAACCGACGTGCGTTCAATGGGACGCAACGCCGGTGGGGTGCGTGGGATTAATCTGGAACAGACCGACGCGCTCGTGGCCGCCGCCATCATCGTGCCGGACGCCGCCCTGCTCGTCGCGGGTGAAAACGGTATCGGCAAGCGCACCGGGTTCGATGAATACCGCATTCAATCGCGCGGCGGCAAAGGCATCATCACCATGAAAACCGGCGACAAAACCGGCGGCGTGGTCGGCGCGCTCACGGTGCGCGACACCGACGAAATCATGTTGATCACCGTCGGCGGCCAGATGGTTCGCATCCCGGTCAACGGCATCCGTGAAGCGGGCCGGAACACGATGGGTGTGAAACTCGTCAATCTGGACGCTGGCGACAAACTGCAAGCCATCGCACCCGTCATCAGCGAGGACAAGGCGGAAGGGGTTGAGGATTCCGAGCCGGCGAAATAGCAGGCGGGATGACCGACACTTGCCGACTGAGCGATGCCGAAACACCATGCGATGTCCGTCGAGCTCGAGCGGGCCGGCCTCAGATGACTTGTCGCGCCCGGCCAATCTGCTACGCTGCCACGCAATGCGATTGATCTTATTTGTAACGGCGGCACTTGCGGCGCTGCCGCTGGCGGCGGCGGAGCGGAATTTTAATTTCAGCGACTTCACTCCCGGCAATACCCCGACCAATTTTACCAGCATGGTGGCCGGGCGCGGCCGCACCGGCGATTGGAAGATCATTCTGGATGAAGTGCCGCCGGCGCTGGCCCCGCTCACATCCCGGGCCCAATCCGTGGCCAGCCGGGCCGTGCTGGCGCAGGCGGCCCGGGAACCGCTGGCCGAACATCTCCCAATGTTGATCTTCGCCGGAGACACGTTCAATGATTTCAAGTTCACAACGCGGTTCAAACTGGCGGGCGGCGCGCTGGCGCAGTCGGCGGGAATAATCTTCCGCTTTCAGAACGCCTCCAATTTCTTTGTCGTCCAGGCGAACGCGGTGGGCGAAAGTTTTCGCTGCAGCAAGGTCGTGAACGGGGAGATGAAACCGCCCCTCGGTCCGGAGATCAAACTGGCCAAGGGTGAATGGCATGAGATGTCGGTCCAGTGTGAGGGCACGCGCATCACCTGCTCCCTGGAGGGCAACGAACTGATCAAGCTCGTGGACAATTCCTCCTCGGGCACAGGCGGGAAAATCGGGTTCTGCACTCAGGCGGACACGGTGGCGTACTTTGTGGATGCCAAGGTGGTGTTCACCCCGTTGGAGAGCCTGGCCAAAAAGCTGGTGCGGGACACACTCAAGGAATTCCCCCGGCTGGTCGGGCTGAAGATATTCGCGGTGCGCCCGGCGGGAGAAGTTCCGGTGGTGGTCGCGAGCACGAAGGACCAGGAACTGGGCCAGCCGGGTGGCCGGACGGAACAGGACGTGATCAAGACGGGGCATTCCTACTATGGCAAGGGCAAGGAAACGGTGACGGTCATGCTGCCGCTGCGCGATCACAACGGCGACATCATGGCCTCTGTTTCCATCGAATTGAAAAAAAACATCGGTCAGACGGAGGACAACGCGCTGGTTCGTGCGCAGCCCATATTGCGCAAGATGCAGGCGCAGGTCCAATCGCGGGATGATTTGTTGCAATAGCCGTGGCCGCGAAGCGCCGCCCCCTGCCCCGCTTGCCAAAAACGCCAGGCGCTTTTTTTGAGACAGACGGCAGAAATTTTTGAGACAGCTTGGGCGAAAATCCGGCATTTTTTAAGAGTGGGGAGGGTCGGCGAGCTTATTGCTTGTGTCCCGGGCATGAAGCTTGGCGTATTTATTGAGCGCGACGGGATATTGAATCAGACGCGCGTGGAGCGGCAGCACTCGGCCAGTCCGCTGATGCTGGAGGAATTCAAGGTCAATATTGGAATCGCCCCCCTGCTCAAAAAACTGAAGGCGGCCGGTCTGACGATCATCGTCACTACCAACCAGCCCGGCATCTCGCGGGGCTACCTGCTGCGGCGCGAACTGGACCGGATGCATGACCTGTTGCGCCGCTCATTGCCGATCGACGACATCCTGATCTGCGCGCATGACGACACGGATCATTGTCCTTGCCGAAAACCCAAGCCCGGATTGTTCTGCGAAGCGGGATTCAAATGGCGCCTTAATCTGGATCGCTCATTCGTCATCAGCGACAAATGGCAGGACGCCGAGGCGGCCCGGGCGATCGGCGCCACTTCGCTCCTGGTTAAATCGCCCTGGATCGGCACGGCGCATCACGATTTTGTGCTGCCGGACATCTCAGCCGTGGTGGAGAAAATTCTTCAATTGCAAACCAACCCGGCGGCGGTGTCGGTTTGAGGGGCGGCAGCTACGGTGCTTTCACCCCGCCAAGGCCAGAATCCGGCCGCGGCAGGTCATCCGGTCGTTCCGTGCGAGTCGCCCCGGCAACCTCGAGGTTGCCCTGCTCATCGAATTTCAAGCGTGGGTGGGTGGTAAACTCGTACGTCTGACGTTTGATCAGGTCGCCGTCGGGACTGATCACCGAATAGCGCGAGGTGTGGGCCCCGATTTGGTAAAGGATGTGCAGGTTGCTCGTGCGGTCCAACTGGGTCTCCGGCAGATTGATGTTGAGCATCGGTCCGAGCGGGAAAACCTTGTCGCGTTTCCCGGAAGCTTCACTCAACTGGAAATAGAGCGTCAATTTTTTGAGGTGATTCGCCTGGAGCAAGGCATACTTGCGAACTTCCGGCGGGCGATTGGATACCCCGGCAGGCAGTGGCACGCCAAATTCCACCTCCCGCAACGTGGCCGCGTGGATAATGTCAAACCCCACCGGCGCACTGGTGATTTGTTTGCCCCAGTCCTTGATCACAGCAGTGGCCATCACCGAATAATGTCCCGGATTTAGGAGATTGAAATACGGGGCGATGTTCACCCGCTTGATGGCCGTATGGGCTGAATCAAGAACGATGTTCTCCGCCACGGGAGCTTCACCAATTCTGACGACGATGGGAACATTCCGCGATTCCACCGCGAACTTGAGCCATTCCTCGTCGCCCCCCAAATTGAGCGTCTGTCCGGAACGGTTGGTGATGCGCACGGCCACGGTCAAGGTCTCTCCCGGCAGAAACTGCTCCTGATCCAGAGCCAGTTCCATGGTTACCTGCGCGGACAGGCACCCGAGGAACGCAAGCCATAGGCCTAACATCACACCGAAAATTTTCATGCCCCACTTTAGGCTCGCCGTGCTAACTGGCAAGCCACAAAAGAACCCCAAAGCATTGACTCGGTTTGGGGAATATCAGATTTGAATTCAGGCCTGAGGCCGCTGGCCGATGCTTGATAACACGGCGACAAACCAACCGGTGTTGATCGTTTCGTGCTGCGGTCGGCATAAGTTGTGGCCGGTTTATGCCACATGACTTCCATGGTTTCAGTGATAGTCTTCGTTAATGCCTGATCCATGTGAACCCCCGCATGCAGACAGCCAGTTTGCACGAGGGGTTAAATTCTTTTTCCTACCGCAACGTCTGCGGCTTGCGATCTGGATATCCTTGGTTCCCGTTCTGGCGGGGGCCGGCGGAACTTGGAGTCCCCTGGCAACATCCCCCCCGACCGGCGTGAATGCCTCCATGCTTCTGGGCGACGGCACGGTGCTGACCTACGACGGCGACGGCAATTGCAACAAGCTCACCCCGGATAATCACGGCAACTATGTCAACGGAAGTTGGACGCAGGTTGCCCACATGAACGATTCGCGCCTGTTCTTCGCCTCCGCACTGCTGACCAATGGGAATGTGTTTGTGGCCGGTGGCGAATACGGAACCGGCCACGATCATGCGGAGTTGTATGACCCGTTGAACAATGTCTGGACGCGGGTTCCCGACCCGGTTCCGGGAGTTGGTTTTTCGGATGCAATTTCAAAAATTTTACCAAATGGCAACGTGCTTGTGGCACCGGTCAGCCTGTTCGGCGGCTGCCGGATTTACAATGTGTTTTCCAACTCCTGACAGACGGCTGCTTCATCGCAAAACCAAAATGAAGTCTGCTGGGTCAAGCTGCCGAACGACAACATCCTCACGATAGACACCGGCGCCCAGACGTCGGAGCATTATGTGCCGTCGCTCAACCAGTGGATCGTGGACGGCAATGTGCCGGTGCCGGTCTATGGCTATGGCGCGGAAATCGGCGCCGGATTTTTGCTGCCGAACGGAAAAGTATTTTACATCGGCGGCAACACCAACACGGCCATCTACACGCCGGGGGCGACGGTGAGCAGCGCGGGCAGCTGGGTGGCCAGCGCCACGATTCCCAACAACCTCGGCGCGGTGGACGCCCCGGCGGCGATGATGCTGAACGGAAAACTTTTGTGCGCGCTCGGCCCGGTCGGCGGCTTCAACGGGCCTTCCAGTTACTACGAATATGATTACACCCTGGACAGTTTCACCCAGGTGAACGCGCCCGGTGGCGGGACGACTTACGGCCCCGCGCCGTTTGCCACGAGCATGCTGGACTTGCCGGATGGAACGGTGCTGTTCATCGGCGGACAAAATTCCACGTCGCTCTACATCTACACGCCGGATGGCACGCCGCTCGCGGCGGGGCAGCCGGGCATCAACAGCCTCACGCAAAATACCGACGGCACGTATCATCTGACCGGCACGAACCTCAACGGCATTTCTGAAGGCGCGGCCTACGGTGACGACGAGCAGATGGACAGCAATTATCCGCTCGTGCGCATGACCAATTCCATCAGCGGCAACGTCTACTACGCACGCGCGTTCAACCGCAGCAGCACCAGCGTGATGACGAGCAACCTGGTGTTGAGCACGGAATTTTCCTTGCCGCAAAACTTGCCGGCGGGAACTTACTCGCTCGTCGCCGTGGCGAATGGAAATCCTTCCGTCGCGCAAACTTTTGTTTACTCGCCGCCCGCTGTGCCGACGGGGCTGGCGGCCATCAGCGGCAGCAACGCGTTAGTCAGATTGAGTTGGAACGCAAGCGCCGGATCCACGGCCTACAACTTGAAACGTTCCACCAACAGCACAGGATATTTTGCGACCATCGCCACGCTGACGGGCACGACTTACACGAACACAGGACTGCTCAATGGGTTCACCTACTACTACAAAGTCGCGGCGGTGGGCAGCGGCGGGCCGAGTTCGGATTCCGCTTCGGTGAATGCCACGCCCGCCGGGCCACCGCCGGTGCCGACGGGATTTGCAGCGGTGGGCGGAGCAAATGGTTTGGTTCCATTGTCTTGGATTTCCAGCGTCGGCGCGACGAGTTACAATTTGAAACGCGCCACCGTCAACGGCGGACCTTACACGACCGTCTTCAGCGTGACGGGAACAAATTACAGCGACGCGAACGTCACCAACGGCGTGGCATATTATTACATTCTCACCGCCGTTGGACCGAACGGTGAAAGTGCGGCCACCACGCAAGTGAGCGCCACGCCGCTCTCGCCTGTGGTCGTCACTTGGTTCAAAGCGGACGCCATCACCGGTCTCGGCAACGGCGCGGCGGTGGCGAGCTGGACGGATTCCAGCGGCAATGGTTTCACCGCCGCGCAGGCGACCGTCGGCCAGCGACCGACTTACAGCACGGCGGCCGTGAATGGTTTGCCGGTCGTGCATTTCAATTCTGCGAGCAGTCAGAACCTCACATTAAACCGTCCGATACAGGATAACTTCACAATGTTCTGCGTCTTTCGCAGCACGCAGGGATTGAACTCTGGAACTTTATTTTGGCAGGGCGCGGGATTGGTGAACGGCGAGGTTGCCGGCGCCGCGAATGATTTTGGCACCTGTCTCTTCGCCAACGGTCAGGTGAGCGCGGGCATCGGCAATCCCGACACGGCCATCAATTCGCTCGTGAATTACAATGACGGCAAGCCGCACTTGATGTCATGGAAACGCGCCATCACCACGGGCAAAGTGGAGCTTTATATGGACGGCGCGCTGGCGGGTTCCTTCATTGGCAATCTGAATTCGTTGACGGCTCCCGCCAAGCTGGCGTTGGGCGCGCAGCAGACGGGAAATAATTTTTTGACTGGCGATCTCGGTGAAGTAAAAATTTATTCCGCGGCGCTTTCGGACGCTGACCGCGCCACGCAGGAATCTGCATTGATGACGAAGTGGGGCATCACGAACGCGCTGACTCTGGCTGGCAACGTGGTGGTGAACCTCGACGCGACCGCGCTGCCGACCGGCTCGCTGGCCTACGTCACGAACAATGGTTCGGTCGGCGGCGTTTTTCAGTCCTACACGAACTCCGGCGTCGGCCCGCAAGTCATCGCGGTCGGCGGCGGCACGCGCGGCGTTTTGTTCGACGGCAATTCCAT
>JANPGB010000467.1:0-3510 GCA_031423695.1 Verrucomicrobiota bacterium
CAGGCTGAAACCATCCGGCTGCACGTGAATTCTCAACCAGACCTCGGTGGCGGCGGCGTGTTTGACGGTGTTGTTCAACGCTTCTTTGAGAATGAGGAAGACGTTGTGGCGAACCTCGGGCGGCAGCGCGTGGCTCGGCAGTTCGGCGGGCACTTCCATGCGCAAGCGAATGCCGGCGCTGCTGAGGTAGTCCTCGGCATAAGCGCAGGCATAACTGACAAAGCTGTCGAAGTTGTCATAGCGCGGATTGACGGCCCATACCGTGGCGTCCACGGAACGCGTGAGTTCGCGGGCGCGGACAGCAATCTTGCGGATGTCCGACTGAACTTCGTGCGGCGGCGCATCTTCACTTTGCGCCAGTTCGCTCAACAGGGTGATCTCGGTGAGGTTGGCTCCGAGGTCGTCGTGAATGTCTTGGGCGATGCGGGAACGCTCGTTTTCAACGGCGCGTTCGCGGTTGATCTGCTCGAGGCGTCGCCGGAGGCGTCGCAATGCATAATAGCGCGCCGCGGCTCCGTTGAGCCCCAGCACGATGACGACGGCTGGAATCCGGAACCACCAAGTCTGCCAAAAAAACGGAAGAACGCGGATCGCCAGCGCCGCCCCGGTTTCATTCCAGATGCCGTCGTTGTTGCAGGCTGAAATATGGAAACGATAGTCGCCCTGATCCAGGTGCGGGTAGGTCACGCTTCGTCTTCCGCGGGAATCCATCCAACCTTTATCCAGAGGATCGAGTCGGTATTTGAAGGCGATGTTGCGTGGTGCGGTGAAACTCAGGGCGGTGAATTCAAAGACGGTCTGCTGGTTGCCGGCGGGCACCGGCAATCGGTGTTTGCTCCCGCGCAAGTTGAGCGGTGCGGGCGCGTTCGTCTCCGGCAGGTTTTCAATGGGATCGTATGTGGCCGTGATGGACCCATCAATCGTGACGCGCTCGATCAACACCGGTGGCGGTTTGGGATTCTCGCGGACCTGATCGGGATCCAGCACCGCCAATCCATTCTGAGTGGGAAACCATAACTTGCCATCCGTGCTGCGCAGGGCACCCGGCCAATGATCGTGGCTGCTCTGCAACGGCAGCAGTCCCTCGTCCCAATCGTAGGACACGGAGCGAATCCGGTCGCTCCGGCTTTTGGCGAAGTCGTCAAAATCGGCCAGCTTGACATAAAAAAGGCCGCGGTTTCCGCCCAACCAAAGGCGACCCTTATGGTCGGGCACAATTTGCGAAATATATTCATCGCGCAAACCCTGCCGGGTGCGGAAGCGGGTAAACACTCCCGCTTTCCAGCGGCCCAGTCCGCGGCCGGCGGAACCCATCCAGATACTGCCGTCGGCCGTCGCCGCGAGGCAGCGGATCGCCTGTGGTTGGGGGAGCGTGCTGGCCGGAATTTTTTCCAGCCGGCCACCACTGACGTACAGGAGATGTCCGTCGTACGTGCCGACCCAGACCCGGTGGGAGGCATCCTCGACCATGGCGCTGACGGCGCTGTTTTCGGTCGGGAGCGGGAAATTGATGAGCTTGCCGGCGCGTAAACATTGGAGCGCGTTGGGCGATTCCGTTCCAATCCAAACATCACCCGACTGGCTGCGGAACAGTGAGCGCACGGTGTCGCTGGCCAGCCCATCCCATGTGCGCAGGGCGTTCGTCTGGTCGGCGCGCCAGTGGACCAGCCCGCGATGCTGGGTGCCGATCCAAACGCCTTCGTCGGCAGGGCAGATACAGTTGGCGTAGCGGGCGAGCCAATCAGGATCGGTGGAGAGAATATTCCAGGCGTCTTCTTCGTATCTCGTGACCAAACCGCTTTGGGTGGCGGCCCAGAGACTGCCATTCGTCTGCTGGCAGACGGACAGCACTGCCTCGATTGGCAGATCGGGCAGGGCGTTCTCCAGGCCAAGAGCACTGCGCCGCAGCCGATTCAATCCGCCGATGCGCGTGCCGACCCAGATGTTACCTTCGTGATCCTCGGACACGCTCAAGATTTCCCGATGCGACGTTTTTACGTTCACAAACCCGGAAGCATCATAGCGGATCAAACCCGCCTCAGCCGTTCCGATCCACACCGCGCCGCTGCCGTCCTCGTAAAGCGCGGTGGTGTTGGCGCTGGGCCAGAAGGCGGGCAGGGGACCGATGAACACCAGTCCGTTTGTATCAGTGGTGTCAGAGCTCTTCCATAATTCACGGTGTCCGCTGATCCAGACACCGCCAGTCTGAGCCGCCGTGATGCAGTAAAAATCCGACCGCAACTGTTGAAGCGGAACAAACTTCCCCCGGCGAAACACGCCGACCTCGCCTTTCTTGCTGTACCAAAGTTGACCGAGCTTGTCGCTGGCCAGCCAGGTGCGCGGGTCGGGAATCCAGCCGTCGGCGCTGGTGAAATTATTTACTTTTCCATTCTGGATGCGCGCCAGTTGTCCGTCGGCATAGGCAATCCAAATCGCACCGGTTCCATCTTCAACCATGACAGCCACCCGGATGCGCGGCAGCCCATTTTCAGTTGTGAACGCGGTCAAGCTCCCGTTGTCCATGCAGACCACCGCGCCCAGATCCTTGGCGACCCACAATCGTCCGCGGCGATCCAGCAGCAGGGCTTGCATGACGCTGGTGGGCGTGCCTGCGGTGTTGACGGGGGAAAAGTCCTGGAAGCGAACACCGTCAAAATGGGCGAGGCCGCCCGGGGTTGCCACCCACAGAAACCCGTCGGGAGTTTGGGCGATCCCCGTGACCATGTTGTCCGGCAATCCTTCGTCGGATTGCCAGGCGCGGTAGAACCAGGAGGAATTTGTGGAAGCACCGAACGCGGAGAAAGCGGTGAAGAGGAACGCACTGGCAAGCGCATGCCAGCGGGTTAAATTCGTTTTCGCTCTCAACACACTGGGAGATTAATCACTCGTTGGTGCAAAACAAGACCTGAGCGCGATGTGCCGGTTCAGCAAATGACGGAAAAGCTGGATTGGAAGTCACAGCTTTTCCGTCACGACTGCGAGGCAGATTTAGGATTTGGTCAGGCGTTCCAACCGCTGCGATTGTTGCGTTTAACGTATTGGGCAGCTTCCGGCAGATTGGGCGACCGCATGTTCGGTCCGTCCCATTCCATGCGACGACCTTCGCCCATGCGCAGCGCGACGCAGCCGAGCAGGATGACTTCCGCCAGATAACCCGCGACTTCGAAGTTGGAATAGGCGGGCACGCCTTCCTTCATCATGCGGAACCATTCCTGCATGTGACCCGGTGAGCGCGGAATGATTTGAGAAACGTCCTTGCAAGCCTCGTGCTGATCGCCGGGCCGGTATTCGTTGCTGCCGTTCATCGCGAGGAAAAACTTTGCACCGTAGTCGTCGGGTGAAAAGAGTTTTCCCTTTTCGCCGACGATCAACGCCCCGGCCGGCGGCAGTTTGTCGTAAGTGTTGATGATTTCCGCGGTGTGTTGTGCCGAGGGGCGCAGCGGTTCCAGGAAATCAGCTTTTCTGGAATCAGGGTTGCCGTCGTACCACCACATCTTGAGCGGCGGCAGG
>JANPGB010000468.1:0-7253 GCA_031423695.1 Verrucomicrobiota bacterium
GTCACGCCCCGGCGCGCACGGAGTGACGCGCCCCACCAATTGGTCACCAAGCCGAAATTGAGGGTTCAAAGATGACTCGCTTTCACATGCATCTGATCGTGGTGGTGCCGGTCGTGGCATTGGGCATCTTGCTGGGCAACTACGCGCTGCTTCTCGGCGCGCTGGCCGGTTCATTCGTCATCGTGAGCCTCGGGGTGGTGTGGCCGCGCCTGAGTTTGTTCGGGCCGTTCATTTGTCGCGGCGACCGCTCGCGGCGGTGCGTGGCGTTGACTTTTGACGACGGGCCGGATGCGCGCTCGACGCCCGCGCTGCTTGAGTTGTTGCGCGAGGCGCGGGTGGAAGCCGCGTTTTTTGCCGTCGGCCAGCGCGTCGCCGCCGAGCGCGAACTGGCGGCCCGGATTGTCCGCGCAGGCCATCTGCTGGAGAACCATTCCTTCGCCCACAGCAACCTCACCAATTTTTTCACCATCCCGCGACTGCAGGCCGAACTGGCGCACGCGCAGGAGGCGATTCAACAGGCGACCGGCGTGGCGCCGAAATGGTTCCGCCCGCCGATGGGCTTGTCGAACCCGAACGTGTTTCACGCGGCGCGGGCGCTGGGGTTGAAAGTGGTCGGCTGGACGGCGCGCGGTTTCGACACGCAGGTGAAGGATCCCGAGCGCGTCGTGAAGCGCATCGTCCGCCAAATCACACCCGGCGCGATCATTCTCCTGCATGACGGCAACATCCCCGCCGAGCGTTTGCTGGTGACGGTGAAACTGTTGTTGGCTAAGTTGCACGAGCGCGGCTACGAGGTCGTGCGTCTGGATCGGTTGCTGACATGAAAAAAATAACGGCCATTGGAATGTTCCTGCTTTCGCTGGCGGCCCGCGCGGCGGAGGACGCCCCGTTGCAGCCTGTGACGGATCCCAAGCCGCTGCTGCGCGAGCTGCAAGGCAAGATGTCATCGGTGACGTCCCTCTATCTCGAGTTCACGCAGGAGCGGCGCCTGAAGCTGTTCACTGACCCGCTGGTGAGCGAAGGGGTGATGCTGATTGACCGGCCCGACCAGATCCGCTGGGAAACCACCGCTCCCTATCAATCCATCCTGCTCGGCAACCGCAAATCCGTGGCGCAGTTCGAGCGCACCGACGGCGAGTGGAAAAAGCTCAAGCTGGGTTTTCCCCAGATGCTCAAGCGCGTCATGGAGCAGATGACGTTGATGAACCAGGGCAAGCTCGACGGGCTGACGAACGACTTCAAAGTGTCGGTGGCCACCGGCAGCGTGACGGTGGTGACGATGGTGCCGGTGGACGAAAACATGCGCTCGATGCTGGCGTCCCTGGAGGTCAAGATGCGGCCGGATTTTTCTGCGACCCGCGAAGTGGTGATGCACGAGCCGGGCGGCGATTTGACGCGGATCATTTTCAACCGCGAAAAACGGGGCGTGAAAATTCCGCCGACCGCCTTCGATCAAACCAAACCGCTGGACATTGCGGCGGTGAAAACAGCGGTGGGCGATGCGCCATAGCCTGCTTTTCCTTTTGCTGCTGGCGGCGGCTGCCGCCGGGTGCGCCACCGCGCCCCGGAGCCACTTCTCCTCCGCGCCAGGTGCATTTCCCGCCGACGGCTTGATCACTCAGCGCGGAGTGCTGACGGTGCTGGGGCGGCAGTTCACCCTGAACGGCTATCTGGCCCGCAGCGCGACGAACGGCCAGAGGCTCATCGTCACTGAAAATTTCGGCACCGTGCTGGCCGACGTGCTGATCAAGCCCGATGGCGGGGCGGTGGTGATGCGGTCGGGCGGCGCGTTCAAACCGAAATGGATTCGCGATTACCTCGCCGCCGATGTGCGCTGCATCTTTGGTGGCGCCTCGGAAGCGGATTGCCCGGGACGCCGGCTGAGTCGTGCACACTTCCTCATTGAACGGCGCTGGTACAAACTGGATGTCAACATCGTGGGCATCAAACCCGGCCCGCAGCGGGCGGACTTGTTCGACGCCACCCGCGACGCCAAACCATGACGATGCAAAGCTCCATCCAGGCCGCGCAGCTCGGCGCTCCAGTCACCGAGGCCGACGGCCGCTCGGTTTGCGAGTTTCGTTTCGCGGCGGATGATCCGGTGTTCGCCGGGCATTTTCCAGGCAACCCCATTCTGCCGGGCGTGTTCCAACTGGAACTGACGCGGCTGATGGCCGAGGCGGTTTTGAAGGGCCGGTTGGCGGTGCGGGAGATTTCCAAGGCCAAGTTCCGGCTGCCCATTTCGCCGCTGGAAACCGTGCGGGTGGAATTGAAGCTGATGGAAAAGGACGGCGCGATCCAGGCGCGCGCCGGTTTTTCAGTGGGCGGGCAACCGGCTGGTGAAACGATTTTAGTGCTGGCGCGCAACGCATGAACAAATGGCTCAAGCGAATTTTGTTCGTGGGCATTTTGGTGGCGCTCCTCGGCGGCTTGTGGCTGTCGTGGCTGGTGCGCGGCTCCGTGGCCGCGCCGCCGCCCCTGCCGTCGGACACCTCCATTCTCCAGCTGAAACCGCTGCAGCGGGATGGCAAAACGTGGGTCGGCAAATCGTGGGTCGGCCGGCGCGCCGGTTTGCTCACCGTGTTTCTGAAAGGCACCCCGTTTGAAATCGGCTACGCCAAGGCCGTCCTGATGCAGCCGCAAATCCACACGCTGGAGAATGAATTTCTGGACATGATCCATGGCTACGTCCCCGAGGAGTGGAAGGTGAACCTGCTCAAAAACTACGTCATGTACCGCAACCGGCACCTGAGCGATTTCGTGCCGCTCAATTACCGGCTGGAAATGCTCGGCGCGTCCCTGGGCTGCCCGGATCTCCATCCCGAACTCGGCGCGTATTACAACCGTATCCTCAACTACCACGCGGCGCACGACGTCTCCTACATGATGATCGACAATCCGCTGATTGCGCGCGCCGGCTGCACCGCGTTCGGCGTGTGGAGCAACGCGACGGTGAACGGGCATCTGATCACGGGCCGCAACTTTGACTGGGAGGCCGCCGAAGTTTTCAGCCGCGACCGCGTCGTCATCCTGTGCGAGCCGGACGGCGGGATCCCGTTTGCCTCCCTGGCCTGGGCGGGCATGGCGGGCGTGCTTTCGGGCATGAACCGTGCCGGCGTTTCGGTCACCATCAACGGCGCGCCCTCCAGTCTGCCGGGCGAGACCGCCACGCCGGTGGCGATTGTGGCGCGGGAGGTGTTGCAGGAGGCGCACAACCTCGACGAGGCCTTGAAGATCGTGCGCGAGGCGAAGGTGTTTGTGTCCACGCTCTGGCTGGTCGGCAGCCGCGCCGACGGGAAATTTGTCGTCGTGGAAAAAACCCCCGCGGCCACCGCGGTGCGCGAGGCGGACGGCGATGCGATCATCTGCCCGAATCATTTTGCCACGCCGGGGCTCAAGGACACGGCGCGCAACGTGGCCTACATGGCCGAGGCGACGTCGGTTTCGCGGGCAACCCGGCTGGGGGAATTGCTGGCGGCGGCGCACGGCGCGATCAGCGCGGAGCAGGCCGTGGAATTCCTGCGCGACCGCCGACTGCCCGGGGGAATATTCGCCGGCAACGGCCATCGGGCGACCTTGAATGCGCTCATCGCGACGCATGCCACGGTGATGGATCTGACCGACGGGATTTTCTGGGCGGCGTCCCCGCCGAGGCAGCTGGGGGAATTCGTCGCCTTCGACGTGAATGATTTTTCGCACGAGCTGGCCGCCCGCACCTTGCCGGCAGATGGGACGCTCGCTTCCGGCGAATACGAACGGGCCAAGCAGGCGCAACAATGCCTGGTGAAGGGGCAGCTCGCCTTGAAACGCCAGGACGGAACCGCGGCCCTCGGCGAGGCCGAACAGGCGGAGCAGCTGAACCCGGGCTTTTATCAGAACGCGGCCCTGCGCGGCCGGGCGCTGCTGGCGTTGCATCGGAACGACGAGGCGGCAAAATCGTTTGCGCTTGCGCTCGGCCTGCACCCGGCCTTTTTGAAGGAACAGCAGCAGCTCGAGGCTTTGTTGCAGCAGGCGCAAACGACGAAGTAGCGTCATGGACCAACCAGCCCACCCGATCAAAGCCGGTTTCGAACAGCCCCGCGCCACGCGCGAGCTGGTGGGGGTTCAATTCGTGCTCGGACTGTTCATGCAGCTCTTTCTGGCCCTGCCGTTCCTGCGCCGCACGCACGGGCGGGAGCGGCTGCGCCGGGGGCAGTGCCATCTGTTTGTGATCAATCACATCAGCCTGCTCGACACGCTGTTGCTCGCCACGATTTGCTGGCGGTTGCGGTGCTATCCGATTCTGGTGCTGGGTGACAAACACGTCTGGCACGCATCGTGGCTCCGGAAATTCCTGAGCCGCCGCACCGCCTTCCTGCTCGAACGCGGCAAGCTTCATTCCAACCGCATCCAGGAGCTGGAAGCCTTTGGCCGCGCGGGCCGGGAATTCCAGCTCATCGTCTTTCCGGAAGGCACCCGTGGTGACGGCGTGAACGTCGCGCCGTGTCAGCCGGGGATTTATTTCATCGCCCAGGCCGCCCGCCTGCCGCTTGTCCCGGTTTTCATCGAGAACATGCAGCTGGTTTCCACCAAGAAGGGAGGCTTCCATCCGGTGCGGGGCTGGCGCAAAGTGGAGGTTCACATCGGCGAACCGATTTCGCCGGAAAAATATCTACCGATGCCGCGCGAGGCGTTTTTGGAGTTCGTGCGCCAGAGCATCCTGGCGGCGAGAACCAACAACTCCGGCGGGCGGAAATCAAATTGAGTGGCGTTGTCAGCGGCGGGCGGCAACTTTCCCACGGTTGCTTGACCCGCCCCGGCCCGCTGTTACACTTCGCACCATTCGAGATGAGAACATTCTTCGCGATCCTGCTTCTGGCGGGCCTGATGGTTCCAACCCCAGCTGTCCGCGCCGGAGTGGCCGACGGCATCAAGGCCGTCGTTCATGATTCCGTCATCACCTATGTGGACGTGGAGGACGCCACCGCGCCGGTCGCGGACGAGCTGCGCCGGGACTACCGGAACCAGCCCGAGGTTTTCAACAAGAAGCTCGACGCCGCCTTGGACGAGAACCTCGAGCGCCTGCTGCAGGACCAGCTGATCCTCCGCGAGTTTGCCTCCGCCGGCTACAACCTCCCCGAGAGCATCATCGATGAATACGTCCAGACACGCGTGCGCGACCGTTTCGGCACCCGCGCCACCCTGACCAAGACCCTGGCCGCGCAGGGATCCAACTACGAAAAATACCGCCGTCAGATCCGCGATCAGTTCATCATTGAACAGATGCGTTACGCCAACGTCTCCAAGGAGACCATCGTTTCGCCCCATAAGATCGAGGTGTATTATCTGGCGCACACCAACGAATTCCAGGTCGCCGAGCAGGTCAAGCTGCGCATGATTTATCTGCCCAAGGCGGCTGACGATTCCGGCCAGGCCCGCCAGCTCGCCAACGAAGTCCTCGGCAAACTGAAGGAGGGCGCCGCCTTCGCCGACCTGGCCAGCCTTTATTCGCAGTCCGCCGACCGCAAGCAGGGCGGCGCCCGCGACTGGGAGGAGGTTTCGAAGCTGAACCCGGAGCTGGCCGAGGCCGCGGGCAAGCTCAGCCCCGGCCAGGTGAGCGAAGTGATCGAAGTTCCGAAAGCCTGCTACCTCATCAAGCTGGAGGACAAGCAGCCAGCGCACCTCAAACCGCTTAGCGAGGTGCGCGATGAGATTGAAAAGATCCTGACGGTCGAACAGCGCAGCCGCCTCGTCCAGCTGTGGATCGAACGGCTGCGGAAAAAAACCTTCGTCCGCTATTTTTAACGGCTGGGTGAAAGTTGATGGCCGCCCCCGCGTTACACCATCAACCAAGGTCGATCCCCTTCCCATGAACATCGGCATCTCCCTCGGCGACGCGACCGGCATCGGTCCCGAGGTGACCCTCAAAGCGCTCGCCGCCGAAGCTGACGCGGATGACGCCCGCTACATCCTGATCGGCGACGCGGATCACTTGCGCCAGCTCAATCAAAAGCTCGCGCTGAACCTTCCGCTGGAAAATTATTCCGGCCCCGGCACCTCCGGCCGGTTCTCGATTTGCAACCCGATTGCCCAAGCGCTGCCCCCTAATTTGCCGGCGGGTTCACCCGAAGCGGCCCGCGCCGCCGTGGCGTGGCTCGAGCACGGCGCAAAACTTTGCCTGCGCAGCGAACTGGCCGCGCTCGTCACCGCGCCGGTCAACAAGCACGCCATCGTTCGCGCCGGCATTCCGTTTGTCGGCCAGACTGAATTTCTCTCGCAGCAGGCCGGCGTGAACCGCACCGTGATGATGTTGCTCGGCCCGGACGAACGCGGCCGCTGGCTCCGCGTGGCGCTGGCGACGGTCCACATCGCCCTCCGCGACGTAGCGGTGAAACTCACGCAGGAAAAAATCGAACTCGCCATCGAACTCGCCGCCGAAGCCTGCGGCGACCTCGGCTTGCCGCGCGCGCGCGTGGCCGTCTGCGGACTGAATCCGCATTGCGGTGAGGGCGGAGAGTTTGGCGACGAAGAACCGCGCATCATTGAACCCGCGATTGCCACCGCGCGAAAAAAGGGTTTTGACGTGGTCGGCCCGGTGAGCGGCGACACGGTTTTTCATCAGGCGATTCGCGGAGACTTTGATGCGGTCGTCGCGATGTATCACGACCAGGGCCTCGCGCCGCTGAAGCTTGCCGCGTTCGACAACGGCGTGAACTGGACGCTCGGCCTGCCGTTCATCCGCACCTCGCCCGACCACGGCACCGGCTACGATATCGCAAGCAAAGGTGTGGCCAATCCCTCTTCCATGATCGCCGCGATCCGGCTGGCGAAACAACTGGCGCGCCCGCGAGGCTGACCGATTCCAGTCAGCCGCAGGGTGATTCTCCTCAAGAATTCTCCAATTCCGCCGAAGTCGAACAAGGGTTTGTAAAATGAATAACATAACTTTGCTTCGGCTGGCGGTGGTTCTGGCAACGGCGGTCGTCACCTCGGTGGAAATGCCTGTTGCCGGCGTCACCCTCACCGTGACGCCAGCGGTCACCAGCAACACCTACAGCGGCGTTGTCACGCTCACTCTCACCGGCCTCGTCAGCGGCGAGCAGGTCAATCTCCAAAACTGGATTGACGGCAACACCAACGGGGTGATTGACGCGGGCGATTTGTTGATGGACGGGGGCAAGATCAACGACGGCGAAGTCATGGTCATCGGCGGCATCACGAACCTTAGCAAGCCCTTCGACAGCAATCCCGCCGCGGGTGCCATCACCACCACG
>JANPGB010000469.1:0-6518 GCA_031423695.1 Verrucomicrobiota bacterium
CAAATTTTCCCTCAACTACATCAAGCTCGACGGCAGCATCGCTTGTCTCGTCAACGGCGCGGGCCTGGCGATGGCGACGATGGACATCATCCAGCATTTCGGCGGCAACCCGGCGAACTTCCTCGACGTCGGGGGTGGCGCAACCAAGGAGCAGGTCACGGCCGCGTTCAAGATCATTCTGCAAGATCCGAACGTACGCGGCATCCTCGTGAACATCTTCGGCGGCATCATGGACTGCAACGTCATCGCCACCGGCATCGTCGCGGCAGTGAAGGAAACCGGCTTGAAACTTCCCCTCGTCGTCCGCCTCGAAGGCAATAACGTCGCCGCCGGCAAGAAAACCCTCGCTGAATCTGGCCTTACACTCATCACGGGTGACTCGATGGCGGATGCGGCGCAGAAAGTGGTGAAGGCCGTTGGCAAATAGTTCAGGCACCATGCTCAAAGTCACCGAAATCGCGTTCAGTTGCTACGCCGTCACCGACATGGCGCGGGCGCGGAATTTTTATGAGGGCGTGCTGGGCTTGAAACCCACCATGCTGGTCGGCGAACCCGGCGGGATGCAGTGGACGGAATACGAATTCGGCCCGTATGCGCTCTCGCTTGGCTGCGCGCCGGGAATGTTCAAGCCCAGTCCTGATGGCTGTTCCGTGGCGTTGGAAGTGGAGAATTTTGATGACGCCGTCGCCCACCTGCGCGCGAACAACGTGAAGTTCCGCATCGAGCCCATGCCCACCCCCATCTGCCACATGGCGATGTTTTTCGATCCCGACGGCAACACCATTGGCATCCACAAACGCAAGGCGAAGTGAGGGATTGAAAATCCCGACGTGCTGCTTAATTTGATTCCATGATTGACGAAGCGACATTGGCGCAGATGAACGGCGAATACCTAATGCCGCCGGATGCCGGCCCAGCTTGGCGCGCGGCAGCTGAATATGGATTCGACATGTCGCTCATTGAAGAATCACTTAAACTGACGCCGGAGCAACGGCTGGCAGAGCATCAGCAAGTCCTCAACTTTTTGATCAAGCTTCAGGAATCAGGTCCATCTCATGGCACAAGATGACCAAGCCCTGCTCATGCGGCTCAAGGACAGCGGCCTCGAATTCGTTGTCATTGGCGGGCTTTGCGTGGTTTATCACGGAGTGCCGGTTGCCACATTCGATCTGGACATCTGCTGCCCGTTCGGTGAGGGAAATGTTCGTAAGATTGAATCGGCGGTGAAAGATTTGAACCCGGTTCATCGCCTGACGGCGAACAAGCTGCCACTGGAAGAGACACGAAGTAGTTTCAAAGACCTGAAAAATATTTATCTGCAGACGGATTTTGGAAAGCTGGACTGCTTGAGTGAAGTTGCCGGCCTGGGCAGTTATGAGCAGGTTTTGCAGCGGTCCATATTGCACAGCATGTCCTTTGGCGAATTTAGAATGTTGAATCTGGATGCTTTGATCGTCGCGAAAACCGCCGTCGGGCGTCAAAAAGATTTGGATGCCGTCCGACTGCTCCAAGCCGTCAAAGAAAGAAAAGCGCAGCAGAAAGAATTGTTTTGAATTGAAATCGTAAATCTAAAATCTCAAATCGTAAATTTAACCATGTCCATCCTCGTTGACTCCCAAACCAAACTCCTCATCCAAGGCATTACCGGCAGCTTCGGCGCGCGGCATGCCCAACTCTCGATTGATTACGGCACGCAGGTCGTCGCCGGCGTCACGCCCGGCAAGGGCGGACAATTCTTCGAGCACGGCGGCAAGAAGGTTCCCATCTTCGACACCGTCGCCGACGCCGTGAAACAAACCGGTGCCACCGCCAGCGCCATCTTCGTTCCCCCACCCTTCGCCGCTGATGCGATCCTTGAAAGTGTTGACGCGGGCATCGCCCTCGCCGTCGCCATCACCGAAGGCATTCCCGTCAACGACATGGTCAAGGTGAAGCGCGCCATGCAAGGCAGCAGGACGCGGCTCATCGGCCCGAATTGTCCCGGCATCGTCACGCCGGGCGAAGGCAAGGATTCCCATGGCGGCTGCCGCATCGGCATTTCGCCCGGCTACATTCACAAGAAAGGTCACATCGGCGTCGTCTCGCGCAGTGGCACGTTGACTTACGAAGCCGTGTGGCAACTCACCTCACGCGGCGTTGGTCAGTCCACCTGCGTCGGCATCGGCGGCGATCCGGTCAATGGCACGTCGCACCTCGATGTCATCAAGATGTTCAATGACGACCCCGAAACCACCGGCATCATCATGATTGGCGAAATCGGCGGCAGCGCGGAGGAAGAAGCCGCCGAGTGGATTGCGAAGAACTGCAAGAAGCCGGTTGCGGGATTCATCGCCGGAACGACCGCGCCTCCGGGACGCCGCATGGGTCACGCGGGCGCGATTGTCAGCGGCGGCAAGGGCACCGCCGAGGCGAAGATCGCTGCGTTCAAGGCGGCCGGCATCGGCGTGGCCGTGACCCCCAGCGAGATGGCGGAGACGCTGTTGAAGATGATGTGAGTGGATGATGCGTGAAACGTGAATTTCCAAACCACGCCTCACTCGGCCATCACGTTTTCCATTTCACGCATCAGCCCCCATGTCCCTGATTGATTTCATCCTGAACGTCGCCGGCTTGCTGCTGTGGCTGAACTGGCGTTCGGCGTTCGCCGACCCCTTTGCCACGGCCACCCCCTCCACCCTGTCGGGAACGTTGCGGCGGGCGCAGCCCCGGCAGGTGAGGCGCTGGCACTTTCCCGCCGCGCTCGCCGCCCTGCTGCTGTTACGGGCGGCTTTTTACCAGCAGCTTGGCCCGGCGGTGAACTGGACGCCGAAGCTGGATTTTTATTTTGTGGTGCTGACCTTTCGCGGCACGGCATTTCTGCCAGCGCAGGTTTTTTCGCTGTTAAGTTTTCTCCGCGCCCTCCTGGTGCTGTATTTCTGGCTGCTCAGCCTCGCGGCGATCAACCGGCACGCCAGCGGTTCCGACCCGTTTCAAAAGATGATCTCGCTCCAACTCGGCCGCCTCGCCCGCTGGCCCTGGCTGGCGCAGCTCTCCGCGCCGATTCTCCTCGCGGCCCTGCTCTGGGCCGCATTTCATCCGGTGCTGGTTTACCTCGGCGTCACAGGCCGGACGCAATCGGACCTGCATCTCCTGGGGCAAAGCCTGCTGGTCGGGGCGGGGCTGCTTTTCAGCTTGAAACAATTGCTGCCCGCGTTTCTCGTCGTGCATCTGGTCGCCAGTTACGTTTACCTGGGACGCAGTCCGGTGTGGGATTTTGCCAGCCTGACGGCGCGAAACCTTCTCGGCCCCCTGGACCGTCCGGCGCTGCGCATGGGCAAGGTGGACGGCGCGCCGGTGCTGGGGATTGTCCTGCTGCTTTTGTTGTTGGACACCCTGCCGAATTTAGGGCTGGCGTATCTGAGCCGTCACAACTTAAGCGCCTGGCCACAGTAAATCCGCGGGGCGCCGCCGTCCTCAAGGAGTCTTCACCCTGGGCAATTGCACCGACACGGTTGAGCCGGCGCCGGGTTGGCTTTGAATGACCAGCTTGCCGCCGTGCAGTTCGGTCAGCCGCTTGCAGATGGTCAGTCCGAGCCCCAGCCCCTGCTGCTCGTGCAGCTTGCGGTCGAACTGCATGTAGGCACCGACTTGGGCGATGTGCTCGGACGAGAAACCGCGCCCCTGATCACTCACGGTCAAAACCACGTCGCCCCCGGACTCGGCCAGGACGACACCAACGGGCGAACCCGGCTTGGAAAATTTGCAGGCGTTCCGCACCAGTTCCGCCACCACTTTGCCAAGGTAGTTCGCCGTCATCGGCACGGAGAGGTTCGTTTGCTGGAGCGTCAGATCGCCGAGCCGGCCGGCCTCCTGGGCCTGCTCCAGCGCATGCTTTTCCACCACCATGCCGGCCTGCTCCGTCGGCTGGCCGCGCAAGGACTGCAGCTTCTGCGGATCCGAACCCAGCAATTCGATCTGGGCAAAGATGAGAAAGTTTTCCACCAGATGTTCCAGCCGCTTGCCGGACTGATAAATCGTCTGGCCCATTTCGGCGATTTCCGCCGGGGGCAGGGTTTCCGCCTCGGCCGCCAAGATTTCGCCGTACGCCAGAATGCCGTTGAGCGGGGTGCGCAACTCATGCGGCAACATCATGCTGATGTTTTCGCGCAGGTCGGCCAGCTTGCGCTCGGCATCCGCGCGCAGCATGCTGGTTTTTTTCAGCCGCACCTCCACGGCGGCATAAAGATTTTCGATGGAGAACGGCTTGGGCAGGTAATCGTCCGCGCTTAGTTCCATGCCGTGGCGCATGCCGGCCTGATCCGCCAATCCGGTCATCAGGATGAAGGGGATCGCCGCCGTGACCGACTCGCTGCGCAGCGATGAAAGCGTGCCGTAGCCGTCCATCTTCTGCATGTTGACGTCGCACAGGATGAGGTCGGGCAGCTCCGTGCGGGCCTTGGCCACGCCTTCCTCGCCGCTGACCGCCTCGACAACGGCATAGCCCTTCTGGCTCAAGGCGAGCTGAATCATTTCGCGCAGCCACTCTTCATCGTCAATAACCAGAATTTTCTTCATGCGTAACGTCTGCTGAGTTATCGGCGGTAACTGGCAATCGCTCAAGCGGTAAAAACGCAACCCCCCCACTTGCGGGGCTTGCACCAATTCCGAAATCCAACAAAGTCGGACGTCTCGGGCTACTTCAGCCGTCCCATAATCTGGTCGGTGATCGCCTTGACCACCGCCTCGGCCTCCGCGTCCGGCCCGACGGCCGGTGCCTCAGGCGCCTGGCAGGCCGCACCGGGTCGCCATTCGCCACTGTCGCAGAGTTCACATTCCTTCATCCCAATGCGCGGGTCCACAAACCCGAGGCTCTGTTTGATGTTGAGCAACTCCTTCATTTGCGGACCGGTGAAAGTGTTGATCGGCTTGCCGAGTTGGCCGGCCACGACAATCGTGCGGCAGTAAGCCTCGATGATTTCCATGCGCCAGTAGGCTTCCTCGATGTTGTTGTGGCTCCAGGTCACGACGCCGTGATTGGCCATGAGGATGGTGTTGTAATCATCGGTCAGTTCGGCGACGAGCTTGCCCATGTCCGGCGAACCGGGGGTGCGATAGGGAGCAACGCCGACCGAGCAAAACACTTCATACTCCGGCAAGATGCACGTTGGCGGCGCGATGCCGGCGACCGCGAACGCCGTGGTGTAGGGCGGGTGGCAATGGCAGGTGGCGACGGCCTTGGGCTGGCGCTTCATCATCTGCAGGTGCATCAATATTTCGCTGGTGCGTGTCTTCGTGCCGAGCAGTTGCTTGCCTTCAAAATCCACGAGGCACATGTGCTCCGGCTTGAGCGAACCTTTGCTGACGAGCGTGGGGGTGCAAATGGCGATGTCTTCGCCGACGCGGATGGCCATGTTGCCGCCATTGCCGTCCACGTACGCGCGCTTCCAGAGGCGATGCCCCATCTCGCAGATCTGCTCCTTCAGGCTGTGCGCGTAGAGGGAATTGAAAAAGGCTTCCAGTTCCGCCTTGGGCGACTTCGAGTTCAATAGCTTCGCGGGGGGCTGCGGTTTTCCCTCGCTGGCGGACGCTGGCTTGACCGTAGCCGCACCATTCGACTTGTTGCCGTTTTCACGGTCGCGCAAAAAATCCTTGGCCGAGGGCGTCAGGAGAACATCGTCGGACAATGAGCGGACGTCTTGTCCGTTGCGAACCATTTCTTCCAAATCTCGAACGCTGATGACAGTTTTCATTTAATAAAAGGTGTGTAAAAATCTCGTCCACGAGCGCCGCATTGATCGCGTCGATCGGCGTCGGCTCGTCAAACGGCGCCGTGGCTTCGGCGCCTTCAATAAATCCAATCGTCTGCCCGACTCCGCCGCCAAGGTTGTCAAAGACCACCAGGCTGGGATCTTTGCTCAGGCCCGACGGCGTCTGAATGCCGCGCTGAAAATGTTCGCGCGTGAACGGGCTGACCACCAGCCAGCGCGCGCCGATGAGCGGCGGCACGGTCTTGCTCAGCGTCACGCGACCAATGACGGTTCCGAGTCTCATGCTGGCAAAGTCCCAAGGTCCAAGTTCCAAGTTACAAATAACAAATAACTTTGCGTGCAGTCTCGCTTGAGGCTTGGAGTTTGGAATTTGGAATTTGAAACTTTCATACCGGCACTCCGGGTTCTTTCTCGTCCACGATGCCAGTGATCATCCAGCGCGCCGGACTTTTCTTGTCGCCCACCGTCTTGCGCGCCGCCAGGCCGTCCGAGGAAATGATCACGCGCTGATGCATGCCCGCGCCGTGCGGATCAATCGCCACCTGCGGCGCACCTTCCGGTTCGCCCGCAGCATTGATTGGCTGGCAAATTACAAAGCGCCAACCCTCAAAGCTAGGATGCTTTCGAGTCGCGACCATGTTGCCTTCAACGCGGGCTAGCAGCATAAATTTGAAGCCACAGATGAAACACGGATTAAACACGGATTTTCTGTCCGCAGATGGCGCAGATGTTCGCAGATTTACTCCGCGAAATTTAATCTGCGTTCATCGG
>JANPGB010000470.1:0-2772 GCA_031423695.1 Verrucomicrobiota bacterium
GGGCGTTCAGCCGCGAAAATTTTTGGCACCCCGCGACGGGAGTGGTATGGTTTGGTGACGACGGAGCTTTCGGTTTCAGCAGGCGTCCCCACCTGCGGCCACTTCAAAGGCGCCGTGGCAAAGCAGAAGGCGCAGGCGCGATGCCTGCGCCTCATTGTATCTGTCAGTCCTCGTCCGGCAGCATCACGGTAATGGCGGGCGCGGGGTCGTCAATGTCGAGCGGGCCGCAGGTGGCGATCAACTTCACGAGCCGGGCGGCACGGTTGTCGTTGCGCACGTAGAGCGCAACCGGGATGCGATCTGCGCCGGACTTGCTCCGCAGGATGCCGAAGCGTGTCATCCAAACGATGTCCCACAAGCGGCCGGATTCGTCCTGGCCGGTCACGTCCGGCGGCACGGTGACGTAGGCGTCATAGACGGCGCGCGTGAGGAACATCGGAAACTTGATTCCGGCTTCCAGCGCGGTCTTGGTGACTTCGACCTGCACGCCGTCGGCGACGGCTTGCGCGCGGGTGTAACTGTAAACGACCGGGCCGAAGGCGGTGATGCCGTCGGCAACTTGTTTCGGCTCGCCAAAAACGGCGGCGAGTGCTTCCAGCGGATTGATGTTTTCGTCTGTGTTCATAGGTTTTAGCGGTTAAGGATGGGGATTTCGGATTCGGGGCTGATGTGCGCCAGCTTGGGGCTGGGCTGGATGGTCACGGGCTTGCCGAAGCGCGGCGTGATGGTGCGGGGTTTCTGGACGACGACGAGGACGGCGTCGCAATCCTTGACGCGCAAGACGCGGCAAGGCTGGCCGGCATACTCGACGAGATCACCGGCTCGGAAGGTGAAGGTGTTTGTCATAGGTTTTAGGTGAGGCGGCGGGCACCTGAGTGCCCGCCCTGCCTCGGTTTAGTCATGCGGTTTGGTGGTCTGCGGGGTGATAGCTGGCGTATTTCTCGTGGGGGTCTGCCGGGCTGCCCATGCTGAACTGGCCGCAGGGGTGCTGCCATGCCTGCCGCTCACGGTTCCAATGGAAACCAAGCTGGGCCAACTGCTGCCGAATCTCGGCGGCGGGCTGCTCACTGAACGAAACCCAAACCCATTTGCCGACTACCTCGGCGAGGCGATACGCCTCGGGCAGGCTGGTCTGCAAACGCTGCAAGACCGTCGGTGTGGGAAGTGTCCGGTTCTTCTTCCGCTGTTCGCTGTCAATCGGCAGGCGATTGTCCGGCTTCGCCGCTGTCGTGGCTGCGCTCTGCGCTTCCGGCTGTGCTGGTGCTAAGGTGATCGTCTTCGGACTGTCGCCCTTCACAAAATCAGGCCGCGGAGGCGGGCTTGTCCGTGGGAGTAGTCTTTAGAGGGCACCACGAGACACCCCGCCGGATGCGGCCTTGTGAGGGCGACAGTGCGGGACGGTCGGAGGAGCTTGAGCACGGCGAAAAAACGCCGGTTGAAAACGCGGGAGCGTTCTGGCGGTCACAGACCGCCGCTACAAAAACGCCGAGCCTTGCGAGCAAACTGAAATCTGGCGAAGCCCCCTGGGGATGGAGGGGGCGAGCATTGGGGTGGGCGGGGGCATTGGGGCAAGCAGCCCCGGCAACTTATTTAATCTCCGGCGGGATGGCGTGGAGGATGCCTGCGAGCTGGCGCGGTGACTGCCCGCACGAGCGCGAGGTGCGGAGTTGCAGTCAGCGTGCCAGTGAAGCAGCGGTGTGGGCAGACAAGACGCTGTTATCTTCAATGAACCGGGCCGGCGGATGCGCTGCCGCGCAGGGAGCCGGCGGGGACCCAATGGCCGAGGGGTTCCCGCGTCAGCGGGAAACGGCCTTGGGGCGGCTTTGCAGATAACATGCTCTTGTGTGCCGACCAGGAGAGCAAGGCGAGGCCACAGGCGCGGACGCAGGAGCACCGTAAGCCGAGCCGTTCCTTCATGCCATCCCGCCGGTCAAATCATCACCAGTTGCCGGGGCTGCTGGGTGACAGCGTCACCTGCCAATGGCGCAGTCGCGCGAGCGCGAAGCCTGGTGTTCGGACTCTTCGCCGGCAAAGTGTAGCGCCCGGCTGCCGACGCAAGGGTGTTGGGGTGCGCTTTGGCAGCCGGGCGCGGAGCGTGACCGCGAAGTGTCCGGGTGAAATGGTCCGCGGAGTGAGGTCGGCCAGTTTCGCGTAACGCAGTGAAGCGAAAGCTGGTCGTGCTCACGACATAATGCGGCATCCCGGCCGGGCGAAGCCTCGCGGCCATAATGCTGACGCCGGTCGGGCGGAGCCACGCGACCTTTTGGAGTCCTGCCGTCGGGCGCTTTACGACTTAAAGGTGGAGTGGGGCGAATCCTGTTGCGCCAGTATTTCCTTAAGCACAGAGGAAATCTTGGTGGCGCGGATTGAGAGGACGTGTGGATCAAGGTTGGCGGCCTGCGAACTGGCGGTGCGCGTCAGTTGTAACGGAGGCGGCCGTGCCGGAATGAGATTTGCGGTTTTGGTTTTCATAAATGGCCTCACTGGAATCTAGCATGGATCTGACGCTGAGGCGAACGGTGAGCGCAGCGACCGTTCGCCGTCGGGAGCAAGGCGCAGCCGCCGCGACCTCCGGCACGCCCACGCTGAAAGCCTGGGCGTGATATTGCCGAAAGTTTTGGGGGCGTAGGCGAAGCCTCGCGACCCTATTGCTGCGTCCCGGGCGACATGCGGAGCATCGCGCCCATATTGCTGCTCCCGCCAGGTCGGGCGAAGCCTCGCGACCTGCTGAAGTCCTGCCGTCGGGCGCGCACGATGGGGTTCCCGCCTGTC
>JANPGB010000471.1:0-19871 GCA_031423695.1 Verrucomicrobiota bacterium
GCGCAAATTCGCCGAGCACGCCGTCGGCGAAATCGTGCAGCGTGTATCGGCCAGGCCGGACATTTTGAATGGAAAAGTTCCCGTTCGCATCGCCGCGCACCCAGAACTGATAAAGCTTCGCGTCGTTCTGCCACTCCACGAGGCGCGGTCCAAACCCACCGAAACCGCCGCCACCGAAGCCGCCCCGGCCGAAGCGTCGGCGGCCACCCGCTTGGTTGGTGCCTTCACCGCCGAAGTTCGCCCCGGCACGGCCGAAGCGGTTTGTGCCATTGAAGGCCGCGTTGGTTCCCCGACCAAGTCCAGCCGCTGAAAAATTTTGCGCCGGGCTGTTCGTGTCATCCTCGCCGCCACCCGCGAGACCGAACCCGCCAAACCCGCCAGGGCCGCGATTGATGGGCCCCGGCGTGTAATCCGGCGCGGAAAGCCCGACCCGCAGATTGGTCAGTTTCAAGTTGGGCGCCAGGGAATCCTTGAGCACGAGTTGTCCGGTGACCGTGCCGCGTTCCTGCTGGTGCGGATAGTCCACCCCCGCCACCCAGCCGTAGGGCCATGCGGCCTCCTCGATGGCGGCTTTGGCGAGCGCGTCTTTCCACATCGCGTCGGGGGTCGGCCCGGCGTTGCAGTAGATCAGAAACGGCCCGATGACCTTGGTCCAGTTGTCGGTTTGCGCGATGGAACAGATGCTGCCGCCGTAATGGCTGCCGCGCCAGTAGTTCAAGAGCGTGGGCGGGGCGGGCGCATTGAGATTGTTGGTGTTGAACGTCGCGTCCCGGTGCGCGGAGAGTTCCACCTTGGTCGGCCCGCCGCTCAGGTATTCGACCGAGGCGTTGACGAACCAAAGGCCGACGTGCTTCTTGGTGCTCGACCAGCCCCACGCGCGCACATCCGACTGGTTGGCCGAGTAATCGTATTTGTGCTCGACCTGTCCCTGGTAAATCCCGCTGTTCATCCGGCGCGCTTCCTTCATGTTCATCTGCGTGCCGTGGTTCCAGTCATAGGTCGTGAGCATCTTCATGTTGCGGTCGGCATCCACGGTCATCCAGTCGAAGACGTCGTCGTTGAGCTTGGCGCAAAACCGCGCTTCGCCCACGGAGGTGCCGGGATAATTCGTCGGATGACTGAAAACCGAATAGGTGTAAACCCCCGAATCATTGCGGCCCAAAGCGTATCGGATTTCAATGTCGGCGATCACGCTGCCGCCGGGACCGCTGCCCATCGGGGCGCCGTCGGCGATGCCCTTCAACGAAACCTCGGCCCGCTGGCCGTCATTCGCCTTGGGATCAATGGTGATCCGGGTGATGGGGCGGCTGTGCGACACGTCGTGCGACCAATAGGCCGAGCCGCGGGCGGAGCCGTTATCGAGCAGCTCCAGCCCCTTGTAACGCAGGGAAGTCAGATCACCGGAACGTTTCGAGACCCGCGCCGAGACCAGGCTGTTGGTGAGGAGAAAGCTGTTTTCGTCCTCCACCACGCCGACGGGGGAACTTGGCGATTGGGCAATACCATTGGTGGCGAGCATCACCAGGCTGAGCGTCAGGGAGGCGAGGCAAAATTTCATGTTCAAAGGGCTAGGCTGATCAGGTTCACGGGTTCGCAGACGCTCGGCGAGGTTCAAGGGTTTCGTGGAATCGCATTCTTGCGGCCAGCCGGCGCATCCGAACCCTCATCCACATCGGTCGAAGTGCTGCGCGAACGGCGGTATTCGACGTTTCCCGTCTCTTTGGCAGCCAGTTTCGGCCCCAGGTAAATCACCGTCAGCTCGGCCACGGCCGCGCTGCTGTCATTGCCGAAACCCGACAACGCCGTCAGCCGAAGCTGCTTCGCGGAGACCGGCCCGGTTGCGAAAGTCAGCCGCTGCGGATTCCACGTTGAAGCCAGTTTACCCTGCGCGCGCGGGGTCCAGTTCGTCCCGTCGTCGCTGGTTTCAAGTTTGTAGCCACGGATGTCGCCCAGATGATCGCGGTCGTTCTGGCGCGGCATCAGTTCCACGCCGCCCATTGCCACCAGGGCGGGAAAAGTGATTGTAAGTTCGTGCGGATAAGGTGCGCCTTTGCGGTTACCTCCGCCCTCGCCTGTGATCCAGATCGTGTTTGGGTCACCGTCCATCGCGGCGGACGCGTCAACGCCGTCGCTCGCGGCTCGTGCGCCGAGCTTGCGCATAATGCGTGTGTCGAATAGCACGGTGCTAAATTCAGCGGCGGACACCTCGGTCTTGGGCTGAAATTTTTCGCCGGCCATGTAATCCAGCAGGGACCGGCGCAACTGGCGGGCGACCGGACGCGAATCTAAATCCGTGGTGAGGTCAAATGACGACATCAGTAAACGGCCTGCGCCTACCTTGTACTCGAAGATTGCGCCGAGCTTCCAGTTGCGGTTCCAATCGTCAATCGCCGACACAATCGGCTGCAACCCGCGCGGCAGGCGGTCAAGGTTCACCGGGCGGGTGCCGCGCGTGATCTGCGTCCATTGCCAGTCACAGTTCGCCTCCGTGGGGAAACCGGCAAGCGCGGGATGATTCGTGTCGCACCACAAACCCAGCATCCGGCCCCAACCCGGACTCATCAGGCGATTCCAAAACACCGGCACGACATCCAGCGGTGGACAATCCCACGCGAGATCGGTGTTGCGCGGAAGAAAGAGAACTTTGCCACCCGCCGCCAGCTTTGCTTCCACCTCGTCCCAAGAACTGGTCACGAGCACATCTTAGGAAGGAGCATCAGAAACTTTCGCCGGGTAGAGCCAGAAGTTCCAGTCGTTTGAAAACTCGGGTGCTCCATTAATCCGAAACTCCTTGCCCAAATATATGCCGGAAGATTCGTGGACATTTATCACAAGCCGATAAGCTGCGGGCGCGGCGAGTCTGGACAACTCCGCTGCGACACTGCCCAGCGAGATGCTTTTGCCAATGGGAATGTTTGTGACCCTGAATTTTCCCTCCGCCACAGCTTTGCTCTGCGCATCCAGTATTTGCCAGGTGGCAATTGCATTCGTCATCGCCGTCGCACCGAAATGCGCGACTTCCACCGGCACGTCAAACTTGTCCGACGTCGTGAACGTGCGCTTAGTCAAACGCGCCAGCGGAACCACAGTGTTGCAAAACTTTTTGAAATCTTTCGCCGTCGCATACCCTTTCGACTCCCAAAATGTGTCGAGCAATCCGACCAGCGCCGTCCCCTGCCCCACGTAGTCGTGCAGGTCGAGCAGTTGAAAGCCGGCGAGACCAGGCGTTCGCAAGTTCGCTTCGATTTCCTCTTTGTAGCAGGCGAGTTGAAATCGTCCTGATGCCCAGGCGAAATCTTTGTTGGTGGGACGCGTCACTCCGTGCGCGCCGTCGGCGGGCAGAGGACTGCCCGCACTACCAAACAATCCATGCGCCTCGGCGGAGTCCCGGAAGATTTCATAATTGCCCGGCTGCAGGTAGCCCGTGAATTTTTTGATGATGTCGTAATCAGGATACGCAATCCACTGCCCGACTTCGTGCGTGACGACCGGCACATTCACGCCCTGCAGCGAGAGGGAATAGTCGCGTCCAAACCACGCGCCTTCCCCACGCACCCGTGCGCCACCGAAACGTTGCGTGGCAGTGTAATCCACTTTATCCAGCGGCCCGGGCGCATCGGGATCGGTGAAACCCGTGCCGCTGGTGTAAAACCGGCGGCACGGGTAAAGCCAGCGGGAATCTTCGGCACGGAAATGTTCCGCCCACTTCGTCAGCGATTCCTTCCACCGACCCTTCGGCTCGTTGCTCGGCGAGAACATTACGAACGATGGATGATTGCCGTAAGCTTTGAGGATGCGCTCTGTTTCGGCGTAAAGCCATTCGTCCATCGCTGAACCGGGACTGAACGTGTTCCAAGTGCCTGGCTCGATTTGCAGATACAACCCAAGTTCATCCGCCGCCTCGAACGCCGCCTCCGGCGGGCAATAAGAATGAAAGCGGATATGGTTCATGCCCCAGTCCTTGTTGACCTGAAAAATTTTCCGCCAATACTCCACGTCCGTCGGCGGATAACCAGTAAGCGGAAAATCCCCGCCGTGATGCGTGCCCCGGAGAAAAGTTTTGCGGCCATTGATCCGCAAATCAGTTTCATCGGTATCGAATTCGCGAAGGCCGAAGAAAGTTCCAACTACTGCGCCATCATCCATCCAGACGGCCAACCGGTAAACGACGGGATTGAACTCATCCCACAATTCCGCTTCAAGTTTCAAATCCATTTCGGTTTCAAAGACGCCACCGTTCGTGGTCCAGGCAACGCCAACATCCAAACTGTCCACTGTATGAAGTTTCTCTGGAATCAACGCCGTGGGTTTCACTTGAAGGTGAAGCTGGCCGTTGCCAGATTTGCCGGAGCGGTTTCCGATGGTTCCTTTGATCGTTACTGATACGGTTGAAGCACGCGGATAGATTTTCACGTCCTCAATCCACACCAACGACGTGCTGCGCAACTCCATCTTCCCCACAATCCCATTCCAGCTTTGCCCCAGTGAATCTGAAACCGAGTGTGCATCCACCGCGTGCTGATCGGGACCGCGATACACCACGCGATTGTCCACGCGCACGGTGAGCCGGTGCTTGCCGGGCTTGAGCGAAACGCCCAACTCGAATTCATGCGGCACGCACAGCGAATTGTTCGTGCCGATGAGTAGGTCATCCAGCCAGACGCGCGATTCGCAATGCGGCCGTTCCAGAAACAAAACCACGCGGCGATCCTGCCAGTCCTGGGGAATCTCAATGTCGCGCTGATACCACGCCGCGCCGAGATAATGTCGCGGCGGCTGGCAGAGGAACGGCACCTTCACCGCGCCGGGCTTGGTGTAGTTCGTGTAGTCCGCGCGCAGGAACCAGTTCTTGTCGTAGAGCGACAGCACCCACGGCGTGTGCGTGCTGATCTCGTCGCCGTAGCCCTGCGATTGCAGCGCGCCGGGAAGATTGATCTTGTCAGCCAGTTCGCGGTTGAACCATTGCTCCTTTAAGCCGGTGTCTTTTCGGTCGAGCGCGAACCGCCATGCACCTGCGAGCGAGATGGGCTGGGTGCCGGCACCTTGAACGACAAGACAAAACAGAATGGCCGGGATTAGGATGAAAATGCGGTTCAAGCGTTTGGGATTTTTCAAGAGTGTAATCGGAACGTTCGCGCTGCCGCATCACCAAAACTGGTTAGTCCCGTCCCGCTCAGCAGTCACCCCTCACGGCGCGCGCCGCAGGTTTTCCCAACGGACATTCCACTGGCCGTTGTCAGGAAAACCGGGTGAGTTGGTCTTCGACGCGCCATCCCAGCCGGCGGCCATCATCGCCACGGCGTAGAGCAGACCGCCGTTGGCCGGCAGATAAATGGTCAGGCCGGGGCGCTGATAATTGTGGCCGTTGAGCGCGTAATGATTTTTCGGCGTGTCGAGAAACAGCGCGTCAATGGCCCGCTCCGGTTCGCCCAGGCGCGCGGCGCACATGGCGAGCATCGGATAATCCCAGCCCCAGGTGTCCGGCCAGTTCCAGTTGTCCCAGATCCAGTGCAGCGTCCCGCGCATCGTTTCGGGATCAATGCCCGGCCCCGGCAGCAGGCCGAACGCGGCGGTGACCGATGGATGATCATCCGTCCATTTTTTTTCCACGCTGTAAGTATTCGTCGCGGTTTCGGCAAACAGATATTTGGCCTCTTCCAGCGGTGGCGTGGCCAGGTTGGTCAGGACGCGATCCCATTCCGGTTCGCGTTCCATGCCCAGGCGCTGCCGCCATTGCTGCGCCGTCTCCAAACCCCAGCGCCAGTAGGTCAGTTCAAACGTGGGATTGAGCGTCTTGTCCTTGGGAAAAATCTCCTGCGCGCATTGCAGCGCCGGCCCGAGCACGAACCGTCGCTGGTCCGCGTCCCATTCGGCGTAGGTGGACATGAATTCGGCCGACTGCAGCACCACGTCGCGGAAATTATCCAGCGTGACCCGGTCCGGATGCGCCCGGTAGCAAAGCTCCGCGTAGAAGATGGGGTGCGGCTGCTGCCAGATCAGGAACGGGCCGACCGGAGAAGGCGAATCCACGCCTCTGGGGTCCGCCATCTTGGGCCAGCGCGCGCCGGTGTAGCCCTGGCGTTTGGCCTGGGCCTGGGCCGACGCCAGAATCCGCTCGTAGTATCCGAGGCTTTTTTCCAGCAGGGGCAGCCGGTTCCACAAGGCAAAATGCGCGGCGTGCCACCAGTGCATTTCCAGATGAAATTTTCCCTCCCACGAATTGTAAGTCAGCCCGGTTTCCTGTGGCGGCAGGCTGCCCGCGCATTGGATGGCCGTCAGATACTGCGAGAGGACAATGCGCCGCTCCAACTCCGACCAGCGCGGGTCTTTGCTGCCGGACAGGTCAATCGCTCCGCCGCTGCTCCAGAATTGTTTCCAATGTTCGCCCGCCGCCGCGCGCGTCTGCTCGAAGTCCGGCAGATTCTTCACGACGGCCTTGGGCAGAAATTCACAGACAAATTCCAACGGCCTCGCTCCGCCAAACAAGCTTTGGCCGGCGGCGGAAATCGTGAACCGATGCTTTTCCACCTCCTTGATTTCCGCGCCCTCCGACCAGCGCGCGGCGACGTAATACAGATCCCTGTCCAGCTTCCGCGTGAACCGGGCTTCGGGAATGCTGGCCTGATTCATGTACGTCTCGTGCGCTTCCGGCCGGCTCCAGTCCGCGGTGACGGTGGAGCCAGTGCCGTAGGGAAAATGCAGCTGGATTTTGATCCGTCCGCGTTTCAGCAGCGGCGAAACCACCCGCACGGCGATCAAATCGCGGTCGGGATGGCAAACCGTCTGCACGTCCACCTTCTGACCGTCGAATTTGAAGACGCTGTGCAGCGTGCCGCTCCACAAGTCCAGTGTCTGCTCGACCTCGCTCAGGTCATTCGTTTGCGCGGCGGTGCCATTGGCATGTGTCAGGATAAAACCGATTTGTCCCAGATGCAGGCGATGCGGATTGGCCCGCAGCCATTTGGTTTCCGGCGTCTGCTTGTTGCCCGGCACGTCGTTGTAGCCCACCTTGCGGCCAAACACCTCGAACTCCTTGAAGGGATATTTCTCACTGCTCCAGCCGTCGGGATTCGGCGCGGAATGCCAGCCCCATTGCGACAGCGTACCCAGCGGAGTGGTGTTGGTGAAAGCGTCGGCGAACGTCTGCAATCCCGTCGCATCCGCGGTGAACGCAAATTCGCCGTTGCCGACGGAGAGCGGATTGTTCGCATCGAACGCATGCAGCACGACGGCGTGCCGCTTCACCAAAGCCTGGCGGTCAATCGGCGGCGTGACCGGGGCCGCCGCCAGCCGGGTTGCCAACAGCAACAGAAAGCCGACCAATGGCAGCGCGAACGCGAATCGGAGTTTCATGTGCCGCGCATTTGAGCGGATTGCGTTCGCGATGACAAGCCGCAGATTGGGCGGACAAAACTGAAAGCGCCTGCCGACGAGTCTCGACGCCGGCGACTGGAAAGTTCCCGGTTCGGGTTGTTACTTCATCACGGGCGCACGCTTGACCGCCCGCAATGTGACCGAAGCCTCACCGAGACCCGGCGCGGCGGCGGTCAACGTGATTTTTCCGGACGGAATCGCGGCTTTCAACATCGACACGCAACGACCGGCATAAGCACGACGTTCGCTCGCCTGGAAGGATTCATGGCTCGCATTGTCCGCGCTGTCCACGGCGGCGATGACGCCGGGGCCGGCGATTTTGAGGGAGATCAAGTCATTTGCGTTGGGAATGACCACGCCCTTGGCATCCGTCACCGTGGCGGTGACGAAGGCCACGTCGTCCCAGCCGGGCGCGAGTTTTTTGCGGTCGGCGGTCAGGACGATTTTCGCCGGCTTCCCAGCGGTGCGCAGTTCATCCGTGGCGACCTTCCGACCCTGATTGCGCGCCACGGCCTTCAAAGTGCCGGGCGCGAAGGAGACTTTCCACACGCGCGGCGAGGCGTCGGCGTCGATTTTTTTCGCGCCGAGCGATTTGTTGTTGAGGAATAATTCGACCTCCTCGCAGTTGGAATAAACTTCGATGTTCTCTTTGTGCGCCGCCAGGTTGCGCGGCGTCCAGTCGGCGAATTGCACCTGCGTGTGCAGTTCCGCGCCCCCGTAGCCGGGGTCGGTGGGCATCAGGTCGTCGGCGGCCACGCGCCGCGCGAGACGCACCATCGGCGTTTCGCTCCACCAGCTTCGCCGCTCGTAACCCATCGGCTTCACTTCGCCAGTGCGGTCCACCAGACCCGAAGCGTGGCCCACCATCGGCCAGCGCCGCGACTCCCCGAGATAATCCACACCCGTCCAGAGGAACTGACCGGCGTGCGAAGGGTTGTCGCGCAGGTTCAACCAGGTCGCGCGGTCGTGGCGCTGCTCGGTGCCGAGAATTTTGCGGGAGGGTTTCGCGCGCTGGGCGGCTAGCAATTCAGGGTCGCGATAATTCGTACCGATCACATCCAGCATGTCTGCCAGGCCGTTGTCGTAATCATGGCTGACATTCGGACGAAACAACGCCTGCGTGACGGGACGCGTCGGATCATTTTCGTGGCAGACCTCCACCAGACCCTTGAGAATGCCTTTAGCCAGCTCCGTTTTTGGCGTGTCGTGGATTTCATTGCCGACGCTGTAAAGAATGACGCTCGGATGATTGCGGTCGCGGCGGATGGTGTCGCGCAAATCCAGCTTCGACCAGTCGTTGAAATAGAGATGATAGTCGTAGGGATTTTTCGCCACCGTCCAGCAGTCGAACAATTCATCCATCACCAAAAAGCCCATGCGGTCGCACAGATCCAAGAATTCCGGCGCGGGCGGATTATGCGCGGTGCGGATGGCGTTCACGCCAAGTTCCCGGAGGGCCGTGAGCCGCCGCACCCACACGGCGAGCGGCACCGCCGCGCCGAACGCGCTGCCGTCGTGATGCAGGCAGACGCCCTTAAGCTTGAAATTCTTCCCGTTGAGATAAAAGCCGGAGTCCGCCCGAAACTCAACCGTGCGCACGCCAAAGGGAACGGACTCCTCGTCCAGGCTGGCAGCGCCCGCGCGAACGCTCAGGACGGCGCGATATAATTCAGGGTGTTCCAGACTCCAGAGCCGCGCGTTGAACAACAACGCGCGCGGCTCAAACATCGCCGACTGGCCGGGCGCGAGGGTCTGCGGCCCGGTGTGGTTGACGGCCACCATTTTTCCGTCGGGATCGAAAAGCTGGATCTGCATCGACACTTCGCGCGGCTGCTCCGACTGGTTCACGACTATGCTGGAGGACTGGACGATGGTCATCGGCACTCCCGATTCCGCACGCAACGAGGTGGTGACGAAATTGGCCCACTGTTCAAAGTGGACGGGATCGTTGATGACCAGCCGGACGTGGCGGTAAATTCCCGCGCCCGAGTACCAACGGGAGGCCGGCTGCTGCGAATTATCCGCGCGCACGGCGAGCAGGTTTATTTCACCGCCGAATTTCAAATGCCCGGTCAGCTCGTAGCGGAAACTCACGTAGCCAAACGGGCGGTGGCCAAGCAACGTGCCATTGATCCAGACATCGCTGTTGGCCATCACGCCGTCGAACTCAATGAAGACCCTGCGCCCCGAAAGATTTTCCGGCAGCGAAAACTGTTTGCGATACCAGCCGACGCCTCCCGGCAGAAACGCGCCCGCCCCGCCGGTCGGATTGGCCGAGTCGAACGGCCCCTCGATGCTCCAGTCATGCGGCACGTCCAGCTTGCGCCACGCGCCCGCATCAAAGCCCGGCTGTTCCGCGCCCGCGGCGTCGGCCTTCAAAAAGCGCCAGTCGCCATCAAACGAAATCGTCTCACGCGGGCTGCCGCCGCTGGCGGAAAAACCAACCGAGGACGTAGAGATCAGGCACACCGTCAGGAGGACGGCCCAGTGGCGGGCGGTTTGTTGCATCATGTTTTTAGGAATCAACTTGTTTTCGGGAATTTAACCGGGCTTTTTGACGACGACGTCCGAATGCAGAAACATTCCGAATCCTATCCGTTCAGCTTCCAGCCCTCACGATACTCGCGCCGCAGGTATTCGTTGGCTTTCTCGTTGTTGGTCACTCTCCCTGCCGCCGCGTCGTATTCGATTCTGGTGCCTGCCTTGTAGGCGACCAGCCCGAGGAGCATCTGTTCGATCATCTGTCCGGCATAATCGAAGTTGCACGAGGTTTTCAAATTTCCTTTGCACGCCTCGAACCATTCCTGCTGGAAACCTTTCATGGACGGAATCACGTCCTTGGCCGCGCGCGGCTTGTAGTAGGTCAGGTCGGCGCGATTGCCCAGGGGAATGACGAGCCGCTTTTCAAAATCGCAAATCAATGCGCCCTGCGTGCCGGTGAACATCGCGCCGTGATCAATTTTTTTCAGGTCCACCCACCTCGACGGCGAGTCCGGCATGGCCCCACCTTGATACCAGGCCACCTTGATCGCCGGACGCCACGCGTTCGCGGGGTGCTGGAAATGCGTGGCGAGCTCGACGGGCGAAACCTCCGGATTGAATGGCTCGCCTTTGGCCTCGGCGGACGTGGGCGGCACGGCGTCAATCGCGTTCCAGACCAGATCCATCGTGTGGCTGCCCATGTCGCCGACCTGACCGTTGCCGAAGTCCCAATACATATTCCATTGCAGGCAATTCATGGCGGTGCTGCCGGAGAAATAGCCGGGGTTGTAGGGATGCAACGGCGACGGCCCGAGCCACAGATCGTAGTTCAAATTCGCCGGCGGCTCGCCCGCCGCCGGGAGATAGCCGGGCTTGCGCAGCTGGCGGTTACCCCACGCGCACGCCTCCTCGAGCTGGCCGATCGCACCGTCTTGGATCAGTTCGCGGACGCGATTGAAGTTGGGAAAGGCATGGCGCTGCGTGCCGACCTGCGTGGCCAGTTGGTGTTTGTGCTTGAGATAGGTCGCACGGACGAGGCGGGCTTCCTCGATGGTGTTGGCCAGCGGCTTCTCGCAATAGACATGCAGGCCGCGGTTCATCGCCCACATCGTGACAAACGCGTGCGTGTGATCCGGCGTGCAGATGACGACGCCATCCAGCCCTTTATGATCGAGACATTCGCGCCAGTCCACGTAGCGCTTCGCGCCGGGAAACTTGTTCTCGGCGAGATCGAGATGCTTTTCGTCCACATCGCAGATGGCAACGATGTTCTGCGTGGCAAGTCCATCATAATGCTGCGAGCCGCGTCCGTGGGCGCCGATCAGGGCGAGGTTGAGTTTGTTGCTGGGAGCGTCCGCGCCAAAAACGCTCATCTTGGTCAGAATGAGAGGCGCAGCGGTGGCGGCGAAGGTGGTGGATCGGAGGAAGTGACGGCGGTTCATATCAAGTTTATTTTAATTACAGGTCACACATCGCAAATCTGCACGCCTTGCTTGAGCGAAGCGAGGGCGTCAGAACGTTTGGGAACAAACTCCTGCGCCACGAACCCTTTGAAACCCGTGTCCAGAATAGTCTGCATGATGCGCGGGTAATTCAGTTCCTGTGAACCATCAATCTCCGCGCGGCCCGGCACCCCGCCGGTGTGGTAATGGTCGAAGTATTGGTGGTTCTCCTTGATGGTGTCGCACACGTCGCCGTCCATGATCTGCATGTGATAGATGTCGTACAGCAGCTTGAAACGCTCGGAACTGATGCGCTTCACCAGTTCGACGCCCCAAGCCGTGTGGTCGCATTGATAGTCCTTGTGGTTGCGCTTGCTGTTGAGCAGCTCCATGCAGAGCGTGACCTTGAGCTTTTCGGCCAGCGGCAGGATGCGCTTCAGTCCCGCAGCGCAATTTTCCAAACCCTTCGCGTCATCCAGGCCGTCCCGGTTGCCGGAGAAACAAATCAATCGCGCATAGCCGGCGGCGGCGGTTTCCTGAAGCCGCTGTTCGTAGGCCTTGACCAGCCTGTCGTGATGCTCCACGCGGTTCCACGCCTTGCCAATGCCGCCCAAGCCATCCAGGACCGGATTGGAAACCATCGAGCAGACCAGACCGTGCTTCCGGGCCGTTTCAAATTCCGGCGGGTTGAGCAGGTCGATGCCGGCCAACCCCATCTCCTTGCCCGCCTCGCACAAATCCTCGAGCGGAATTTTCCCGTAACACCAGCGGCAGGCGCTGTGGTGAATGCGGCCCTTGAGTTTGGCCGGCGTGGACTCCTCGGCCCGGATGGATTGCGGGATCATATTTGCGGCGCCAACTAAAGCGGTGCTGCCGGCGATTTTGCGAATCGCGGAGCGGCGCGACAGGGTGGCGTTCATGGCTGGTTGTTTACACCGACGCCCGGGGTGTTGCACGGAAAAAATCCCGCGCGCCAGCGTCGGGCCAGGGAGCCAGGCAAACCAAATCAGCCGTTCCGCCCGGCACCGCGATACTGGATGACGCGGACTTTTTCGAGGGTCACCAGGCCGCCGCCGATCATCGGGTCGAGCGCGGGCAGGAACGCCTGGATTTTTTCCTCGCTGTCCACGATCTCGATGATGACGGGCAAGTCCATGGAGAGCCGGAGGATTTTCGCGGTGTGCAGGCGGCTCGACTTGCCAAAGCCCATCGGGCCGCGCAAGACCGTCGCGCCCGCGAGCTGCGCCGCGCGCGCCGCCAGCACGATGGCTTCGTAAAGCGGCTTGCGTTCCCACTGGTCGCTTTCGCCGGTAAAGATGCGCAGCAAGGTTGCTTCGGTTGGAATCTGCATATCAAGTGCCTTTCATTGAATTGAGGCCCGCCGCGAGCACATGGCCAAGCCAGACGGCGACGAGACACAACACCACCGAACCGACGATGTTCGCGCCCGCGCGGAGCCATTCGCCGTTCTGAACCAGCTCCAGCGTCTGCCAACTGAACGAGGAAAACGTCGTGTAGCCACCGCACACGCCATAAATGAAGAACGGACGGAAGCCCGCCGAAACCAGCCAGCGACCGTCCGGGCCGGTGAGCGTCGCCACAAATCCGATGACGAACGAGCCGGTCACGTTGATGAGCAGCGTGCCGAGCGGAAAGGTTTCGCCGAGGCGCGTGGCGGAGATCAGGCCGGAAAGCCAGAAGCGACCCACGCTGCCCAGCGCGCCGCCCAGCGCCACCCATAAGTATGCGAGCATAAAAATAAAACCGGTCCGTTGACGCCCGATTATTATTGGCCTCCCATTGAGGATGCAACCGCAAACCAAGGCGATCACCCCCGGTGAAAAATCTGGAACCGGTTGCTGACAACGGCGGGCTGATGGCTAAACTGAGCGCGTGATCCGCAACATCATTTTTGACTGGTCGGGCACGCTGGTGGACGATCTGCCCGCCGTGTGGCAGGCGACCAACTACGTGCTGGCCCAGGCCAAGCGCGCGGAGATGACGCTGGCCGAATTCCGCGCCGAATTCTGCCTGCCGTTCACAAAGTTTTACGACCGCCACACACCGCACGTCGCCATGCCCCAGCTTGAGATGTGGTTTCACCATCGTTTTCGCCAGGTGCAGGATTCGGTCTGCGAGCTGCCGCACGCGCGGGACTTTCTGGAATTCTGCCGCGCCCGGAAGCTGCGGACGTTTCTCTTGAGCACGGTGCAGCGCGAGCATTTTGCCACGCAGGACGTCAGCATTGGTTTTGGAAAATACCTGGACCGGCCCTACGTCGAGATCTGGGACAAGCGGAAAAAAATCCACGACATCCTGGCGGAAAACAATCTGCTCCCGGACGAGACGCTGTTCATCGGCGACATGCAGCACGACATCGAGACCGCGCAACATGGCGGAATTCATTCGTGCGCCGTGCTGACGGGCTACAACACGCTGGCCCAGCTGCGCGCCGCAAAGCCGGACCTGATCGTCGAACATCTGGGCGAGTTGCGCGGACAGCTCGAACGCAACGGCCTCCACCTGGTCGCGCCATCTCAAACGCCGGGCGCCGAGCCCATGCCCATCTCGACGGTGGGCGGACTGATCTTCAACGACACCGGGGAGGTGCTGATGATCCGCACGCACAAATGGTCGGAGTTATGGGGCATTCCCGGCGGCAAAATCAAATGGGCCGAGCCGTCCACCGCCGCCCTGGTGCGCGAAATCAAGGAGGAGACGGCGCTGGACATCACCGACATTGAATTCGTGCTCGTGCAGGATTGCATCCACTCGAAGGAATTTTATCGCGACGCGCATTTTATTCTGCTCAACTACACCTGCCGCTGCGCGGGCGAGGTGGCGGTGAAGTTGAATGAAGAGGCGCAGGAGTTTCGCTGGCTGAAACCCGCCGCCGCCCTGGCCCTGCCGCTCAACGAGCCGACGCGACGCCTGTTGCTCGCGGTGACGGAAAAAGCAGCGGCATCAACCGAATAAATTTAAGCATGTCTAAAATCAGCATTGTGGATCTGGAAGTATTTTATTGTGTCGGCGTCACCGACGAGGAGCGCGCGCAGCCGCAACGCCTGCTCCTCACCCTGGACATGACCCATGATTATTCGGCGGCGGCGGTGAGCGACCGGCTGGAGAAGACCATCAATTATTTCGAGGTCGCCAAGGACTTGATGAAATTCGGGGAAGGCCGCAGCTGGAAACTGATCGAGAAACTTTCCGCGAACCTCGCGGATCACATCCTGGCCAAATACCAGCCGCAGGCCGTGACCGTGCAGGTCAAAAAATTTCCGATCCCGCAGGCGCGCTGGGTGTCCGTGAGCCTGACGCGCAGCCGGCCGCAACGGTGATTCACTCCGGCGGAACGGGATAGCCGCTGATGTAGGTTTCCAACTGACTGATTGTCGCCGTCTGCGCGGAGATGATCCAGTTGACCAGGTCGCCGATGGAAATCACGCCGGCGATTTTTTGCCCGTCCAGCACCGGCAGATGGCGGACGCGGTGCTCGGTCATCAGGCGCAGACATTGCTCCACACTGTGCGTCGGGGCGACGTGGACCACCTTGGGAGAAAGGATTTCCCGCACCTTCAATTCCTTCGACGACTTGCCCTTGATCGCCACCTTGCGCGTGTAGTCGCGCTCGGAAATGATGCCCAGCAACTTGCCTTGGTGCGTGACAAGCAGCGCGCCGACGTTTTTGTCGGCCATCATCTGAATGGCTTCAAAGACGGTAGCGTCCGGTGGAATCGACCAGACGGTGCCGCCTTTCTGCCCGAGGATTTCGTTGATGTTGCCGGTGGGAATCATGGGAGGCCTTTCAGGTTCGCCGACCTGCCAGCCGGGCCGGAACAATAATTCCAACGCTCGCGGGGATGGCTTCGACAGGAAGCGGCTGGTTGCGACGGTTCATAATGAACGTTGTCATGCACGGATTCTGAAAACGGTTTACCACGCGCCCGCGGGAAAGGGCAGCATTTTTTTTGGAATTATTCCGGGGACCGACGGCGGCGCGGCCGGTGCCGCCACGCGCCACCGCCGCCGGGGCAAAAAAAGCGGCTGGCGCCTTCGACAAGAATCTGTTCAATTTTCTCCCATACCAGCCGATGTAATACCGTAGTAAACTTGGTTCTAACCGTACGGGTTGAAAATTATGAAGGTTTCCGCATCGCGCGTGCTGCTGATTGAAGATGACAAGAAAATGCTCGAAGTGCTCGCCACACTGCTGCATGAGGATCATGTCACCCTGGACAACGCCACCCACTCGGCCGAAGCCCTAGCCTTGCTGCAACAGCGAAGCTACGATCTGATCCTGCTGGATCTCGGCCTGCCCGACTCCAACGGCTTTGAACTGCTCAAACAACTCAAGGGAAACCCCCAGACCCAGGCCCTGCCGGTCATCGTCCTGACCGCGTGGAACAGCGCGGGTGACAAGCTGCGCGGGTTTGAGCTGGGCGCGGCGGATTACATCACCAAGCCGTTTGAGGCGGCGGAATTCCGCGCCCGTGTCCGCCGGTCCCTCAGCGCCAAACACCTGCAGGACGAAGTGACCCAGACCAACCGCGAACTGATGGCCGCCCGCGTGGCCGCCGAGGCCGCCGGCCGCGCGAAGGCAGAATTCCTGGCCAGCATGAGCCACGAGATCCGCACGCCCATGAACGGGATCATTTCCATGACCGGACTCCTGCTGGAAACCGCGCTCTCCACCGAACAGCGCGGCTACGTGGACACGATTTATGCCAGCAGCGAAGCCCTGCTCACCATCACCAACGACATCCTGGACTTCTCCAAGATCGAATCCGGAAAGCTGGAGCTCGAGCAGCAGCCGGTGGACTTGCGCCAGTGCGTGGAGGAAGCGCTGGATCTGCTCGCCCCGCGCGCGGCGGAAAAGAAACTCGACCTGGCCTATCAGATGGACGACGGCATTCCGGCCCGCGTCATCGGCGATGTCACCCGGCTGCGCCAGGTGATCGTCAACCTGCTCAGCAACGGCATCAAATTCACCGAGACGGGCGAAGTGGTGACCCAAGTCAAACTGCTTGCCCCGCGCCAGCCCGAAGACCTGGAATGTCAGCTACAGTTCTCGGTGCGCGACACCGGCATCGGCATTGCCCCCGACCGGCTCGCCCGCCTCTTCCAAAACTTCAGCCAGGCCGATGTTTCCACCACGCGCAATTACGGCGGCACCGGCCTTGGACTTGCCATCAGCAAACGGCTGGTCGAACTGATGGGCGGCACCATGTCGGTCGAGAGCAAGCCCCAGCAGGGTTCAACCTTTATTTTCACACTGCCCATGCGGGTTGCACAGGAGCTGCCGCTGCAACAACTCGCCGGCCACCAGCCACAATTCGCCGGGCTGCGGTTGCTCGTCGTGGATGACAATCCGACCAACTGCCGCATCCTGACCCTGCAGACCGGCAAATGGGGCATGCTCCCGCGCAGCACTCAGGACGCCGCGCAGGCCCTGGAGTGGATCAAGGCCGGCGAGACCTTCGATCTCGCGCTGCTCGACATGCAAATGCCCGGGATGAATGGACTCACACTGGCCAGCGAGATCCGAAAAATTCCGGCCACCGCCGCCATGCCGCTGATCCTGCTCACCTCGATGGGCGTCCGGGCTGACGCGCCGGAGCTGGCCCAGGCCCGTTTTGCCACCTGCCTGACCAAGCCGATCAAACCCGCGCAACTGCACGAAGTCATGCTACGCGTCGTCTCGGGGGTCAAAACCCAGGTCAAAAAATCCCCGGTGCCTTCCAAACTTGATCCCGCGATGGCGCAACGCCTCCCGTTGCGCGTGCTGCTCTGCGACGACAACACCATCAATCAGAAAGTCGGCCTCCGGCTGCTGCAGCAGATGGGCTACAAGCCCGACCTCGCCGCCAATGGCGTCCAGGCCCTCGCCGCGCTGAATTGCCGGCCCTACGACATCATTTTCATGGACGTGCAGATGCCGGAGATGGACGGCATGGAAGCCACGCGCACCATCCGCGAACGGCAGCGCACCCACCTGAATCCCAACTACAAATCCGCCATCATCATCGTTGCCATGACCGCCAACGCCATGAATGGCGACCGCGAGAAATGCCTCGCGGCGGGCATGGACGATTACCTGCCCAAACCCGTCCGCCCCGAGGACATTCGCGGCGTCATCGAGCGCTGGGCCGCCGCCGCGACGGCCGAGCCAACCCCCAAGCCCACGGTGTCGCAGACGGAAACAGCCACCGGCGCCTTTGAAACCAAATCAAATCCGCCGACCACCGGTGGAACCCGGCCGCCGCCGGTGGAAATGGAACGCCTGCACGATTTCACGAACGGGAATCCGGAAGACTTGCGGGAACTGATCAACCTCTATTTGAAACAGACCAGCGACCAAGTCGCCCAGCTTCTGGCCGCCGTCCGGTCCGGCAGCGCCCCGGACGTCCGCCGGCTCGCCCACAGTTGCGCGGGCGCCAGCGCGACCTGCGGCATGAGCGCCATCCTGCCGCCCCTCCGCGAATTGGAACACCAAGGCGAAGCCGGCAAGCTGCTGAACGCTCCCGAACTCGCCAGCCAAGTCGAAGCCGAATTCAACCGCATCCGCATTTTCCTGGAAACCTATCTTGCCCAACAAACCAAACTCACCGCCGCTCACTGAGGAATGAAAAAAATCGCCATCATCGAGGACGACATGGTCGTCGCCAACATCTATCGGAACAAATTCAACGTGGACGGCTTTCAAGTGGAGCTGGCCAACGACGGTCCGTCCGGTCTTGAACTCGTCAGAAAATTCCAGCCGGATGTGGTGCTGCTGGACCTGATGCTGCCCACGGTTTCGGGCGTGGAGCTGTTGAAACAAATCCGCTCCGAACCGGGTCTCCAGGATCTGCCAATCATCGTCTTCTCGAGCACCTATCTCACCAACGTCGTGCAGGAAGCATGGAAGGTTGGCGCCACCAAATGCCTCTCCAAGGCCAGCTGCACGCCCAAGCAGATCATTGAAGTCGTCCGCGCCGCCTTGAAAATGCCGCCGACCTCCAACGCCTTCGAAACGCAGATCACGCCGGCGCCCGGCACCCGCCCGGCAGAAGGCCGCAAAAATGCCTCAGCCAAGGATCTCGACGCCTTGTTCCAGGGCGAAATCCAAAACACCTTCGCGGAGAGTCTGCCCGGCACGCTGACCCAGTACCGCGGCATTCTTCAAAACATCATCAAAGCCGACAACCCGGTCCTGCGCCTCGACCACATCTGCAACCTGTGCCGCCGCGTCCACGCGCTCACCGGCAACGCCGGACTCGCCGGCGACCAACCGATCGCCCAGCTCGCCGACGCGCTCGAAGTCCTGCTCCGGGAACTTTATGAAAAGCCGCAGAGCATCAACCCCTCCACCCTGCGCACCGTGGCCACGGCCGTGGATTTCCTCGGCCTCCTGTTCGACCGCGCCGGCCAGGCGCCCAAGGGGCGGCCTCCCGCGAAAATCCTCGTGGTGGATGACGACGCCATTTCCCGCCGCGCCGTCATGTTCGCGCTCGAAAAAGCGAAACTCAAATCCATTGATGTGGAGGACCCCATGGCCGCCCTTCAAATGCTGACCGAAACCAAATTCGATCTCGTCTTCCTGGACGTGGACATGCCCGTCATGAACGGATTTGAGCTGTGCAGCAAGCTGCGCACGAGCGAACTGAACAAGAAGACGCCCGTCGTGTTCGTCACCAACCTGAACGACTTTGAAAACCGCGCCAACTCCACGATGAGCGGCGGCAACGATTTCATCGGCAAGCCTTTCATGTTCATCGAACTTGCCGTCAAGGCCCTCATCCACGTCCTGCGCGGACAGTTTGAACCAGTGAAGGTGGCGCCAGCCTCGGCCACGGCGAGATAATTTGGAGGTCGTTGTCGTTTCCCTCGGTCGGTTCGGTGGGCGGGGTGCGGCCAGCTGCCTCCTCGCCGCCAAAATCCGGGTGTGCTTTAGCGGCGCACCCTCGCGCCGCGCGATTCGCTCAAATCGTCTGGCTCAAATAACCGCCATCCACCCGGATGTCCGTGCCGGTGACGAAACTACTGGCCGCGTGCGCCGCCAGAAACACCGCCGCGCCGACCAACTCCTTCGATTCCCCGAAACGATTCATCGGCGTGTGGCCCCAGATCGCCTTCGTGCGCGCCGTCGGCGAACCATCATCGTTGAAGAGCAGTTTGCGGTTTTGCTCGGCGGGGAAAAAGCCGGGCGTGATGGTGTTCACGCGCACGCCCTTCGGCGCCCATTCGCGGGCGAGGAACAGCGAGAGATTCAGCACGGCGGCCTTGGCGGCGGAGTAGCTGACCACGCGCGACAACGGCAGATGGGCCGAGACGCTGGCACTGTTGATGATGCTCCCCTTCCCCCGCTGGCACATCCCCGGCCCGAATTCCTGGCAGGGCAGAAACACGCCGCCGACCAGATTCAAATCAAAATTGGCCAGCCACGCATCCAGCGGAATTTTCTCAAACGGATTTTCCGGCGTGACCGTGACCTTGTGATCATTGCCGCCGGCGGCGTTCACGAGGATCGTTGGCACGCCCAGCCTGGCTTGGATTTGCTCGTGCGCTTCGGTCAGGCTGCCGCGCGACACG
>JANPGB010000472.1:0-5188 GCA_031423695.1 Verrucomicrobiota bacterium
AGCGCGCCGACAGCCACCTCACCGGTATGGGCCCAGCCCCGCAGCCGCCGGCGTGCGGAGGTGGAGCGCCAGCCGGCGAAACCGCTTGGCCCAATATCGTCGCGTCGCTAGTGTGGGGGCGTGAAACTTCTTTTCATTGGCGATATCGTGGGGCAGCCGGGCCGGCGCGCGGTGACGCAACTTCTGCCGAAGTTGCGGGAACAGCACGGCCTGCACTTTGTCATCGCCAACGGTGAAAACTCGGCGGGCGGCAACGGCATCACCCCGGCGACGGCCAACGAGATTTTTGCCGCCGGCGTGGATGTCATCACCAGCGGCGATCATCTGTGGGATCAGAAGGAAGTCATGGAGCTGTTGCAAAACGAGAAGCGCTTCGTGCGGCCGTTCAATTATCCGGCGGGCACGGCCGGGCAGGGGAGCGTGGTGATTACCAAGGAAGGTTTGCCGCCCATCGCCGTGCTGAATTTGCAGGGACGCACCTTCATGCCGCCGCTTGAGAATCCGTTTACCATGGCGATGGACAAGGTCAGTCGTTTGCGGCAGCAGGCGCGAATCGTATTCGTGGATTTTCATGCCGAGGCGACGTCGGAAAAAATCGCGCTGGCGCGAATGCTCGATGGACAGGTGAGCGCGGTGGTGGGCACGCACACGCATGTGCAGACGGCGGACGAGCAGATTTTCCCGGGCGGCACGGCGTATCTGAGCGACGCCGGATTCACCGGCCCGCATGACAGCGTGCTGGGCCGCGAGATCGAGCCGGTCATCAAGCGCTTCCTGACCGGGATGCCGCAACGGTTCGAGGTGGCGAAGAACCGGGTGATGCTGCACGGCTGCGTGATTGAGATCGAGGATGCCAGCGGCCGGGCGCTGAAAATTCAGCGGGTTTCGGAACCGCTTCATTGATCTGATGAGCAAGCCAACCAAATCACAATGGGACTTCGGGGAATTGTTTCCGGCGGAGGAGACGCGGAAGGTCCTGTCAGTTTCGGAACTGACGACGCAAGTCAAACGGCTGCTGGAAAAATCTGTCGGCCTGGTCTGGGTCAGCGGCGAGATCACCAACCTGCGTTTGCAAGGTTCCGGCCACCGCTATTTCACGCTCAAGGACGCCGGGTCGCAGTTGAGCTGCGTGCTGTTTCGTGGCGGGGCGGCAGGTGAACGCGATCTGCTGGCGGATGGGCAGAAGGTTTTGCTGCAAGGCGACGTGACGGTCTATGAGGCGCGCGGGCAATATCAATTGATCGTGCGGGCGGTGGAGTTGCAGGGCGTCGGCGCGTTGCAGATCAAGTTCGAGAAGCTCAAGCAGAAGCTGGCGGCGGAGGGCTTGTTTGAGCAGGAGCGAAAACGTCCGCTGCCACGCTATCCGCAGCGCATCGGCCTGGTCACTTCCCCCACCGGCGCGGCGATTCGTGATGTGCTGCATGTCATGCAGCGACGTGATCCTAGTCTGGAAATCATCCTGGTGCCGTGTCGCGTGCAAGGGCAGGGGGCGGCGGAGGAAATCGCGGCGGCGGTCGGGTTGCTGAATGAGTTTAATGTAGCGCAGGCTTCCAGCCTGCGCGGACAGGCGGGAAGCCTGTCCTACTTTGATCTCATCCTCATCACCCGCGGCGGCGGTTCGCTGGAGGATCTGTGGGCGTTCAATGAAGAGGTCGTGGCCCGCGCGGTTTTTGAATCGGCGGTGCCGGTTGTTTCGGCGGTCGGCCACGAGATTGATTTCACCATCAGCGATTTTGTGGCGGACCTGCGCGCGGCCACGCCGAGCGCGGCGGCGGAACTCATCACCGAGGGCGTTTTTGCCAGCCGCGAATTTGTGGCCGAGTCCGCCGGGCGCATCCGGGAACTGGTGGGCCGGCATTTCGAGGGCAAGGTTTACGAGCTGTCGCAGTTGAACGAACGCTTTGCCCGGGTGCATCCGCGCAAACAATTGAACGAGTCCTTGCAGCGGCTGGACGATTTGCTGGCGGGGCTGGCGCGGTGCGTCCGGCAGGCTGCGCGGGAGCGGCAGGTCGCCTGGCGGAATGTTTCCGAACGGTTGCGGCGGGTGCGGCCGACGCAGGTATTGCAGCAGCGGCGGGAGTTGCTGCAGGTGGCCCGGCGGCGGTTGGCCGAAGTGGCGAAGTTGAATTTGCAAAGCAATCAAGCGCGGTTTCAGGCCTTGGAAGCACGGTTGCGGCTGCTCGGACCGGAGCAGGTGCTGGCGCGCGGGTATTCCATCACCCTGGACGCGGAGACGGGGAGCGTGATTCGGGATGCGCGGAACGTGAAGTCGGGGCAGCGGCTGCGGACGCGTCTGCACCAAGGCGAGATTTCCAGCCGGGCGGAGAAATGATTTTGCCGCCGGTCGGGGCTCGCGAAATCGCCCGCCCGCCCGCCTCAAAGTCATCAAGGCAACGAAATGGCGCGGTAAAATCTTTGCGGAGCCGTGCCGGGGTTGGTGTCGGTGAAGGTGAAGGGCGAGGAGTTTGTGAGCAGCGAAAGCCAGTTCACCAGGGAGAGATTGGTGGAGACTTGAACCACATAATTCGAGCTGGCCGTGCCGGTGACCAGCATCTGGAATTGCCCGGCAGCAAAGTTCGGCGCGCTGAGCACGGCCGGTGAGGCGGGTGGGCTGGAGATGGGGTTGATGATGCCTTGAACGCTCAGGTCGGAAGCGGTGCTGGCGGCCACGTCAAAAATATACCACGTGCCGCCCGATGCGCTGGCCGCGTAGTTGACGATGCGGAAAGTCACCGTAATGCCGGCCCCGACGTTCTGCAGCGCGGCGATGCCGGAGAGATCAATCGGGGCAATGGACCCGCCCCCGCTGGTGGCAACGGTGTAGGACAGAGCGGTGATATCCGTGAACGCGCCCGCGCCGACTTGATATTGCAGCACGCCGACGGCCGGGCCGGTGCCGGAGTGGCGATAATCGAATTTGTTGACGGCGGAATAGGAAGCCCTGTAACCCGCATTGGCGGCGATGGTGAAGGTGGCAAAGCGATTGGCGGAGACTGCGGCTGCGGCCGTTGAATCCGTAAAGCCGGTGCCGCCCCAACCCCGCGCGGCTGCTCCTGCCGGGGTAGCCACGCCGCTGCCCCGCGTCAGGCCGCCGACGGTGACATTGGGCGCATTGGTCGTGGGCGCCAACGGCGATGTTCCAAAATTCGACTGGCCGCTCACATCCCAACCCGCCAGCGTGGTCAAGGTTCCGGTCGAAGGGACATTGACCGTCAAGGCGGCCACGGCACTCGTGATGGAGCCGGAGACGTTGGTGATGACAACCAGATAATTGCCCGCGTCGTTCGTCTGGGCGTTGGTGCGCGTGTAAGCGTTGGCGTTCGCGCCGGGAATGTTCGTGCCGCTGAACCGCCATTGATAACTCAGTGGCAAAGCGCCCGTGGCGGTCACGGAAAAATTCGCGTCTTGTCCGACAAAGACATTCTGGTTCTGCGGTTGCGTGGAGATGCCGGGCGGCTGGTTGCTGACGGTCAGAACGGCGACGGCGCTGGTGACGCTGCCGGCGATGTTAGTCACCACGACGGAATAATTTCCGGCGTTGGTGAACTGGACGCTGGCGAGCACGAGCGGATTGGTGGTTGCGCCGAAAATGTTCGTGGTGTTGAAGCGCCATTGATAACTCAGGGGGGAGGCGCCGGTGGCCGTGACGCTGAAGGTGGCGTTGCTACCGGGCGGCACGATCTGGTTTTGCGGTTGCGCGGTGATCGCCGGCGGGTTCGTGGTGCCGGTGGCGCTGACGGGGACGAGGAAATCCTTCATGACCGCCATATGCTGCGCGTTGCTGGAGTCGCCAAAGAGAACGGGCGACACGTCGGTTAACGGCGTATAGACGCGCGAATCAAACACTAGTCCGTTGGGAAACGAGTGCGAGGGAAACACCGTGGCTGTCTCGAAGTTCGTCAACGTCAGACTAGGCAGCACATAGTCGTGGGGGGAATTCCGGTTGGCGCTCGTGTCGGGATTGCCGAGGTTGTCCACCGGTACGGGGAAATCCGTCAGGTAGCCGCCGTAGGTCGTGACGCAGGTTTCGGTGCGAGTTCCAGCGTTGAAATCACCCGCGAGCACGATCCACGCATTGGGCGGAAAATTCGCCTGCATCAAAGTTTTCAAATTGTTGGCTTCGGTGGCGCGGGCGGTGGAGGAGCTGGTCAGGAAATGCACGCTGACGACGTAGAGGTCGTTTGTGCCAGGAACGTCAATGCGCGCCCAGGCAAAACTGCGATTGGCCACCTGGGTGTCGATCCAGTTGCTAGCGGTGATGAATGGATAACGGCTGATGACGCCGTTGGGAATATCGCCATTCCCAGACGTGGGCTCGCGGTAATAGTAAAAGTTGGTGCCGAAGGCGGTGTCCACCATCTCACGAAAGGCCGCTGGGGTATTGACCTCGATCCCGTTCGTGCTGGTGTAATTGAATTCCTGGATGCAGACCACGTCGGGCTTGAGTCCTTGAAAAATGCGCAGGGCGAACGGTTCATACTTCTGCGAGTTGCCGTTCAGGTTGGCGGCCATGACGCGGAGGTTCACATTGCTCTGCGCGGGCAGGTGGGGGAGAACCAGGAGAAAGCCGAGGGCAATCGCGACTCCGAATAACTTAGTGGCCGAGGAAGGGTACAGCATGCAAACTTTTGCTGCTATTCTCCCACAGGTTGCGATTGGCGCAAGTTGCAATAATGCGGAGGCTGCGCGAGCGGCTGGCACCGGATTTGGGAAACCTGCTTGGGGTAGGCGACCAGACCAAGCCACCGCTGGCCCTGCTTTTGGCGCCTCGCTCGGTACTGGACGTGCCCGCCGATTTCACATAGTTTTTTCCCATGTCAAAACCGGCCCGGGCCGCCGATGCGGCCAAAAGTGGCGACCTCCCCTTTGAAGAGGCTCTGAAAAAGCTCGAAACCATCGTGGAAACCATGGAATCTGGTGATCTGCCGCTGGAAACGCTGCTGGCCCGCTACGAAGAGGGCATGAAGTTGTCCCAGGTCTGTCAGGCCAAGCTGGCCGAGGCGGATTTGAAAATCCAGCAGTTGGAAAAGACCGCCGCCGGCGAAATGAAACTGAAGCCGCTGTCCGCCGACTTGTCCGAAGAATAAATTTATGAGTAGCCACCTGCAAAAGCTAAGTGATTCGAAACAGATCAAGAACCTGTCGCTTGAGGAAACCAAGCAGCTCGCCGAAGAAATCCGGCAGGAGC
>JANPGB010000473.1:0-2265 GCA_031423695.1 Verrucomicrobiota bacterium
GTTCGCGGGTGCATCCTGCAGATCCATCTTGTATTGCAGCCCGGAGCAGCCGCCGCCCTCGACCGACACGCGCAGTACGCCGCCGGGTCGGCCCTGTTTTTTGAGCAGCCCCGAGACGCGCGTGGCGGCGCTGGGCGTGACCTTGAAGCCGCCGGAGAGCGCGTCGAGATAGTCCAGCTCGCTGCCCGTCACATAGAGCGCGCTCTTGGGATCCACCACCACCCGCACGCCGCCGGTCTCCACCAGAAAATCGCGGTTCGCCGGCGCGTCCTGCAGATCCATCTTGTATTGCAGCCCGGAGCAGCCCCCGCCGACCACCGACACGCGCAGCACGCCGCCGGGCCGGCCCTGCTTTTTGAGCAGCCCCGAGACGCGCGTGGCGGCGCTGGGCGTGACCTTGATCAGCCGCTCGTCGCTCACGCGGAAGCTCGGCTGGGCAGACGGGGCGGTGACGGGTTTGGCAATCATGATTTCAACGGCTGCAATCTATGCGCCGCCACCACGACCGTCAACCAACCCTTTGTCATCCGCGCAACAGCGCTGGCTCTCTGGCATTTGGGGAGATGTCAGCCCTGCCGTTGGCCATGTAAATCGCCCGTTGGCGCTGGCGTGCCGGGGAAATCCCGCCGCGCGCCGCTGGAAAACTCCGGCGCATGGCTCCGTGGCGCGTGTTAGCACCCGCCATCGGTGTGCAACCGCCTCAAAAACCGGTGTCAGTCGCCCGCAGTCGGCGGCGCATTGCCCCAGCCGCGTGCGTGACGCCCATAGGCATGTGTAAATCCCTCATAGCCGGGTGTAAATCCTCGGTAGCCGCGTGCAAATCGCTGGTAGCCGGGTGTAAATCGCCCACAGAAAGGTGCGCGAAGCTTAAATGCTCCGGTAAAACCACCCCCCAACGCCACCATTTCCCCGGTTTTCACGGGTTTTGGCCGTTTTTGTCGGGGGAGCCGTTTGACAGCCTTGGTTTCCGCCCTTCACCTCTCGGTGTCACCACCCATAACAAAACCAAGCGAAAGGATTCACCCCGCTGATTCAGGAGGGGACACAATTGGTGACGACGCTCGACGCGATCATGCACAACAAATACCAGAGCCAGCCCGGCAAGCTGGCGGAGTGGTTGAGCGCCAGCCACGTTGAGCGCGACGCGTAACGCGGCCAGCCCGCGCCCGCACCGGTGCCGCCGCCGCCCAAGCCGTAGGCGGGAAGCACATACTCGAAAAGGAGAAACGGATTCCGGGACGAGGCCGGAATCCGTTTTAGTTTTAACTTGCGGGCGGTGCGCGGGGTCACCAAAGCGAGGCGAGGCCAAACATTCGTGTGCGTACTCACGACTTCTTTGGCACAGCGGCGGGCTTAAAAAGCGGATAATCCAAAGGCGGAAAACGAATCAAACTATTGGTGAAGTCATTACGGCCAGGCCCAGTTCTCGGAAACGTCAATATCTGAAAACGTATTCGAAGCGTGTATGCTCCCGGCTCCTTAATTTTGAAAAGATCACTTGGACGAAAAAGTATTGGCATGGCGACCGCCCCACCTTTTTTCTCTGCACGTAAGTGCTTTATTTTAATTCCTTTTTTTGAAGGTGACGCGTCAAAATCAAGAAATTTCGTGCCGACTTTTTTGCCAAGTTCTGTTTTAGGCATCGCCATCCCGTTAGTATCGAGCAACTCGACCTGATAGGCATATTCAGGTTCGGCTGGAATGACGAACCAAACAGAGCTACTTGTGGTCCAGGGTACAAAAACCAGTGCCTCATCGAGTGACGTATTGGTTGTTAAATAACTTCCTGTTACTCCGATAAGAAAACCGTCAACAATTCTGGTTTCTATTCGCTCTATTTTCGTAGCATCCTCCATAGGATCGAGCTTTTGATTACTCTCGTCTCCAAATACATTTGTAGTGAGTAATGCAAAGATCGCCAAGCACACGCCATAGACCATTTTGAGTTTCACAGATGCCAAACCTTTCACGTAATTTGTTCTCTTCATAGTTTTATCTCCTAATGCATCCCGCCTTGGTTTTGCGTCCAGACAGGGAATTCATCTGAACTGTCAGGGCCGTTTGGGTCCGAAGTTGTATCATTCGTCATACTCCAGTCGCCCATAAAGGTTTGAGCTATTCCCACCGTATCCCAAGTAACGATGCCCAGCGTTACAAAAATGCCACCATCGGGTTTGAAGCGCACAAAATCCCGGCACGAAAGATCCACCCAGTTGGGTGACATCCAAATAGAAGATGGGCCATCATCCATCTCAACAAACCCGT
>JANPGB010000474.1:0-16000 GCA_031423695.1 Verrucomicrobiota bacterium
GCGCGGACCGCCGAGTCCGCACGAACAGGGAAGCAAACAGTTGCAACCGAGACAAGCCTCATCTCTGACACTAGCTCGACCTCCACACCGAGGAACGCGCGGACTCGGCGGTCCGCGCTCCTGCGCCGCGTCAGGCCGCGCCGGCGGTCACGGACTTCGCCGCCGCCAGATCGCTGCGGCGCTGCGCCATGCTCTTGAAGAATTCGTAGCCTTCGCGCAAACGGCGCACGCAGACGTCCTTGTCTTCCAGCATCGTCTTGATGATGCGCAGAATCGGCTTCGGGCGGAGGTAGTAGCGGTGGTAGAACTTTTCCACGTTGGCGTAAATCTCGTCCTTGCTCAGGCCGGGATATTCAAGCGCGCTCTGCTGGAAGCCACCTTCTTCGACCAGCGCGGCCTTGTCCTTCTTGCTGAACCAGCCGTTGAGCCGGGCCTGCTCGTACAGTTCCGTGCCGGGATACGGCGCGGCCAGCGACACCTGCATGGAGAACACGTCCAGCTCCTGAGCGAAGCGGATGGTCTGCTCGATCGTTTCCCGCGTCTCGACGGGCAATCCCAAAATGAACGTGCCGTGAATCACCACGCCCGCCTTGTGACAGTCCTTGGTGAACTTGCGCATCTCGTCGGTGGTCACGCCTTTCTTGATGCGCGTGAGGGTTTCGTCGTTGCCGCTTTCGTAGCCGACGAGGAAAAGGCGCAGGCCGTTGTCCTTGAAACTTTTGATCGTGTCGTAGTCGAGGTTCGCGCGGCTGTTGCAACTCCAGTCCACACCGAGCGGGCCGAGCTTCTTCGCGATTTCGCGCGCGCGCGGGAGGTTCGCGGTGAAGGTGTCATCATCGAAGAAGAACTCACGCACCTTCGGGAAGATTTTCTTCATGTAGGCCATCTCGTCGGCCACGTTCTGCGGCGAGCGCACGCGATACTTGTGTCCGCCGATGGTCTGCGGCCAGAGACAGAAGCTGCACTGCGCCGGGCAGCCGCGGCCGGTGTACATCGAGACGTACGGATGCTGGAGGTAGCCGATGAAATATTTTTCGATCTGGAGGTCGCGCTTGTAAACGTCCGCCACCCACGGGAGCTGATCCATGTCGGCAATCATTTCGCGTTCGGGGTTGTGTTTGATCTTGCCGTCCTTGTCCTTGTAGGAAAGTCCGTTGATCGTCGAAAGCTCGCGGTCTTCGGCGACTTCCTTGCAGGTGTAGTCAAATTCCTTGCGGCCCACCCAGTCAATCGCGGCGGACGCCTTGAGTGTCTCGGTTGGCAGCACCATCGTGTGCGCGCCGACGAAACCAATCTTGGTGTCGGGCTGCTGTGCCTTGATGGCCTCGGCGACCTTGCAATCGTTCTTCAGCGACGGCGTGCTGGTGTTGATGATGACGTGTTGGTAGTCCTTCGCGATGGCGAGGCACTTCTTCATGTCAATGTGATGCGGCGGGCAGTCGAGCAGGCGTGAGTTCGGCGTGAGCGCGGCGGGTTGCGCGAGCCAGGTGGGATACCAATAGCTGGTGACTTCGCGCCGGGCCTGGTAGCGCGCACCGGCGCCGCCGTCAAAGCCGTCAAAACTCGGAGGTGAAAGATAAAGTGTTTTGCTCATAATCAAATTTCCAGCCAGTGCAGCTTAACTGTTTCAGAACGCCCGCATCAATGGCTATTTTCGGATGTTGCCAGGTTAATGAATGGTGCCTGCATGAGGGTGGTGAACTTCTTTCACATGCACGCGGCTCGCCAGCCAGAGACTCAGCAGGCTCATCGCGACCGCGAGCCAGCCGAGTTTGTCGTAGTTGACCAGTTGTCCGGCGGGGGATTTGGTGACAATCCACCCACCCAGACTCGAAGTGATGCCCGAGGTCAAATCCCGCGTGCAACTTGTCAGGCTCATGAATGAGCCGCGACGCCTGGCCGGCACGGCCAGCGACAGGATCGCTTGAGCCGGAATGAAGCGTCCGCTGGCGAAGGTGAAAAACATTCCCGCCGACACCAGCACCGCCCAGACGGGCATCGGGCCGGAATTGGAAATCCACAGCGTCACGGCACAGGCGACACTGATCAAAATCGTGTACACGCGCAAACGCCCGAACCGGTCCGCCAGCTTGCCGCAAAACGGCGCCGTCAAAGCCGAGCAAATGCCGCCGACCATGTAGATCAGGAACAGTTTGTTTTCGGGCAGCCCGATGTTGGTCACCATGTAGGGCGCAAGCAGCGGGATGATGGCGAAATGTCCCATCACCAGCGCGGACATGAACAGCAGCGCGCGGCCGGCGTTGTCGTCGCGCAGCAATTCAAAGAACGCCGTGAAATGATGCAGCGGCGTGTCGTTGTCCAGATGCGCCCGGATCGGCGGCAAGGTGACATAGATCAGCGCCCAAACGACAACGCCCATGCCGGCAATCAGGACAAACGGCATCTCCCAGCGAAACTTTTGCGCGAGAAACAAGCCAAACGGCACGCCCAGCGCCGCCGCCGCCGCGAAGGCTCCCATGATGACGGCCATGCCCGAAGCGCGCCGCTGCGGCGGGACGATATCCCCGACAATTGCCATAATGGTCGCGCCGGAAACGCCACCAAATGCGCCGCAAATGGCGCGTGATGCCAGCAAGGTTCCCGCCGTGTGGGACAAGGCGCACGCCAGGGTGCCGACAAAAAAGCCCGCGTATGCGATCAGCAGAACTTTTCGCCGGTCAAACCGATCCATAAACGGCGCGGTCAGTAATCCGATGACGCCTGCGCTGATGGTGTAGGCGGCGACCAGGTGGCTGAACTGCGCGGGCGTGATGTTCAACTCACGCATGAATTGCTGTCCGAGCGGCATCACGACCATGAAGTCGAGGATGTGCGTGAACTGAACGGCGGCCAGCAGCAGCAAGATGGTTCGTTCGGATTGGCGTGACACGATTGGTATAAAAGAAAATCAGCCGTTGCCTGCGTTCAAGCAACGGCTGAAAAGGAGGTTTGTCCGCTGCTAGGTTTTTTTTGTCTCGGCGATCTTCGCCAGCAACTCATCGCGTTCGGACGTGTCGTTCGTGCCGCAATGGCTTCCGACGTGCGCTTCGTGATCGTGCGCCTCTTCTTTGCGGGTGAACGCGGCCTGCGCGCCGTTCATGGCCGCGCGGGGGGAATTGATCGCGGCCTTGGCCTGGGAGAGATGGCCTTTGCCGATGGTCACGCCGTTGAACGCGGTGTTCATCAGTTCGGCCGACGCGGGATAAGGCTTGGGCTTGGAGCCGAAGTTGTAGGAAAAATTCTTCCAGTTGTCGCCGCGCTGATAGTTCGTGCCGAGCGCGCCGCTGGGGTCGTAGCCGCAATGCACCATGCAGTTTTCGCAGCGCGGATCGCGGGCGACGCCGTCCACCACGCCGTATTTGTCCCACTGCACCTTTGAGAGCATTTCCTGATAGCCGTCGTAATGGCCGTCGGTCATCAGATAGCACGGGGCCTTCCAGCCCTTGACGTTGTAGGTCGGAATGGCCCAGGCAGTGCAGGTCAGCTCGCGTTTGCCGGCGAGAAATTCCTGATAGACCGGCGTGCCAAAGATGGTGAACTTTTCGCCCCACTCCTGGATCTTGGCAAACTTCTGCCGGGTCATCTTGCGCGTGAGGAAGAAATCCTCCGGCTGTTTGCCGAGGCGCTTGACCATGTCTTTCTTCGCGGCGTCGTATTCGTAGCCGGGTGAGATCGTGTGGCCGTCCACTTCGAGCGAGCTGAGATACTTGAACATGTCTTCAAGTTCCTGCACGTCGGTTTCCTTATAGACGGTGGTGTTGGTCGCGGTCTGGTAGCCGCAGATCTTGGCCATCTTGATGGCTTCGATGCATTCCTTGAACACGCCTTCGCGTTCGACAATGAGATCATGCGTGAATTCAAGGCCGTCCACATGGACGTTCCAATACATCCATTTACTCGGACGAATGACGACCTTGCTCTTGGCGGCGTCGTTGGCATTGCGGATGGCGTCGGCTTCTTTGTCCGTGATCAGCTTGCCGTCAAGCAACTGCTTGAGGACAGGCTCCGTGGCGGGAGTGTAAATCGCGGCGAGGTAATCGCGCATTTTCTTCCGCATGAACACACCGTTCGTGCAGATGTAAATGACGCGGCCCTGTTCGCGCAGACCGGCGACGAGTTCCTCGATCTTCGGATAAATCAGCGGTTCACCGCCGCAGATGGACACCATCGGCGCTTCGCATTCCTCCGCCACGGCGAGACATTTTTCCAAGGGCACCATGTCCTTGAGATTGGTGGAGTATTCGCGAATACGGCCGCAGCCGGTGCACGTCAAATTGCAGGTGTGCAAGGGCTCGAGCTGGAGCACCATGGCGAACCGGGGTGTCTTGCGGACCTTATGTTTAACAATGTGGCTGGCGATTTTAACCGTCAGCGCGAGTGGGAAGCGCATAATTTTGAGTTTTGAGCGACCAGGGTGGCCGGGGCCGGGCCAGGCAAGTCCTGCCCCGGTGGAATCGTTGGCGGATCGGCACGCAGCAGACCCGGCAGAAAGAAATCAAGCGGCGAAACGGATCGGGACGCGCTGATGCCGCCACAACCTGCCACCAACAAGGCGACTGGCAATAAAGCCAGCCAGAATGATTTGCCAATTGATCTCAACCAGCGGGCAGTATAAGACGGAGCGACATGCGTGCAACTCCTAATTCGGGAAGGGTCTGCCAGTTTGCCCCGCCCCGGCGCCAGCCCGGCGGGCGGGCGTGGTTGCTCTGTGCACTTGGAATCTTTTTCTGGCTCGGCGCTCATGCCGGGGCGGCGGAAACAAAACCGGCTTCGACCAATCCGCCCGCCATCCAAACCTCCGCCAGCGAACGCGCCGGGAAAAAGCTGCGGGCGGCCCGCGCCCAATTTCTCGCGGACACCAACAACGCCACCCACGCCTGGCAGTTGGGCCGTGCCTGCTTTGAGTGGAACGAACTGGCCAAGGATCTGCGCCAGCAGGAGGGCATCGCCAAGGAAGGCATCGCCGCCTGCCGTCAAGCCGTGGCGCTCGCCTCCAAGTCGGCTCGGGCGCATTACTACCTGGGCCTGACCCTCGGCCAGTTCGCGGACACCAAACGAAACATGGCCGCGCTAAAAATGGTGAAGGAGATGGAGCACGAGTTTCAAGCGACGCGGGAACTCGATGAGCACTTTGATTTTGCCGGCGCGGACCGAAACCTAGGCCTGCTCTATCATCAGGCACCGAGCTTCATCAGCATTGGCAGCCGCACCAAGGCCCGGCAGCACCTTCAGCACGCCGTCGAACTCGCGCCGGATTTTCCCGAGAACCGGCTCAACCTCATCGAAACCCTCCTGGAATGGGGCGACAGCGACGACGCCCGCCGCGAACTCAAGACGTTGGAAAAAAGCTGGGCCGCCGCGCAAGCGAATCTGACGGGCGCGGATTGGGAAACCGCCTGGCCGGAATGGCAGCGGCGGCTGGAGTTGGCAAAAAAGAAAATTCCCGGCGCTGCGAAGTAAACAATCCCGTTGACGCCACCGACCGCTTCGCCAAAAGTAATCGTCCGGTCACCACGCATGAAAATTATTTCCGCCAGCCTCATCACCGCCGCGCTTTTCACCGCCACACAACTCGCGGCCCAGACCCGGCTCGAAGTCGCGGCCGATGGCAGCGCCAAATTCAAATCGGTGCAGGAAGCCATCATGTCCGTGCCCATCGGCAGCCGCACCAATCCGGTGGTCATCCATATCCAGCCGGGTGTTTACAAGGAGCTGCTCTACCTCCAGCGCGAGAAGCGTTTCTTCAACCTGATCGGCGACGACGCGACGACGACGATTCTGACGTGTGACCTCCACGCCAACCTCACCAACTACGACGGCAAAACCATCGGCACCTTCCGCACACCCTCGACGACGATTGATGCGGACGATTTCACCGCCGAGAACCTGACGTTTGAAAACAGCGCCGGGCCAAAAGGTCAGGCGCTCGCCATTCGCGTGGACGGCGACCGCGCCACCTTCCGCAACTGCCGCTTCCTCGGCTGGCAGGACACGATCTTCATCAATCGCGGCCGGCAGTATTTTGAGAATTGCTACATCGCGGGCGCGACAGATTTTATTTTCGGCGGCGCGACGGCGTGGTTTGAAAAATGCCACATTCACTGCGCGGGCAATGGCTACATCGCCGCCGCTTCCACACCGTATGACGCGCCGTTTGGCTATGTTTTTTCCAACTGCAAAATCACCGGCGAAAAACCGGAGACCAGAAGTTTTCTCGGCCGTCCGTGGCGGGTTTACGCGAGCACCATTTTTCTGAACACGGAAATGTCTGAAGTCATCCGTCCCGAAGGCTGGGACAAATGGGGCAAGGCGGAGGCGAGTAAGACGCGTTACGCGGAGTTCGGCAGCACCGGTCCCGGCGCGAAGCCTGAATCCCGTCCGAAATGGTCGAAGCAATTCACCAAGCGCGAAGCCAGAGTCATCACGCTGAAAAAAGTTCTCGGCGGAGCGGATGGTTGGAATCCGGTCAAATAGCATCAACTGCCGCGACAGAGTTGGCCGGCCTCACGGATAAATCAGCCGCAGAAACACCGCGCCGTTGGCGGGATCGATGGGAATTTGCAGCTGCGTGGTGTTGGTGGAATTCGGCACGGTCGCCCAGTTCGTCCCGAGGCCGATGCTCAAAGTGTTCGTCTGGATTTGCAGCCGCCAGCCGAGATGATCCGACGGCCACGACAATTGCAGTTGATTGCCGACCACCTGCGCCACGAGGTTGGTTGGCACCAGTGAGACCAGCGACGCCACCGAGGCGCTGACGGTGATCTGGTTGAGGTCAATCGTCGTGGCGGAAGCATTGGCCGTCGCCCGCCAGCCGATGGCGAATGCGTCAAAACTGTTGGTCAGAAAAGTTCCGCCGGAAGCCACACCGCCAAACTGTGAGAGCAAAGTTCCATTCGTGCTCGTGCCGGAATAAAAAGTGTTTGTGATGGCGAGCGTATTCGCCGCGGTCAGCTTGAGGGACAGGACTTCCGTATAGGGATTGCCTGCGACGAGCGTGAGCGATGGTGCAGCCGAGGCGGTGCCGACCACGGTTCCCGCCGGACTGTTGTAGCTGGGCGAGCCGCCGGTCGTGACCAAATCCTGGTTGTTGTTGTTCGGTCCCGTTTGTGGTGCGCGCGTCAGGATTTGCGAGTTCGCTCCGGTAAAAGCCAGTTGGCCGAAGTAGCCCGTCCAGGTCTGCGCGTTGCCGATGGCATTGGGACTGGCGGCGCCGGTTTCCGTGCCGTTCATGCCGCCGGTCACGGGATAATTTTGCCGGCTGTTGTACATTCCAAATCCCAGCGCGCTCGATTGCGTCAACAGCCCGGCGGTGTTGGTGAAAACCACCGTCAGGGAAAGCTTGTCGCCAACGGTCGCCAGCTTGACCGGGGAACTGGCGAACAACGCCTGGACCTCGATGCTGCCGCTAGTCGTTGCCGCGATGCCAAACTTCAAATGGCCGGTGCCGATGCTGGGGACGGGATTCCACCCTTTCGCAGAAATTAATTCGTAGCTCGTGGCCGCGACGGTTGGAGCCGCCGGCGTGTTGTTCAAAGTGCTGAAGGAAAAATTCTCGGAGAAGACCAGCGGCACGATGGGCGTGGCTGAAACTTCGACAGAGTTCGTGCCCTCGCCGCCGCCGTTGAGCGCGGACACGACATAAAAATACGTCGTGCCGTTGGCGACCGACGCGTCGGGATAATTCGTTGCGGCGACGTTCGCCAGTGTCGTGTACACGCCGCCGCTGTTGGTGGCCCGCTTCACGTTGTAGCTGGTGGCGGTGGCGGACGGCGACCAGGTCAAGGTCACCAACTGATTCGTCGCCGTGGCGGTCAAATTGGTCGGGGCGAAAGGCGCGGCCAGCAGGTTCGAGGTCACAATGAGTTTCACCTGTCCGGCGGTGCCGGTGTCGAACGCAAAACTGGATCCGAGCGGCACAGAACCCAGCACCGGCGTGCTGCCGCTCAGGGTTCCGGTGTAGGTCATCACGGTGTAGGTGCCGTTGGAAAATCCCTTGCCGGCGAAAAGGTTGTTCGTGCCGCCGAGCGCGAGATTGCCCTTCACGGCGAGCGTCGCCGCGTTGGTGCCGAGGAAATAATTCAGCGTTGTCGTCGGGGCCAGCGCGAGGTGGTTGCTGACGGTGAAGGTACTGGCGGACAAGGTCAGCGGCCCGTCGTCAAACGCGTTGGTGTTTTTGATCGAACCCAGCGCGTTGTAAAACGCAAAGCTGTTGCCGTAGCCGTTGGTGGTCAGGCCGTCGAAGGTGAACAGCGTGTTGGTCGGCGTGCTGTTGGTGATGATGACCGAGGAGTTGAAGATCGCAAACGTGTTGGACGCGGCCGAGGGCTTGAGGTTGCAGTCAATGAACTTCACGCCGCTGACGTTGTAGAGGTCGAAGTTGCGGTTGCCGGTAAGGTTGACCTTGTTGAAGACGATGTTCGTCGCGGGCATTTCCGTGCGCGCCCAGAGGACGCCAATGGGATAACCGCTGATCGAGGTCGCGGTGATGTTGCTGAACGTGATGTTCTGAAAAATCGGGGTCAGGCCGGTCACGGCGGCGACCGCCTGGGTCGAGGCGTAGTACGGCGAGACGCCGCTGGGCGTGCCGACCTCGTTGTAGTAACCGTAAATCTGAATCGGGAAATGCACGTTCGTCATGCCGATGTTGTAATAGTTGATGTTCTGCACGAGGCCGCCGCGGTCGTTGTCCGACTTGATGCGCAGGCCGTTGTCCGTGCCGTTGAAGGTGCAGTTCGCGACGGTGAAGTTGGCCACGCCGCCCGAGGTGCCGCTGCCGATGGAAACGCCGTGCCCATTGCCGTAGGTGTTGTTGGTGATGAGCACGTCGGAGGTGCCGCCGCCGCAGGTGAAGTCGTCGTCGCCCACGCTGATGTTGCAGTTCTGGACGAGAATGCTGGTGCCGGTGACATCGCAGGCGTCGGTGTTGTGGCCGGGCGTCACGGGATCGCTGGAGGAAGGCGCGCGAATGGTGACGCCTTGCACGGTGACATTGGCGGTGCCACCCCCGCCGAGGGCAATGTGAAACATGGGCGAGTTGGACAGGGTCACATTTTGAATCAGCACGCGGTTGCAGGAGGAGGGCGAGATCATTCGCGGCCGATCGGCATTGTTGGTGTAGGCCCACGGCCACCAGGGCGCGCCCTGTCCGTCAATCGCGCCCGACCCGCTGATCTCGATGTCCGTCAGGCTGGAGCCCGAAATAAAATCGCTGACGTTGGTGAACCAGTAAGCCGCGCCGTTGGTGACCCAGGTGACGGGATATTGTCCGAACGGCAGCATCCGCAAAATCGCGCCGCCGTCAATTTGCAGATTCACCCGGCTCTTGAACGCCAGCGGGCCGCTCAAAAAAATCCCCGGCGGAATCTCCACCGTGCCGCCGCTCAAGCCATTCGTCGTGCCGCCCAGCGTCGCGGCGTTGATGGCGTTTTGAATGGCCGTCGTGTTGTCGGTCACGCCATCGCCCACCGCGTTGTAAGGCGCGCTCGTAATGACGACGATGTTGTTGGTGTTGATGTTCGGGAGCGCGGGCGCGGCAAAGATTGCAAGGGTTGACGCAACCATCACAAACAACGCAGGCACGAACCAGTCACGGCTAAAATACATAGGTGAATTTCTCAAAGCATAGCAGGTTCTTCGCAGCCATGACATGGTGGATTTCTGCGGATCGGCCTGAAAAATGTGCATGGTCGCCAATAAGGTGCGTATTTTTCATTCTGTAATGCGCAATTCTACCGGGTAATCAACTTGTTGTACGGGGTGATTCAGACGATATAGTGGGACAACACATAAATGATGTCGTTTCACGGGTCCGAATTACTGTCTCTGCGTCGGGTTGCTTTTTACGTCTGCGCTTTAGCGAGCCTTGCGAATTTGAACCTCCCAGCCCTGCCCGCCTTTCCCGGGGCGGAGGGTTTTGGCGCTGCCACACCCGGCGGCCGCGGCGGCACGGTGTATCACGTCACCAACACGAATGATTCCGGCGCTGGCAGTTTGCGCACGGGCGTCAGTGTGGCCAACCGCACCATCGTCTTCGACGTTTCCGGCACCATCAATCTTGCGTCCGACCTGACCATTTCCAAAAACAACTTCACCATCGCCGGCCAGACCGCGCCCGGCGACGGTATCTGTCTCAAGGGCTGGCTGACTTCCGTGCAGAACGTGCGCGATGTGGTGGTGCGGTATATTCGTTGCCGCCCCGGCGATGCCGCCTGTCCGACGTTTCAGGATGACGCCTTTCATTTTGTGAACGCGACCAATTGCATCGCGGATCATCTCAGCGCGACCTGGAGCATTGACGAATGTCTCTCCTGCACCTGGTCCACCAACGTCACCGCGCAATGGTGCATCATTGGCGAGAGTCTCAAAAACTCCTGCCACGTCAAAGGCGCCCACGGTTACGGCTCGCTCATCCGCTACGCCAACGGCGGGGTGACGTACCACCACAATCTTTACGTCGACAATGACAGTCGCAATCCGCGGCCGGGCGACGACATCCACCTCGATTTCGTGAACAACGTCGTTTACAACTGGGGCGGCACGGCGGGTTACAATGGCGACGACACTCTTGACCACACCAACACCCCTACCACGTTTTGGTTCACCAACATCCTCAACTACGTCAGCAATTATTTCATCGCCGGACCCAGCACCAGCGGCCATCTGACCGTCGCGTTCGATTCCGGCACGACCAATTCATGGCAATGCCAGATTTATCAATCGGGCAATTTAATTGACAGTGACAAGAATGGCGGGCTCAACGGCGCGAACACGGGCTGGAGCATGTTTGGCAGTCCTTACACTCAACTCGGCGCCCGGTTTGGCGCGCCGCCGATCAGCACCGACCCTCCGGGGGTGGCGTGTGAACGCGTGCTCTCCTTCGTCGGCGCATCCGCCGCCCGCGACACCGTGGACACACAAATCGTCACGGATGTCCGCAACCAAACGGGCGCGATCATCGATTCGCAAACCCAGGTCGGCGGCTGGCCCACGCTCAATTCCACCGCCGCGCCGACGGACACGGATCAGGACGGCATCCCCAATTATTTTGAACTGGCGCTGGGCTGGAGCACGAGCGTGGCGAACAACAACCACACCAACTCCGACGGCTACACCGATCTCGAATGGTACCTCAACTGGCTCGCCGCCCCGCACGCGCTCTGTTTCCGCAATGGCTCGGTGGATGTGAACCTGCGCAGCGCGCTCAATATCACCAACGCCTTCACCTTCGGCGTCGGCGGCGCGAGCAACGGCGTCGTGAGCCTGCTGGGCGACGGTTACACCGCGCGCTTCACTGCGGCGAGCAACACGAACGGCCTGGCCGGCTTCAACTTCAACGCCACCAATCCGGCGACGGGCATTGGCTTCGGTCCGGTCGCGGTCAACCTGCTCATCACCATCACCAACGCGCCTAACACCGCGCCCACGCTGGCCGCGATTTCGAACCAGACCGTCATCGCCGGCGCGACGCTCACGTTCACCAACACCGCGAACGACGCCGAGGTGCCGGCGCAGACCCTGAGCTATTCGTTGTTGAATCCGCCGGCCGGCGCGGGCGTCAATTCCAGCAGCGGCGTCTTCAACTGGCGCCCTTTGATTTCTCAGGGCGGCAGTTCCAATTTCATGAAGGTGATCGTGACCGACAATGGCTCGCCGAATCTCAGCGCGACCCAGGCATTCAGTGTACTGGTCACCGCGCCGGTCACGCCGCAAGTCCAGGCCCCCAGCTGGGCCGCCGGCGCGTTAAGCTTCAGCGTCAACGGCGACGCCGGGCCGGATTACATCGTGCAGGCGTCCACCAATCTGTTTTTCTGGAACAACCTGTCCACGAATCCATCGCCCGTGCTGCCGTTCAACTGGACGGACCCCGGCGCGGGCAATTTCAACCAGCGCTTCTACCGGATTCAACTCGGGCCTTGATCGATGGCGCGTGAATCATACGCCGCTGGGGCGGGCGTTCACCCGGGCAAACTTGCCGGGAACTGTCTGCAGCGCCTCGGGAGCGCCAGGCGAAGTTGCGAAGTTTTTCCGGGCGTCGGAAAACCGCGTTGACCCGCTGGGACGCAAACTTTAGGATTCTCCCCGCTCCAAATCACAATGGATTCTGCAAAGAAAAAAGTGGCGCTGGTCACCGGAGCCAGCCGGGGAATCGGACGCGCCATCGCCTTGGCGCTCGCGAAGGACGGCTGCCATCTGCTCGTCAACTACCGCAGCCGCCGGGACGACGCGCAGGAAACCCTCAATCAACTCGAACAGCTTGGCGGCAGCGGCGAACTGTGGCCGTTTGATGTCGCCGACGCCGACGCCTGCGAACAGGCCGTGGCGAAAATCCTCCTGCTCCACCAGCGCATTGATGTGTTGATCAACAACGCCGGCATCCGCCAGGACGCGCTGCTCGTGTTCATGCAACCCGAACAGTGGGCGCAGGTCATCGCCACCAACCTCAACAGCTTTTTCAACGTCACGCAGCCCGTCGCCAAACAGATGGCGCTGCAACGCCGGGGCCGCATCGTCAGCATCGCGAGCACGGCCGGTCAAACCGGTGTGGAAGGCCAGGCCAACTACGCCGCCGCCAAGGCCGGCGTGATCGGCGCCTCCAAAGCCCTCGCGCGCGAGGTGGCCAAGCGCGGCGTCACCGTCAATGTCCTCGCGCCTGGCTTCATCGAAACGGAAATGACGAAAGACCTGCCGCGCGACCAATTGCTGAAACAAATTCCTGCCGGTCGCTTTGGCAAACCGGAGGAGGTGGCGGCCGCGGCTGTGTTCCTCTGCTCGGATGCCGCCGCCTACATCAACGGGGCGGTCATCAACATCAACGGCGGCGTTTACACCTGATGGCCAACGAGGTTTCACCCACCGCCCACTGGTCCGGCACTGGCAAGCTGCGCGGCGGACGTTGGGGCATCTGGATCTTCATCACGGTCATTCGCCTCCTGGGTTTGAGGTTTGCCTATCTGCTGGCCGTGCCGTGCTCGATTTATTTTTCCTTCGCCTCGCCGGACGTGGCGGCCACGATGGATTATCACCGGCGCATTTTCGGGAACGTGCCGTGGTGGAAGCGCCGCTGGCTGGTGTTCAAACATTTTTTCTCGTTCGGCCTGGCGATCATTGACCGCACTGCCATTCTCGCCGGCAAAACAAAACGTTTTTCCTACTCCTTCGACGGCGAACATCATGTGCGCGAAATGCTGGCCGAGGGAAAAGGCGTGCTGCTCCTCACCGCGCACGTCGGCAACTGGGAAGCCGCCGGTCAGCTGCTCACGCGCCTCGACGCCGTGGTCAATGTCACCGGGTTCGACAAGGAAACCGCCCCGATGCGCGAGCTGCTCACCCGCTCCTCGAACGTAAAATTCCGCCTCGTCCCGCTCACCGGTTCGCCGACGGATACGCTCCCGCTCGTGGCCGCGCTGCGCCGGGGCGAGATCGTGGCCATGCTCGGCGACCGCGCCTACGGCAGTCCGGCCACCTCGCTGCCGTTTCTCGGCGGCACCGCGTCGTTTCCCGTCGGCGGCTACGTGATGGCCGCCATTGCCGGGGCGCCGCTCATCCACGCCTTCAGCCTGCGCGAAGCCGGCGGGCATTACCGCTTTTTCAGCTTTCCGCCCGAGCGTCCGGTCATGCCGCCGCGCCCGCAGCGCGACGCGTATCTGGCCGCCTGCTCCACCCGCTTCGTCGCCAACATGGAAACCATCCTCCGCCGCGATCCGCTCCAGTGGTACAATTTTTATCCGTTCTGGGAAAATCCCAAACCGACCGCGCGCCCGAGGCCCGCCCCCAAATCATGAGCGCCGACATCGAAACTCTCCTGCCGCATCGCGCGCCGATGCGCTGGATCGACGCGCTGACGGAATGCACGGCCACCACGGCGCGCGCCACGGTCTGCTTGGACGCCGCCCATTTTGCCGTGGCCGGCGGGGTGGTGCTGGAAACGGCGCTCGTTGAATGTGTCGCGCAGACGATCGCCGCCGCGCAGGGGCAGCGGGCGCGGGCGCCCGGCGGTTCGGGCCGTCCGTCCGTGGGCATGCTGGCCGCCGTCGCCAATTTCAAAATTCACGCGCCGCCGCCGCTCGGCAAAACTTTGGAAATAGAAATCAACGAACTCAAAAAGTTCGGCCCGATGATTCTCGTGTCCGGCACCATCACCTGCGCGGGACAAATCCTCGCGACGGGTGAATTGACCGTGTATGCCTGAGCCCGCCGCGATTTCATTGCCCGCCGTGGCCATTGCCGGCGGCGGCGCCATCACCGCCGTGGGTTGCGGCGTGGAGGCGTTGCGCTCGGCATTGCGCGCCAACGCCAGCGGCCTGCGGGCGGACGACCGCTTCCAGCAGCCGCGCTTTCAGTCCGCCATTGTCGGCGCCGCGCCCCGAGCGAATCTGCGCGGAGAAGTCGATGATCCCGCGTTCCAACTCGCGGACGAAGCCCTCCGCCAGGCGTGCGCCGAGGCGAGCCAGTTGTTGTCCGCCCTGCCGCCGGAACGCACCGGCCTCGTCCTCTCCACCACCAAGGCCAACATCGAGACGCTGGAACGCTTGTCCGATGGCCGGCCCTGTTCCCACGCCGCGCGTCGGCATCTGCAAGGCGATCTGCTCGCCGCCGATCTCGCGTTGGCGCACGGCGCGCAAGGTCCGGTGCAGTGCGTCTCCGCCGCCTGTGTCTCCGGATTGATCGCAATCCACCAAGGGGCAAAGCTGATTCAGCGCGGTGCGGCGGACGCCGTGCTGATCGTGGGCGTGGATCATCTGTCGGCCTTTGTCATGGCGGGATTCACCGCGTTGAAGGCAATTGATCCGATGGGTTGTCGTCCGTTCGATCGCGACCGGGCCGGGCTGAGTCCGGGCGAGGCGGGCGCGGCGCTTGTGCTGGCGCGCGCGGATCTCGCGCCGCCCGGTTCCATAAGAATTTCCGGCTGGGGCAGCAGCAACGACGCGAACCATCTGACCGGCCCGTCGCGGGACGGCTCCGGCCTGACGCTCGCCATTCGCAGCGCACTGGCCATGGCGAAACTGCCGCCGTCGGCCGTTGATTATGTCAACGTCCACGGCACCGGCACCCCGTACAACGACGCCATGGAATCGCTCGCGTTGCAGACCCTCTTCGGCGCGACGTGCCCTCCTTTCAGCGGCAGCAAAGGCATGCTGGGCCACACACTCGGGGCGGCGGGCGTGGTGGAAACGATTCTGTGCGTGCTCGCGATGCGGGAAAAAATCCTGCCCGGCACGCCGCGCTTGCTCAACTTGGCGGAGGGCGTGCCGGCCGGCATCGTCCGCGAGCCGCGCGCGGCGACGAACTTAAACTGTGTGCTGAAACTCAACACCGGCTTCGGGGGCCTCAACGGCGCGCTGATTTTACATTCATGAAATTCCAAACTCCAAGTTCCAAGTTCCAAACCTTGAGCCACGCGCTCGGGTTTGATTTGGAGTTCGCTCTTAAAGTTCCTTTCGGACTTGGAATTTGGAATTTGGAACTTGGGATTTCTCTCCATGACTAACCTGGTCATCACCGCCGCCAGCAAGGTCACGCTCGCGGACACGAAGACCGCCCGGCTCGGCCCGCGCTTCGGCCGGCTGGATCCAGCCAGCCAGCTTGCCCTGCTCGCCGTTGAATCGCTCGGGATTGATTTCGCGAGCCTGCCGCGCGAACACATCGGCATCTGCCTGGCGGCGCGGGCGGGATCGCTCTCCACCGATGTGGAATTTTGGAAGGGCCGCGACGCGGTGGGCGGGCCCAGCCCGACGCTGTTTGCCTACACCCTGCCCAGCGCCGCCATGGGCGAGATCGCCATCCGCCACAAGCTGATGGGGCCGAACCTGTGCTTCACCGGCGGGGAGCGGGGCGTACTGACGGAGGCGGCGGAGTTGATCCAGCGCGGCGAGGCGGAAGCGTGTGTCTGTGTTTCAATTCATGTCATCAGCGGCACGGCGGGCGAGCTGATTCAAGCCAGTCCGGCGGCGTGGGCGACCGCCGTTTTTCTGGCGCGAACCGGCGCCGGAATCCCGCTGCC
>JANPGB010000475.1:0-9036 GCA_031423695.1 Verrucomicrobiota bacterium
TGACCAAGCGCTGGGTTTTCGACAGCAACGACGGCACGGCGGGCAACACCGCCTACCGTGGGCAGGGCGCGCACAGTCTTACCATCGGCGATCTCGATGGCGACGGGAAAGACGAGATCACCTACGGCGCGGCGGCGATTGATGACAATGGTAAGGGGCTTTACTCCACCGCGCTGGGCCACGGCGACGCGTTGCACATGTCCGACATGGACCCGTGGCGGCCCGGCATGGAAGTCTGGATGGTGCATGAGTCCCCCAGCGAATACGGCCCGAACGGTCTGGAATATCGCGACACGAAAACGGGTACGCTCATCTTCGGGGTGGACGGCGAGGGCGCGGATGTGGGTCGCGGCTGCGCGTACGACATTGACCCGCGTTACCGGGGTTACGAGATGTGGGGCGCACGCGGCGGGTTGATGAGCTCGACCGGCGTGCAGATCACCAGTTCACGGCCCGGTCAGATGAATTTCTGCGCGTGGTGGGATGCCGACGTGCTCCGCGAAACCCTCGACGGCACCTCGATCTATAAGTGGAACTGGTCGAGCAGCGTCAACAGTTCCATCCTCTCACCCAACGGCATCGCCTCCAACAACAGCACGAAGGCCACGCCCAATTTGAGCGCGGACATTCTCGGCGACTGGCGCGAGGAAGTCGTCTGGCGCACGTCCGACAATTTGAATCTCCGCATCTATACGACCACCACGCCTGCAACGAATCGCATCTACACGCTGATGCACGACCCGCAATATCGGTGCGCCATCGCCTGGCAGAACACCGGCTACAACCAGCCGCCGCATCCGGGATTTTTCCTCGGCGCGGACATGTTCCAGCCGCCGCTCGCGCAACTTTCCACCGCGCGACTTCTCTGGCGTGGCGGCGCGGGCAACATCTGGGACGCGGGCACCACCGCGAACTGGTTCACCAACTCCGTCTGGAGCAACGCCACGCCTGCGACCGTTTTCAATCCCGGCGACTCCGTCCTCTTCGATCTCAGCGGCTCGAACAATTCGCCGATCAGCATCGCGGCCCCGCTCGCGCCCGGCGACGTCACGGTTTATTCCTACAAAGATTACATCTTCACCGGCGAAGCTTTGACAGGTGCAATGAGCTTGAAAAAAGCCGGCAACGCCACGCTCACGTTGAACAACTCCAACAATTACACTGGCGGCACGGAAGTCAGCGACGGCACGCTCCGCATCAACGGCGAACTCACCGCCAGCCCCGTCACCGCGCGCTGGCCGGGCATTGTGGGCGGCAGCGGCGTGATCGGCAGCGGTCTCACGCTGACGCGCGGCAGCAGCCTTGATCCCGGCGCCACCACCGCCGCGCCCGGCATTCTTGCCGTTTCCAACGCGCTCATCGAATCCGGTGAAGTCGCCAACCGCTTTGATCTTTCCGACGACCCGACCGGCATGACGAAAACCAACGACCTCGTCCAAGTTTTCGGCAACGTCACCTTGAGCGGCACCAACACCGTCGAAATAAATCCGCTGAACAGCAGCCTCGCCTTCGGCACTTACAATCTCATCAGTTACAGCGGCACGCTCACCGGCGGCCTTGGCAACTTGAGCGCCACTGGACTCAATGGCGAATTTTTTTACCTCACCAATTCACCCAACCTGATTTCGCTCGTGCTGCCCACGCATCGGACCGCGACGAATCTGCTGTGGGTCGGCGGCGGCGCGAACAACTGGAATCTAGGCCTCACCGCCAACTGGACGGATGGCTCCGGCGCGCAGCCGTTTTTTCCGGATGACGCCGTTCGCTTTGACAACACCGGCTCGGCCACGCCTTCGATTGTCCTGGTCGGCGCCTTGCGGCCCAGCTCGATCACTTTCGAGGCTACCAACAACTACACCCTCGGCGGCAGCGGCTCGTTCCTTGGTTCGGGCGGGCTCGTGAAAACCAATTCCGGCATGCTCACGCTCAACGCCACCGCCAGCACCTTCACGGGCCGGACCATTCTCGGCGGCGGCATAATGGTGATTCCGACCATCGCCAATGGTGGCGCGGCCAGTCCCATCGGCGCGGCGAACAAGGCTTCCAGCAACCTCGTGTTCTACGGCGGCACGCTGCGCTACACCGGCGCCACGGCCAGCACCGATCACGGCATGACCTTCAACACCGGCGGCGGCACGCTCGACGTGAATTCCAGTTCTGCCGACCTCACTCTGGTCGGCAGTCTCACCGGCGGCGGCACGCTGACAAAAACCGGCGCGGGCAGCCTGAGCATCGCAGCCGGGAACAATTACACCGGCGGCACCGTCATCCGCCAGGGCACGGTTGCGCTTGGCGCGGCGGTCGCGAACACGTCCGGTCTCGGCACCGGCGGCGTCACGCTCACGAACAGCGCACTCCTCGACTTTTTCGCGTCCGGCTCCGGCGACACTTCGGCGGGCGGGCCGTTTAACAACGCGCTCATTATTCCCACAAACACCAGCGGCACGATCTACCTGCCCTTCCGCATCACCATCAACAGCGCGCTGACCGGCGACGGCACCCTCAACCTCCGCCTCAACGGTTCGCGCGACGAACTCTACGGCAACTGGTCCGCCTTCACCGGCCAGATCAACGCCACGTCACGCACCGGCACCAGCGACTTCCGCTGCAACAACTCCGCCGGTTATCCGCTCGCAAAAATCAATCTTGGCGCCAGCTGCACCCTGCAAAATCGTGTGAGCGGCACACCGACGATTTTGATCGGCGAACTTTCCGGCAACTCCACTTCCGCCATCGTCGCCACCGGCGGCAGCAACGGCCTGGGCGTCAACTGGAGCGTCGGCTCGCTCAACTCCAGCGCGACTTTCGCCGGCGGTATTTCCAACAACGTCAGCCTTACCAAGACCGGCACCGGCACGCTCACTCTTTCCGGCACGGCCTCGCACAGCGGCGCGACCACCGTCAACGGCGGCACCCTCCTCATCACCGGCAACTTCGCCGCTGCCTCGGGTGCGGTCACGGCGGGCGCGTCCGGCACGCTTGGCGGCACGGGCACCATCGGCGGCGCGACCACGATCAGCGGCACGCTTTCGCCAGGCGTCAACGGCATCGGCACGCTGGCCTTCAACAGCAGCCTGACCTTGAACGCCGGCAGTTTGACCTTCGTTCAGATTCAAAAATCCAACAACACGAAGGATCTGGCGAACGTCACCGGCACGCTGACTTACGGCGGCACGCTTACCGTCACCAATCTCGCAGGCACGCTGGTGTCCGGCGACAGCTTCAAAATCTTCAACGCCGCGACTTACACCGGAACGTTCACCACATTCAATCTGCCCACCCCACCTTCGGGCGTGAACTGGGTCACCACGAACCTGCCCATCAACGGCACGCTCTATCTCGGCAACGTGTCCGTCACCAACCCGCCGCCCACCGGCGCGCAGAACCTGATCTGGAAAGGCGACGGCTCCGCGAATCTCTGGAACGTCAACACCGCCACCAACTGGCTCACCAGCAGCAACACGCCAAGCGTCTTCCATCAGGCGGACGGCGTGGTGTTTGATGACGTCGGCTCGAATAACGTGGCGGTCACCTTGAGCGGCGCGCTGCAACCCGCCGTCGTCAGCTTCAATGCCGCCAAGAACTACACCTTGAGCGGAACCGGTTCGATCGCCGGCACGAATGCGCTGTTGAAATCCAGCACCGGCTCGCTGACGATCTCGACCACGAACACCTTCACCGGCGGCACCATTATCAGCAATGGGACGATCTACCCCGGCAGCGCCAGCGCCAACAGCATGGCCTTCGGTTTTGGGGCGTTGAACTTCTCGGGCGGCACGCTGGAGTTCAACGGTTACACCGGCAGCACCACGCCCGATTACGGTGGCCATACCAACGCGCTCGTGATTCCGACCGGCCAAACGGGAACCATCCGCGTGCCGCAGCGTTTCCTCACGCCCGGCCTCAACAGCCCCGTCTCCGGCGGCGGCACGCTGAATCTCTTCGTCAAATATGTGCGCGGAGACATCAGCGGCAACTGGACGAATTTCACCGGCCGCCTCAACGTCGCGGCCAGCACCGGTGGTGCGACGCTGGATGATTTCCGCGTTGTCACCACGGGCGGTTTCCCGAACACCCGGCTCACCCTCGGCACCAACGTGTTTATGTACTCCCGCGCCACCGCCGGAGCGGTCATTCCCATCGGCGAATTTTCTTCCGCGCCGAATTCCACTGTCACCGCCGGCGGCGGCAGCAGCGCGGGTGTGCAAAACGCCGTGACCTGGCGCGTCGGCGGCCTCAACACCGACGCCACCAACGCCGCCACGTTTGCCGGCACCACCGCGCTCATCAAGGAGGGCACCGGCACTTGGACACTCACCGGCAGCAGCACTTACAGCGGCGCGACCACTGTCAGCAACGGCACACTGCTCGTGAACGGCAATCTCAGCGGCAGCACCATCACCGTCTGGGGCGGCACGCTCGGCGGTACTGGCGGCATCGGCAGTCCGGTGAACATCCGCGGCGGGGCGACGCTTGCGCCCGGCGCGTCTATCGGCACCCTCACCGTTACCAATACGGTCACGCTGTTCACCGGCAGCACGACGGTGATGGAAATAAACAAGCTTCCGACGACGAATGACGTGTTGAAAGCGACCGGCCTGCTGACTTTCGCCGGCAATCTGCTCGTGACGAACCTCACGGCGTTCGCGCTGGCGGACGGCGACAGCTTCAAGATTTTCAACGCCACCAGTTCGACTGGTGCCTTCGCCAGCATCACCCTGCCTTCCCTGAGCGGCGCGCTGGCGTGGAATACCAGCGGCCTTTATACCAGTGGCACCATTTCCGTGATGAGCACCGTGCCGCTGCAATCGTGGGGACAGAATGATTTTGGTCAGGCGACGCTTGCCGCGGGCCTCACCAACACCGCCGCGATCGCCGCCGGCGGTTATCACAACCTCGCGCTGCTGACCAACGGCTCGATTATCGCATGGGGCGACAACAACCACGGCCAGTGCACCGTGCCGCTGGACCTCACCAACGTCGTCGCCATCGGCGCGGGCGGTTATCACAGTCTCGCCGCACGGGCGGACGGTTCAGTCGCCGCATGGGGCGCGAACGACGCCGGACAAATCACCGTGCCGGCCAGCGCCACCAACGTGGTCGCGCTCGAAGGCGGCGACACCCACAGCCTCGCGTTGCGGGGTGACGGCAGGGTCGTTGCCTGGGGCGATGACTCCTGGGGTCAGAGTGAGGTTCCCGCAGAAGCCACGAACATCGTTGCCATCGCCGCCGGCGCACAGCACAGCCTCGCGCTCCGGGCCGATGGAACTGTGCTCGCATGGGGTGGCAATCTTGGACCGTTTGGCACTTATGCGGGGCAAGTGGACGTGCCGTTTGGTTTGAACCAAGTCATCGCCATTGCCGCCGGGGGGTTTCACAGCCTTGCGGTCAAAGCCGACGGCAGCGTCATTGGCTGGGGCGACAACTCGCTCGGCCAGGTTAATATCCCGGCCGATGCGACCAACATTATGGCCATCGCCGCCGGTTACGCGCACACGCTGGCCTTGCGCGGGGACGGAACCCTGACGGCGTGGGGCGACAATCTCTATGGTCAGAGTGCGGTGAACCCCAACTTGACCGGCGTGATCGCCGGTGCGGCGGGCAATTACCACAACCTGGTTCTCCAAGGCCAGTTCCCAGGGGCGCCGCCGCTCAGCGCCGCGAGCCGGAATGGAAATAATTTCACCGTGCTGGTTCCGACGCTGCGCGGCAAGTCCTGCATTCTTTTTTATAAAAATTTCCTGAACGATCCGGACTGGAGTTTTTTGAATCTGATCTCCGGAGACGGCGCGCCGAAAACGCTGGCGGATCCGACGGCGAGCGCGCCAGAGCGCTACTATCAAATTCGCATTCCCTGAGGCCAGATCCAAGGCAGTAGAACTTGGGGAAATCCAAGCCAAGAGCTCACCGCGATCAGCCGCCGCCGCTTCCTAATACGGAGCCGGAGCAGTTCTTGAAACCTGCCGTCACCAGTAATGGCGATGGCTCGAGATGGTCAGGCGTGTATAGTGCAGCGGATCACATTTACTCAAGATGCCTAACCCTCCCGCGACACGTCCCAGCCATCTCACGCCCGCACTTCGCGGCAACCGCAGGCCGTCGCGAACGCAAATGCTTCCCGCCCTTCTGGGTCAGTTGAGCTTGTTCCTTCTGGTGCTGCTGCTACTGGAAAAGCCAGCCTCAGCCAACATCCCCGGCGGCGGCACGGGCGCCGGGCCCAATGTGACTATCGTGGATAATGGCAGCACGGTCACGATGGCCAACGGAATCATTTCCATTGTCATCACCAAGACGAGCGCCGAAATCCACACGCTGAATTACACCTACAACAACAGCGGCACTGCGGTGACCAACCAGTTGCTGGCCGGCGGAAGCAGCGGCGGCGTTTTGTATTGGTTTCAAAACGGGGGCACTTTCATCGCCGGGCCATTCACGCAATCGGTGGTGGCCAATAACGGCAACTACGCGGAAATCAGTTTGGCCTACGCCTCGCCCAGCAACGGCGTCATGGATATCCATTATTCCATGCTGCGCGGTTCGCCGGGTTTCTACACGACGGCAATCTTAACCCACCGCGGTCAGGACGGCGTCATCCACATTGAGTTGCGCCCCAATATTTATGCCGGTTCGCAGTTCAATTGGATGAGCGTGGATGCGACGCGAAACCGCTTGATGCAGGTCTCCGGTGGCTCCAGCGTCGGCGTGCCGGGCGCACCGGTCGAATGCTCGCTGTGGACGAGCGGTATTTTCTCGGGACAATACGAGGACAAATACAAATACAGCGCCGACCTCGCCGGCCTGTCGGCCTGGGGCTGGAGCAGCGTGGGCACCGGCGGCAAAAATGTTGGACTGTGGAATGTCACCGCGAGCCCGGAATACTACCCTGGCGGCCCGATGGAACGTTCGTTGATGGAACACATCGGCACCACGATCCTGAATGTGTTCACCGGCGGCTACTATGGTCTCGGCACGGACGACACATTCACGGACGGCGAACTGTGGACGAAGGCTTATGGCCCGTATTTTTATTACTGCAACAACGTCACGAACTCCCTTACGTCCACCAATCAGGCGGCGATGGCGCTTTACAACGATGCGCTGGCGCAAGGTGCGGCGGAACAATCAGCCTGGCCCTACAGCTGGTTCACCAACGCCAATTACACGCCGATTGCGAATCGCGGCACGGTCATCGGGAAAATGGTGATCAGCGACGGCGGCAATGCCAATGCCTCCGCTGCCAATCTGTGGGTGGGCGTCGTGCAGCAGCCGGCCGTGGACGTCAGCCATGATTTTCAGTCATGGGCGAAGCCTTACCAGTTTTGGGTGAAGACCGACTCCAACGCCAACTTCATCATTCCCGATGTCATCGCCGGCGCGAACTATACGCTGTTTGCCTTTGGCTCCGGCGCCTCGGGCACGTTCCAGTCGCAAAATCTGACCGGTGGCAATCCTCCACTGCTCTACGATCTGCCGACTTCGCCTTTCAGCGTCACGGTCAACGGCGGCGCAACGAACAATCTCGGCACAATCACTTGGATCCCGTCGCGCGTGGGGGCCACGGTGTTTGAAATCGGTTATCCCGACCGGACGGCGGCGAAGTTCCGGCACGGGGATGATTATTGGGTCGGCGACAGCGGGCCAAGCGCAGCTGCGCCCAGTCCCATCTGGAGCAAGTGGCTGGAATATCCCTTCGATTTTCCGAACGGCGTGAATTACACGGTCGGCCAGAGCCGCTGGAGCACCGACTGGAATTTCTGCCAGCCCGTCGTCACGGACAGCCAGGGGATCTACAACGATTCCACTTCCACCATCACCTTCAATCTGGCCACGGCACCGACCAATGGGGCGACCGCTTCATTGTATATCGGCCTGACTTCAGATTTTTATGCGGCGGTCAAAGTCAACGTGAACGGAAACAATCTTGGCAGCGTCGGCGGCGTCACCGCCCTCCCCCGCGCCTTGCCGACGACCGGTTACGTGCCCGCATACAGCGACAGCGACACCACCATTCGTGAAGGCAACAACGGCGCCTTTACCGACGAACGGATCACCTTTCCGGCTTCGCAGCTTCATGCCGGCAACAACACGATCACGTTCACCACCCGCCAGGTAGGCGGCAGTTCTTTTGCCGACCATTTCATGTATGATTATCTTCGGCTGGAACTGACCGGCTACGTGCCGCCATCACCTGCGAGTGTGACGGCGTATGCGGGAAACAACTGCAATCTTATCTGCTGGCCCGCGGCTCCGGGCGCGACGACCTATAATATTTTACGCTCGACCACTTCGGGCACTGGCTATGTTTCCATCACGAACGGCGTCATCGGGCCGGTTTGCGGCAGCGGCTCCAACAACGCGACGTATCTGGATGCCACCGCCGCCAACGGCACGACGAATTACTATGTCGTGCGCTCGGTCAACCCCACCGGCAGCAGCACCAATTCACCGCCAAGTTCCGCTGCGGTTCCGTCGGCAGGTTTGTCCGCCTTAGCGCCAGCCGCGCCCACCGGCCTAAGCGTGACAAGCGTTGGACATCAAAGCGTGACGCTGAATTGGAACGCCTCGTCCGGCGCAAATTACTACAGCATCTGGCGTTCGACTTTGGTTAACACGGGCGGCGGATCCTCCAACACGCTGGGAACAATCCTCCTCAACAACGCAACCACCAGCACGACTTACACGGATATTTCGCCGACCGACGGAACCATTCACCGATACTTCCTCACCGCCGCCAGCGCGGGTGGCACCAGTGGCAATTCAACTTCGGTGGTGGGGGTGGCCTTGCCCACCGCACCCGCGTCCAAGCCCGGTTCGCTCACGGCCAACTTTTATCAAAATGGCACCACCAACATCGTGCTCAACTGGAACGCCGTTTCCGGAGCCGTGGGCTATCTCATCAAACGCGCGACCAGTGCCGGGGGCCCGTTCACGTTTCTCGCAAGCATTACGGAAACGGTTTATTACGACATCGGTTTGAGTGCGAGCGCGACGTATTATTATCAGGTCATCGCCGTCAATGCCGGCGGCGTTTCCATC
>JANPGB010000476.1:0-4468 GCA_031423695.1 Verrucomicrobiota bacterium
CATCTTCCCCAACCTGGCGAACCAACCGCTCCTCGATTTGCACTGGCGCGATGACCTGTGGAAGCGGATCAGGGTTGGCGGAAAGTCCTGCTGGGACTCCCTCGGTTGGGAAACGCAGGAGTTGCTCACCCCCAATTTGCCCAACATCTTCCTCGCCATCGTGCCCGCCACCCGCGCGAAGGAACTTGGCGTGCTGGTGGCCGAAGCCGTTAGCGCCGAATGGAAGCGGATTGCAGACGCGGTGTGGCAGTCCTGTGATGCTGCGGATTTATTTCCAGACAACGAAGCCGGTTTTTCCAAAACTGACCGGCGCAAAGGCGCGTGCATCCTTCCACATGGCGTGCTGTTCCGAGGCGGCGCGGAAGCGGCCATCCGCCGCGAGATCGTGTCGCGCGGTTACATCAAAGGCATCATTGGCCTGCCCGCGAATCTGTTTTACGGCACGGGCATCCCCGCTTGCATCATTGTGCTGGACAAGGAAAACGCCAGCGCCCGCAAGGGCATTTTCATGGTTGATGCCTCGAAGGCGTTCATCAAGGACGGCAACAAGAACCGGCTTCGCGCCCAGGACATTCACAAGATCGTGGACGCCTTTACGCGGTTGGCGGAAATCCCGCGCTACTCGCGCATGGTGTCGCTCACGGAAACGTGAGAATTTCAAGCTTAAGCTGTTGGCGAACATCCAATCAGGAAATACCAACCTTCAAACGGGGGGCACTGGGTTGGAATATCTGGTCCGCGAATTATTGGAAGCAGAGGGTTACGATGCCCAAGTTTTAGCCAAGACTCACTTTGGAAGTTTTGCTGACGCAGATGTGAAAGCCTCCCGCAGTGACCGCTGCACGGTGGTAAAATTGTTCGTGCAGGTTAAGCATCATCAAGGTTTTTCCAATGAGCATGGTATTCATCAACTTGAGGAGATTCGCAAGGCACACGCCGGCGAATACGACGACCACGAACACATCTTCGTCACTTCCGCCTCCGTCTCCGATGAATTGCGAAAGACAGCCGAGAAATCACAAGTCACAGTCATTGCCGGCCCGGAGCTGGTGGATTGGATCAGCGACCACATCGGTAATCTTTCTAAAGAAACCAAACTCGCGTTGGGAATCTATGAGGTGCCAGCGGTGATATAGTTTCACACTTATGCCTGAAATACCTCATTCCGAACAAAAGGCCATCGCCGAGGTGCTGACGGACATGGACGCGGAGCTGGCGGCGTTGGAGCAGCGCCGCGCCAAGACCCGCGCCCTCAAGCAGGGCATGATGCAGGAATTGCTGACCGGGAGGACACGGCTGGTATGAGTGACGTTGGCCAATCACAAGCGATGGACCTGCCGGAAAGGCTGGACTGGCCACTATTTGTTTACGGGGCACTGAAACCCGGCTTCCCCGCGTTCGAGTCTCTCCGCGCAGTGGTTGAGACATACAAATGCGATTCGGTTTCCGGTGAGCTTTGGGTGCGGGACGGGCTTCCCCTGCTGCGGACGGGCGAAGGCGGAACCGTCGAGGGTTTTCTGTTGCACTGGAAGGCAGGGCGGGAACGCGACGCTTACGTCGCAGTCTGCGCCTTCGAGCCGCGAAAACACTACGAGTGGTCCGTGGTAAAGTTGGCGACCGGCATACAGGCAAACGCGCTGGTCATCCGTTTTCCAAACAAGGGCAATCCGCAGCACATTGATTCCTCGTCGTGGAGGCTTTCGGACGATCCTGCATTTGGTCCGGGATTGGATAGCGTGCAGCAGGTGCTGACCGAAGTGGACCGCATGGCCGGGGACAGCTTTGATGCAAACTGGCAGCGGTTCTTCCGGTCCCAGATGGCTTATCTACTGCTCTGGTCCGTCCTGGAGCGACTTTCGGCATTTTGCTTTGGTCCTGGCCATGACCCGATGGAAAGAATCAAGCGGCTGCATGAATTGGATGGGATGCCGGAGGCGGTGCGGGCGCACGTAAACCGCACGGACCGCGTGTCCGATTCGCGCAATCCTGATCAGACCTACCGGCTCGACGCCAACAATGCCAAGAGCAGCTTCGCCTACTATTATCTGGTGCGTAGCAATCTCAGCCACCGGGGCAAGGGGGTGTTCAACGAGTTTGATAAGGTGCATGGTTCTTTAAAGGAACTGCTGGCGATCACACGCCAATATCTTAAAAAGCTCAAAGAGCAGGAGGAGCAACAATGAATTTATCGTGCCCCGAACAAACCGCCATCGCCGAGGCGCTGACGGACATGGACGCGGAGCTGGCGACGTTGGAGCAGCACCGCGCCAAGACCCGCGCCCTCAAGCAGGGCATGATGCAAGAATTGCTGACCGGAAAGACAAGGTTGCTGTAAACGGGCGGCTGCTCTATATTCAAACCAGAAAGATTCGCCATGTCAGACCAAGACATTCAACAGCTCGAAAGCCAGTTCCCTGCCGTGTCCGGCTCCGCCTTCGCGGCGGCGCGTGAACACGTTCTCGCGTCGGGCCAGAGCGTGCTGCAATCGCAGGACGGCGTCATCTACGAAGTCTTCCCCGATGGCCGCAAGCTGCCGGTGAAGAAAATCGAACCGCCCACCCAATTTGTCTCCGGGAAGATTTTCACCATCCGGTGAGCGCGCCCACGCCACGGCTGAGAATGTTCGCCGGGCCAAATGGTTCGGGCAAAAGCACGCTGAAATCCCACCTGCCTGCGGCCTTGCTCGGGGTCTATCTGAACCCGGATGAAATGGAATCGGAGATCCGGCGGCAAACCTTTCTGGATTTCACCGCCTATGGGGTGACCACGACCGCCGACGCGGTGCTGAACTTTTTCAAAGATTCCAAATTCCTCAACGACGCCGGATTCGGCGCGACCGCCAGACAACTGACTTTTGCCAACAACCGTCTGGACTTCGGCGCGATGGCGGTAAATTCGTATCTCGCCTCGGTGGCCAGCGACTTCCTCCGGCAAAAGCTGATGGAACAGAAAATTTCATTCACGCTGGAAACGGTGATGTCGCATCCCAGCAAGGTGGATTTGCTGGCGCAGGCGCAGGCGGGAGGCTACCGGACGTATTTGTATTTCGTCGCCACGGACGATCCGGCCATCAACATTTCGCGGGTGAAAAGTCGCGTGAAGCTGGGCGGTCACGACGTGCCGGAGGATAAGGTTGCCGAACGCTACGGTCGGTCACTGGCCTCGTTGATGGATGCCATCCGGCACACGAACCGCGCTTACATTTTTGACAACTCCGGCGACAACGCCGACGGCAAACACACCTGGCTGGCGGAAATCACCGAGGGCAAACAGTTGGAATTGAAAACGGATAAAATCCCGTCATGGTTCAACCGGGCCGTGCTGGCAAAAGGCTGGCAGGGATAGTAAAAAACCGATGGATATAGGTTTCACTGATCCTTAGACCCGAAACACACGGCGCTGGGGCCGAATTTTGTCCACCGGCATTGCCACAATGCCGCCCAGCGGGTAAAAGTCAACCGCCACGATTTTAATGAGAACTGTCGGCCAAACGGAAGCCACGACGCCGAGCTGGCGCTGGGCCGAGGCGTTGACGGTGGTGCTAGACGTGGAACTGGCGGCGTTGGCGCCGCGCCGCGCCAAGACCCGCGCCCTCAAGCAGGGCATGATGCAGGAATTGCTGACCGGGAGGACGCACTTGATCTGATTTTATTACCGCCATGATTGGCCTCGTCACATTTTTGAAAGCCGCCGGAATCGAGTTCGACACTGATGATCTCAAGATTCATCTGGCTTGCTATAACCAGCGTGAACACCCGATTGACGTTTACTACGCTGGCAATTTCAAGAAATGGCAGGAGCGGCAGGGACAAAGAAATTTCAAGTGTGCCCATGTTATCAGTCTTATTGACTTGGGAGGAAGTCATTGGCTTTTCGCCGGTGTGTATCAAATTCTCGGTTGCAAGCCGCACCCCGACTACTTGGGAGACTTTCTTTATTCCACCAAGTTGCTTCCAAACCAGGACGACCTGATTGGGCGCATTATTGTCCACCACAAACGAGGTGGTGTCCGGGCTTCGTATATCTGGCACAAAAAGGAGATTGCGCTGACGATTTCCGAAATCCGTGCTGAAAAGATGACCATCAAAGAATTTCCAGGATACAACGCTGTCGTCTTGAGCCACAGCAACCTAAAAACAATCACCGAGCAAAAGATTCCTGCTTGGCACGGCGCGCTGGCGAACATCAAGGGCATCTACCTGATCACCGACACCACCACGGGCAGGCATTACGTTGGCAAGGCTTCCGGCAAGAGCGGCATCTGGCAACGCTGGTGCAGCTACGCGGAAAACGGACACGGTGGGAACAAGGAATTAAAAAAGGTGCTGACAGAGCGCGGGGACCAGCACATGAAGCACTTCCAGTATTCCATTTTGGAAATCGCTGACACTCACGCCTCGGATAATGACATCCTTGAGCGGGAAACGTATTGGATGAACGCGCTGAAGCGCGTCTTGTCGACGAACAG
>JANPGB010000477.1:0-18429 GCA_031423695.1 Verrucomicrobiota bacterium
GGCGCGGACGCGTTCCGGCTTTACGAAATGTTCATGGGGCCGTTGCAGGACACCAAGCCGTGGAACACCAAGGGCGTCGAGGGCGTGTACCGTTTTCTCGGTCGCGTGTGGCGGCTGTTCGTGGATGAAACTTCCGAGACGGAGTTTGAACAAGCCGAGACGACAACGAAGGAACTAAGCAACCAGGAGCTGCTGAATCTCATCAAGCTCAACGCGGCGATCAAAGACGTGGCGGCGACGCCCGCGCAGTTGAAAACGCTGCACGCCTGCATCAAGAAAGTCACCGAAGACCTCGACGGCCTGCGCTTCAACACCGCGATCTCGGCGATGATGGTGTTCGCCAACGAGGCGATGACGTGGGAGACCCGACCCGTGGCCGTGCTGCGCGAGTTTTTGGTTCTGCTCCAGCCCTTCGCGCCGCATCTGGCCGACGAGCTGTGGGCAAAAGTAGATTCGTCATTCGTCATTCGTCATTCGTCATTGGCTTACGCTCCGTGGCCAAAGTTCGATCCCGCGTTGCTGGTCGAGAGCGAAATTGAAATCCCCGTCTCGGTGAACGGCAAGATGCGCGACGTGATCAAGGTCGCCGCCGATGCCGACAACGCCACGCTCGAAGCCGTCGCGCTAGCTTCCGCGAAGGTGCAGGAGTTCCTCGTCGGCAAAACGATCAAGAAAGTCATCGTCGTCCCAAAGAAGATGGTGAACCTCGTGGCGGCCTGACCGCGCGCTCCGATTCTAGGCTGGCCGGTAGCCGGCGATGGCCCGCATGTATTGCGCCCGCTCAAACGCCGCCGGGTCGGGGCAGTTTTTCTGGCTCATGCTGCCCTGCAATTGCCGCACCGATTCGTATTCGTGCTCCTCGAGCCATGACCGCATTTCCGTTTCAATGACCCCGATTTGTTTGGGTCCATGCCGCAGAATCGCGGAGCAAAGCATGGTCACATCCGCACCCACCATGAGCATCTTAATCGCATCAGTCGCCCGATGAATGCCGCTGGTCGCCGCGAGGCTGAGCCCGACCTGGTCGCGCAGGATGGCGATCCACCGCAGCGGCAGACGCATGGACATGGGCGTGCTCAGCAAGAGATTGGGCGAGACCTCAAGCATTTCCAGGTCAATGTCGGGCTGATAAAAACGGTTGAACAGCGTCAACCCGTCCGCGCCCGCGACCTCGAGCCGGCGCGACATGTTTGCGAAGTTGGTGAAGAACGGACTCAATTTGACGGCGGCTGGAATCTTCACCTGCTCCTTCACCGACCGGAGGATTTCAATGTAAGTGTCCTCAATGCGGATGGAACTGAGCGACGGGTCGGTGGGAATCCAATAGATGTTCAGTTCCAGCGCGTCCGCACCGGCCTTTTCGATCTTTCTCGCATATTCCACCCAGCCACCGGGCGTCGAGCCGTTCAGACTGGCGATGATCGGGATCTTCACCGCGGCTTTCGCCTTCACAATGTTCTCGAGATACAACTCCGGCCCGACCTGAAACTCCGACGGCTCGGGGAAATAACTCAACGCTTCCGCAAAACTATCCGTGCCCTGCGTCAGGCTCTCGAACAATTCCTTCCGTTCGAGGGAAAGCTGTTCCTCGAACAACGAGTGCATCACCACGGCGGCGGCGCCGGCGTCCTCCATGCGTCTGATGCTGTCCAGGTTTTCCGTGAGCGGCTGCGCGGCGGAAGGGACGAGCGGCGTGCGCAGTTTCAGGCCCAGATAAGTTGTGCTGAGATCCATAGTATTTTCTCCTTTGCTCAGTTCTCCGCGGTGGCCGGTGTTTTGGCGGCGGCGGGCGCCTCCTTGAGACTGCGCGCCGCGAGATGTTGATACAGTTTCCAGCGGAGGTTGACATCCTCCTGCGCCTGGCCGAGCAGGACCTTCGCCTGCTCGGGATGGCTCTTCTCCAGCATCTTGAAGCGGTTCTCCATCGCGCGATACTCGCCAAGCTTGATGCGCGGCGCCGGCGAATCGAGTTGCAACGGATTCTCGCCTTTCGCGGCGCGGTCGGGATTGAATCGGTAGAGCAGCCAGTGACCGGAGTTCACCGCGGCCTTTTGGTTTTGCAGCCCCGTCGCCATGTTGATGCCGTGCGCGATGCAATGCGAATACGCGATGATGATCGCCGGCCCGTCATACGCCTCGGCTTCAAGGAATGTTTTCAACGTGTGCTCGTCCTTCGCGCCCATCGCCACGCAGCCGACGTAGATGTTCCCGTAAGTCATCGCGATGAGGCCGAGATCTTTCTTGGCCGCCGGTTTGCCGCCGGACGCATATTTCGCCACCGCGCCGCGCGGCGTGGACTTTGAGGCCTGTCCGCCGGTGTTCGAGTAAACTTCCGTGTCGAGCAACAGCACCTTCACGTTGCGACCGCTGGCAAGCACATGATCCAACCCGCCGTAACCAATGTCATAACCCCAGCCATCGCCGCCGATGATCCAGACGCTTTTGCGCACGAGCATGTCGGCGATCGTGAGCAGGCGCCTGGCCTCGGGGGATTCAATCACAGCGAGACGCTTTTTCAATTCAACGATGCGTTCGCGCTGGTCGTAGATGCCCGCCTCGTCCTTTTGCTCTGCGAGCAGGATATTATCAACGAGTTCCCCGCCCACCAAGGGCGCGAGCTTGCGCAACAATTCGCCGGCGAACTCGCGCTGCTTGTCAATGCTCACGCGGAAGCCAAGACCGAATTCGGCATTGTCCTCGAAGAGCGAGTTGCACCAGGCCGGACCGCGGCCGTCCAAGTTCTGGGACCAAGGCGTGGTCGGCAGGTTGCCCCCATAGATGGAAGAACAGCCCGTGGCGTTGGCCACCACCATGCGGTCGCCGAATAATTGAGTCAGCAGCTTGAGATACGGCGTCTCGCCGCAACCGGCGCACGCGCCCGAAAACTCGAACAGCGGTTCAAGCGCCTGCATCCCGCGAAGAGTGTCGGTCGAAACCGTGCGCCGATCCAACTCGGGAATGGTCAGGAAATAATCCCAGTTCTTCACCTCGGCGTCGCGCAATGGCGCCTGCGGGCGCATGTTGATCGCCTTGAGTCTGGTCTCGGATTTGTTCCGCGCGGGACAGACATCCACACACACGCCGCACCCGGTGCAATCTTCGACGGCGACTTGAATCGAGAATTTCTTTCCCTTCCACTCGGGCAGCCGGGCGGCGGCGGATTTGAACGCCTCGGGTGCGTGGTTATGGGAAGCGTCAAACACCTTGCTGCGAATCGTCGCGTGCGGACAGACGAACACGCACTTGCCGCATTGAATGCAAACCTTCGGATCCCACACGGGGACTTCCGTGGCCAGATTGCGTTTCTCCCACTTCGCCGTGCCGGTCGGGAATGTTCCGTCACACGGCATCGCGCTGACGGGCAGCCGATCCCCGCAGCCACCGGCAATCGGGCCAAGCACATTGCGCACGAAGGCGGGTGCTCCAGCAGGCACCGGCGGACGGATGACGACGCCGGTCTCAACCGACGCCGGAACCGTCACCTCGACCAGATGCGCCAGCGTAGTGTCCACGGCGGCGATGTTCATGTTGACGATGTCCTTACCCTTCTTGCCGTACGCTTTCTTGATCGAATTCTTGATCGCCTGGATCGCTTCTTCGCGCGGCAATACGCCGGACACGGAGAAGAAACAGGTTTGCATCACCGTGTTGATGCGCGGCCCCATGCCAGCGGCACGAGCGACGCTCATGGCGTCAATCGTGTAGAGCTTCGCTTGCTTGGTGATGAGCTCGCGTTGCGTCTCGACGGGCAGCGACTTCCAGACGTCCTCGGGTTTTTTCGGCGAGTTGAGCAGCAGCGTCCCGCCAGACACGAGACATTCCGCGACGTTCATCCGTTCGAGAAAGATGGGTTGATGACACGCCACAAAATTTGCGTGCGTGATCAGATACGTGGAGCGGATCGGCTTCGGCCCGAAACGCAGATGCGAGATGGTGATCGCGCCGGACTTCTTCGAGTCATAGACGAAATAACCCTGCGCGTAGTTGTCCGTGTTCTCGCCGATGATCTTGATGGATTCCTTGTTCGCGCCGACCGTGCCGTCCGCGCCCAGACCGTAGAACAACGCGCGCACCACATCCGGCGGTTCGATGGAAAAAGTTTCGTCCACCGCGAGGCTCGTGTGGCCGACGTCGTCGTTGATGCCGACCGTGAAATGATTCTTCGGCAGGGTGAGCTGGAGATTTTTAAAAACCGCATTGACCATCGCAGGCGTGAATTCCTTGGACGATAAACCAAAACGCCCGCCGACGATGCGTGGCGGGCGGACGAATTTCGGTGGACCGTTTACGGAGGATCCCGGGGCGGCTTCGACGAACGCGTTGACAACATCAAGATAGAGCGGCTCGCCCCCGGCACCGGGTTCTTTCGTGCGATCCAAGACGGCGATGGCTTTGGTCGTCGCCGGGAGCGCGGCGATGAGTCGCCTGGCATCGAGCGGACGATACAGGCGCACTTTCAAGACCCCCGTTTTCCCACCCTTGGCATTGAGATAATCCACCGTCTCATGCACCGCTTCGCAACCAGAGCCCATGACGATGGCCACGAACTCCGCATCCGGTGCACCGTGATACTCATAGAGCTGATAACGACGACCGGTCAGTTCGCCGAACTTCGCCATCGCCTGCTCAACGAGGTCGGGACACTTGTCGTAGAACGGATTCACCGTCTCGCGCGCTTGGAAATAGACGTCAGGATTCTGCGCGGTGCCGCGCAACACGGGCCGATCCGGCGTCAACCCGCGCAGCCGATGTTCGGTCACGCGCTCCTCGCTGATCATCGCGCGCACGACTTCCTTCCCGATCATGTCGATCTTGCCAACCTCGTGCGAGGTCCGGAAGCCGTCGAAGAAATGCAGGAAGGGAATGCGCGCTTCTAGCGTCGCCGCGTGGGCGATGAGCGCGAGATCATGCGCTTCCTGCACCGAATTCGAACAAAGCATCGCCCAACCCGTCTGCCGAGCCGCCATCACATCCGAGTGATCGCCAAAAATCGAAAGCCCCTGAGCCGCGAGCGACCGGGCGGCGATATGGAAAACCACCGGCGTCAATTCGCCGGCGATCTTGTACATGTTGGGAATCATCAGCAGCAGACCCTGCGACGCGGTGAACGTGGTCGCGAGGGAGCCGGTTTGCAGCGCGCCATGAATCGCGCCCGCAGCACCGCCCTCACTTTGCATCTCGACGACGGACGGGATCGTGTCCCAAAGATTTTTCTGCCCGGCGGCGGCCCATTGATCCGCCCACTCGCCCATCGGCGAGGAGGGGGTGATGGGGTAAATGGCAATGACCTCGCTGAGGGCGTAGGCGATGTCTGCCACGGCTCCGTTGGCATCGAGAGTTTTGTAATGCGGCGTCTTCATCCGCTGCGAAGTATCTGGCAGAGCGCCGACACCCGATAATCACCTGTTGGCGAAATGTGAGCAAAATTTGTGATCCCGCCACGAAACACCCGCTTTTAAGAAGCAACGGCTGGCCCGCCGCACTTGACGCTTGCCCGGTGAGTTTCCTGAATTAACCTGTCGGCGATGGATTGGTTTACTGACCGACATTTCTTCCTGCTCGCCGTGATCTTTTACGGCGTCAGCATGATTTATTCGGTATTCCTGTGGCGCAAAGGTTTTCGCCAGGACAACCGGGTGAATTATCTTTTGCTGCTCGCCGCCGCCGGCCTGCACACGTTCGCCATGTTCAAGCGCGGTTTCTCGTTGAACCAATGCCCGGTCAACAATCTCTTCGAAGCCACCATCTTCATCGCCTGGACCATCGTCGCCACCTATCTGGTCGTCGGCTTGTGGTCCCGGCTGCGATTTCTCGGCGCCTTCGCGTCGCCGGTGCTGTTCGCCATCGGCGTGTTCGCGCTGATGCCGTCGCTCGATCCGCCGCGCGGGCCGCAGCCGAATTTCGCCAACGGCCTGACCAGCCTGCACGCCGCGACCATTTTACTCGCGTATGGCGCATTCGGCCTGGGCGCGGTGGCGGCGGGAATGTTTTTGACGCAGCAGCATGATCTAAAATTCCACAAGCTCTGCGCCGTGTTGTCATTGCTGCCACCTATCCAGCGACTCGAATTCGTCACGGTACGATTCATCATCATCGGCTTTGTGCTCTTCACCCTCGGGCTGGCGTTGGGTGAACGCCTGCCGCACCCCGACGCGCTGCCCTATTGGAAGGAAACCAAGGTGCTCTGGTCGGGTTTCATGTGGTTCGTCTATGCGGCGCTGCTCGCGGGGCGCCTGTTCTTCTCTGCGTCCAGCCGGTTTTTTGCGTTGGCCATGATCGGTGCGTTTATTTTTCTGCTGCTGACCTTTTGGAGCACCAACCTGCTTTCGTCCATCCACCATCCATGAGCGTCGTCGTCATCGGCTTGAGCCACCGTTCGTCGCCCGTGGAATTGCGGGAGCGGTTCGCCTTTGTCGAGGCCAGGATTCCCGACGCGCTCACCGCCCTGCGCGCTTCCGGCACGGCCCACGAAGCGGTGATCCTCTCCACGTGCAACCGCGTAGAGATTTACGCCGCGACAAATCTGGAACCCGCCCAGGCCTTCGCCGAGTTGAAGCAATTTCTCCGAACGACCCACGCCTTCGACGCGCCGCTTACCGAGGAGGTTTACACGCTCGCCGAGCCCCACAGCCTGCATCACCTGTTCAAAGTCGCGTGCGGACTTGATTCGATGGTGCTCGGCGAAACGGAGATTCTCGGCCAGCTCAAGAAAGCTTACGACCTCGCGCTGCAGCATCAGCACACCGGCGGCAAGCTGAACAAGGCGTTTCAACGCGCCTTCAACGTCGCCAAGCACGTCCGCACCGAAACCAGCATCCAGCGCGGCAGTGTCTCCGTCGCCTCCGTCGCCGTGGAACTCGCTCAGAAAATTTTTGAATCGCTCGAAGACCGCCACGTCATGGTCATCGGGGCGGGCGACACCAGCGAGAAAACCGCGCGCGCCCTGCTCTCGCGCGGCGCGAAAAGCATCATCGTGGCCAACCGCTCACACGACCGCGCACTCGCGCTCGCGACTGAACTCGGCGGTAGCGCGGTGTCGTTCGACAATTGGGCGGCGGAGTTTGAGAAGATTGACATCGCCATCAGCAGCACCGCTGCACCGCATCACATTTTGGATCGCGCGAAGCTCGAACCGCTGATGAAGCTCCGCAAGCATCGTCCGCTCCTGTTGATTGATATCGCCGTTCCACGCGATATCCATCCGGAGGTGAACTCCATGCCGGACGTTTATCTGTACAACGTGGACGACCTCCAGACCATCGCGAACGACTACTTGAAACAGCGCCACGAGGAAATTGCGCGCTGTGAAAAAATCATCGCGGACAAAGTAAAAGTATTGCTCACCGCGAAGTCCCCCGCAGATTTCGCTGATGAACGCAGATCCAACTTTTCCGAACTGCGAGACTCTGCGAAATCTGCGGGTTAAGAATATGCCAGCCAAAACCATTATCATCGCCACGCGCGGCAGCGCGCTCGCGCTCGCCCAATCCAACATGATCCTCGCGAAGTGCCGCGCGGCGTTTCCCGAGGGGTCGTTCGAGTTGCGAATCATCAAGACCACTGGTGACAAGATGCAAACCGCGTCGCTCGCGCAGGAAAACAAAGCCCTGCCCAAAGGTCTTTTCACCAAGGAACTGGAAGTCGCCCTGCTCGACCAAAGCGCGGACCTCGCCGTTCACAGCTTGAAAGATTTGCCGACGGAATTGCCGGCAGGCTTGAAGCTCGGCGCCGTCGGCGGGAAACGCGAAGATGTACGCGACGTTTTGATCTACCGCGATGCCGCCTTTTTGAAAGCCAATGGCGATGCGCGCCGGGGTTATCCACCGCATTTGAAGGTGAAGGATTTGCCCGCCGGGGCCGTCATCGCGACCAGCAGCACGCGGCGCAAAGCCCAATTGCTCGCGCATCATGGCGGACTCAAGATCGTGGACATCCGCGGCAACGTCGCCACACGGATGCAGAAGCTCATGGACAAACCGGAACTCGACGCCACCGTGCTGGCGCTCGCCGGCATGACGCGGCTGAAGTTCAAGATTACGCCCGAAGGAAAAATTCTCGGCGACGGCGTGCCGGAAGGTTTGCTCGCGGTGATTCTCGATGTGGATGTGATGCTCCCGTGCGTCGGCCAGGCCGCCATCGGCATTGAAATCCGCACGAACGACGAGCGCCTGGAAAAAATCTGCGCCCGACTGAATCATCCCGACACGTTTCAGTGCGTCACGGCCGAGCGCTCGTTTCTCGCGGCGATGGGCGGCGGCTGCCAAAGCCCGGTGGGTGCCCACGCAGAAATCGTCGGCGATAAAATCCAGATTCGCGCGGTTTCCTTTCTGCACAACACCGTCCAGCGAGCCGAAGGAAAACGCCCGCTCACGGAAGCTGTTGGACTCGGCCAGCAAATCGCGGCGGAATTGAAGTAACCCTTGTCCCCGAAGCGCAACCTTCCAACTGGCGCACGACCAGCGGGCACTCCTGCTGCTGCACGTTCCACTGCTGGCGCCTGCAGATCCATTCTTTGGGTTGAGTGTTTTTCCTGATCGACCTGCCCGCTCTTCCGTCGCTTCGAAGTCATTCGCCGATCAAGCTGTCCGTAACATTACGCTCGTAAAACTCCCTACCTCCTGTCAGCAATGATTCACGGCCCAAAAACCACTGCGATCATTGATGGCAATCGTTCTTCGTGACATGCTTTGCCTAGCGAATAATTCGTTGTACCAATTCGTGAAATCAAAAGGCAGGACTAAAAGCATGAAATCGCAATTCCCTCATCTTGGTAAAACCATACTGGCACTGGCGGCGCTCGCAACTGGAGTTTCCGCCCAGGCCACCAGCCTGGATCTGACCTCCGGCACCTCCTCCGGCATGATCAACAGCGCCTTCTTCATCCGCACCGATGCCCAGTCCACCGGCAGCGGCTCCCTCAATTCGTTCGTGCGGATCAGCGGCAATGCCGACCTCGTCGAGGGCTACAACGCCGATGCGCGGCCGGTCATGCAGAATGTCAATACTTCGGGCACATTCACCCACGACGTGATCTTGAGCTCCGTCACCATCTCAAATCTCAGCGGGATCAACTACTACCAGTTCTTTTTGGACATCAACCAGAAGAACAGCGATCCCCTGCTCTCCCTGGACAAACTGCAACTGTACACGCGCGGTTCGGCCCTCGGCACCGCCAGCACATTGGCCGATCTGACCGCCGCCCCTTCCGTGTTGCGCTATAATTTGGATGCCGGCACCGATAGCGAGATCCTGCTGAACTACAACATGAATTCGGGCAGCGGCTCCGGTGACCTGCTCGCGTATATTCCCACGTCCATGTTCGGAGCCAACACGGATTACGTCTATCTCTATTCCCAATTCGGCGGCAAAGGCGGTGCCTACGTCAACAACGATGGCTATGAAGAATGGGCCTATCGCGCCACAACTGCGCCAGTTCCCGAGCCAACTGCCGCCGCTCTGGTAGGTGTGGGCCTTGTCGGCTGGCTTGTGCGCCGCCGTCAGACCAAGGTTGCCTGATCGGGTCAGATGGGGATTAAAAGCGCTGCGTTTTGTCGCGGCGTTTTTTTCAGACTTTCCAACGACGGTGCATCCAGATCCACTGCTCAGGATGACGCAGCAGCATCCGGCCGAGTGCATCGTTGAACAACTGCGTGTTCTTCTTGATCGTGTCGCTCGCACTCTCACACTCGATCAACGCCAGCGGATCTTCAAAGCGCAGCACATGCGTCCCGTCTGGTTCACGCCAACTGGCGGCGGGAATCACCGGCGCACCCGTCGCAAGCGCCAGCAGCGCGAGACTCTTGAATGTGCCCGCCGGGTGGCCGAGAAAATCCACCACCACGCCGTCCTTGCGGCCCGCGTGCTGGTCATAGACAAAGACGATGATCGCGCCCTTCGCCAGCAGATCGAGCATGGTGTCCAGCGAGCCGGACTTGGCGAGCGTGCCGAAGCCATTGCGCCGGTCCCGCCAGGCGATCAGCTCGTTCAGCCATTGCGGTTTAATTGGCCGCCGCACGAAGTAAAAAAGGCCCTTGTACTCGGGAAACTGCTTGATCGCCGCGCTGGTTGAAGCCTCCCAGTTGCCGAAGTGCCCGGTCAACAGCAACAGTCCCCTGCCCTTGGCGTGCGCGCCCAGGGGTGATTCCTGGTTCTCGACACGGACGTATTTTTCCCGGCGCGACTTCGACATGAACGGCAGCGTGACAAACTCCCTGGCGAACCGCGCGTAATGTCCGTAATACGCCTGCGCCAGCCGTTTGATCTCGTCCTCCGGCACCACATCACCAAACACGCGTCTCATGCTTTCCAGCACCAAACCGCGCCGATACGGCAGCAGATGGTAAAGCACTTTGCCGATCCATGGCACTTCGGTCTGGCGCAGCTCGGCCATCGCCACCGCCGCCGCGCTTGTCTCCGTGTGCGTCAGGGAAACACGAATGGCCGCGAGACGATGGCGGTTCATCACCGATTCGGCGTTGGAGCTGAGTTCGATTTGCGGCGCGCCGTAGGCATCGCGCCGGACGCTGAAGTCGGCGGGCTCAATTTTGCCGAGGGTGGTTTCGCGGGGAAAAAGTTTGCAGCACGCTTCCTTTGCGGCGAATCGCGCGGCCAAACTCGCGGCACGCCCGGCACCTTGCCCGGCATCCTGCAACTCCTGTTCGCTGAAAAAGTCTCGCAGCTCTTCGGGCTTCAAATCCGCCAGCAGCTTTTCGATCCGGGAAATTTCAACCGAATCAATCCCGCAGCGCGAAGTGGGTGGAGGTGGCACTGGCGACTTCGATGACGCGCACATTCAATTGAGCGGTAGAGTTCGGCGCGCTTGCGCCGAACAACCGGCCCGTTCAGGGCCGGAACTCTTTTGAACCATCACGCGTTCCGGCGGGGCGTTGCACCGCTCTGCGCGGCGCTTGGTCGGCGCAAGCGCACCGACCGCTACCTCGTCGGAATTGATTCGCGTGCTCACGAGTTTGCCGCCCCGCGCACCAGCACCGCCACGTTCATGCCGCCGAAACCACGGCAGATCACCAGCGCGATGTCGCTGCGCGGTTTTTGCGGCGCGGTGGAAACGGGGAACGGCGCGATCTCCGGATCAATTGAGTTCAACGTGGCAATTCCGGGAACGACCTGCTGGCTCAACGCCTTCAGCGCGAGCACGAGATCAACAATGCCCGATGCGGCAATCAAATGTCCGTACGCCCACTTGAAACCCGTGACCGGCGGCGGATTACCCCCGAACACGCGGCGGATGCCGAGCGCCTCAGAACCATCGGAAGCACGCGTGCCATTGCCGTGCGCAACGATCATGCCGACTTGTTCAGGGGTGATGCCCGCTTCCGAGAGGGCAGTTTCAATGGCGCGACTCACACCGTCGCCGTCGGGACGGAGGTCGAGAATTCCCGTGGCCTCGCTGCAACAACCCGAGCCGAGGAACTCGCCGAGGATTGTCGCGCCGCGCGCCTTCGCATCTTCGGCAGTTTCCAGGACGACGGCACCCGCGCCTTCGCCAAAAATCGTGCCGCTGCGCTTCGCATCGAACGGACGCAACACATCCTCCGACAACAAGCCAAGCCGATGATAATTCAAAGCCGTCTCCGGCTCGAACGGCGCGTCATGGCCCACCGCCGTCATGCGGTCGGCTTCACCGAGACGCACCGAAGCGGCGCATTCCGCCACGGCCATGATGCCGCCCGCGCACTGATTGGTGATGCAACCGTTGGAACCTTTGAAGTTGTAGCGGATGCCGACGTGACACAGAACGTTGTTCGGCAAATTCTTCAACAGCCACATCGGATTGACCACGTTGCTGAGTTCCTTGCCGAACGTTTTCAAATCGCCCTGCGCCGCCGTGAGCAGCGGCAAATAATCGTAGCTGCTGCGAAAGGTTCCGCCACCCGAACCGCTGATGATGCCAGTGCGGTCATCGAACTGAACCACCGCCGCCGTGTCCATCTTTTCGCGATGTGCGAGCAGACCGGATTGTTGCACCGCCAGATCGGCGGCGTAGAGGCCAAACATGTCGGTGCGGGAAATAATTTTGTGAAGCTTGCGATCCGGAACGAGCGTGCGGTTGTCGGTCGTAATTTCAGCGGCCACGTTCACCGGCCACTGGCTGGCGTCCCACTGTTTGATCGGGCCGACGGCGGAACGGCCGTTGACAATCGCGTCCCAGATTTCATCCACCGTCTTGCCCGCGCCACAGACCGCGCCGAGGCCGGTGAAAACAATGCGTGAACTCATCGCACTTCCTCCGGATTGCGGAACACCAGGCAACTATTGGAGCCGCCGAAGCCGAGCGAATTCGACAGCGCGGCGCGGATGCGGACGGGCTGGGATTTTCCGCGCACGAGGTTGACGTTGCAGTCAGGATCGGGCGTGGTGAGATTCGCATTCACTGGCGCGACGCCGTCGCGGATGGCGAGCGCGCAGACCACCGCTTCCACCGCGCCAGCGGCGGCGATGAGATGGCCCATGCAGCTTTTCGTGGAGCTGACCAAGACGCGGTCAATGTTCGATCCCAGCACGACCCGCAGTCCGGCACATTCGCTTTTGTCGTTCATCTGGGTGGAGGTGCCGTGCGCGTTCACGTAGTCCAGTTCGTCGGCCGTGATGCCCGCGCTGGCGAGCGCCTGCTGCATCGCTTGAATCGGGCCATTGCCGTCCGGTGGAGAATCCGTGATGCGATAGCAGCTCAGGGAATTTCCATCACCGGCCAGTTCAGCGTAAATTTTCGCGCCGCGTTTGACTGCCGCGTCCCAATGTTCCAGCACGAGAAAACCCGCGCCTTCGCCGAGCACGAATCCATTGCGTGTGAGATCGAACGGCCGACTCGCGCGCTCCGGCGTTTCGTTGTCCGGAGAAACCGCGCCGAGCAGACAAAAGCCGGAGAGACCGATGGGATTGAGCATCGAGTCGTAGCCGCCAACCAGCATGTAATCACACACGCCGCGCCGCATGGCCTTGAGCGCGGTGCCGATGGCCTGACCGCCGGAAGCGCACGCGGTATGGACGGACGTGGCGTAACCGCGAATGCCAAAATGATGCGTCAGCAATCCGAGCGGCGCGTTGGTCTGGCCGCGACAGAACGCAATCGGGTCGGGAGAAAATCCCTTGCCGATCAGACCCGCGGGATCGAACTCGCCTCCGGGCGCGCACGAGGCGTGGACGTTCTTCAACTCGTCAAACGTGAAACCCATCATGCCCGCGCCCACGCTGAAACCCCAGCGATGGCTGTTGGCGTTTTCGGGACGGACGCCCGCGTCCGTCAGCGCTTCTTCGGCGGCGGCGAAGGCGAACCGATGCGACCGCGATGCGAACTTGCGCTGCTTGCGGTCGGGGACGGCGGCATCGGCATCAAAGTTTTTCACCTCGGCGCCGATGCGGGTGGAGAAGCCGCTGGCGTCGAAGTTCTGAATCGGGCCGAAGCCCGTGCGCCCGGCCTGCAGACTGGCCCAGGTGGTCGGGGCGTCGTTGCCGACCGAGGTGACCATGCCAACACCGGTGATGGCGATTCTGCGGAGCGGATTCATGAGGGTGACCCGGCGGTGAAAATAATCTTGGCGTTGCCGGTGACGCGTTTGGCTTTGCGCGCCTCAACGGCGACGACGAGCGAATTGCCCTCGTTCTTGGAAAGCCTGGCTTCAAATTCCAGGAAGTCGCCCGGCGGAATAAACGTGCGGAGTTTCCCATCGGCGATGATGCGCGCCACCCAAGGGCCGCCGTTGGGAGCCGGAATATTTTCCACCAGGTCGGTGGCCATTTCGAGAACCTTTTGCATGAACAAGGTTCCCGGAAAAACCGGGCGGCGCGCAAAATGATCCTCAAAAAAAGGTGCCTCCCCAGGAATTGCCAAGGTCGCGCGAATCCACCGACCGGGTTCGGCGGTGACGTTCTCAAAATTCACCGCCGGCACGCCGCCGTACGCTCCGGGCGCGGCACCCCCATTGCACAGCAGGGCGTAACGATTTTTCACCGCTTGAGTGTCATCGAAATCCTCCTGGATCAACATGGGACCGACGCAATGATTCAGCTGGATCACGGGCTTGCCGTCCACCGTCGCTGAACCGCAATAGGAAACGGCTTCGCTGTCCACGCTCTCAATCTCGGCAGCGAGCTCCAGCGTTTGTCCGGGTTGAACCTCGGCGAGCAGCTCGATGCTTGCGGCGATGCCGGCCACGGGGCGCACTTTGAATTCCATCGCGGCCATGGCGGCCCAGGCGGCGAGCTGGCCGACCGCTTCGGCGATTAGCGGACGGTAGAACACGCCCACGCCCGGAGGAATCTGGTAGGCGCCGCGAACGTGGCTCCCCAATTGAACCGAGGTGATCCGGTCCACAAAGGAGAATGCGCGAAAATGTCCGGTCATATCGTTGGTAGGGACGTGTTCCACCGCGTCCTTCGATCAGCCTCAGAAGTATCGGACGCGGTGGAACGCGTCCCTACCACCCTGTTCGGCGCGCTCAGAGTGACGCGCCCCGCCATTTTCAGCTGCATCGGCATCTTCAGGCAGCCGGCGGCGTATTCTTCTGCTGGCGGATCACCATCTTGCAGAAGGTTTCGGAGGTGAACAGCTTCGGGATTTCCGCCACCTTCAGCGGCGACGGGAAACGATCCGCCGGCACTTCGCTGAGAAAACTTTTCAAGCGCGCCACGCCCGCTTCGCTGACGACGCCGCCGGATTCAAACTGCGCTTCGGAAAGCGCGCCGCGCGCATCCTCGATGATTTTGCCGCGCGGAATCTTCACCTTGAAGCCGCGTTCCAGGCGGAAAATGATGTCGAGGAAGTCAATGGACTCCGCCCCGAGATCGTTGATCAACGAGGCGTTGGGCTTCACGTCCGCGAGGTCGCAGCCGAGGGCGTCGGCCATGATTTCCGCCACTTTCGGGAAAATGGCCGTGATTTCTGCTTGGGTTATGTTTTCGTTGCTCATGATTGTTTACTCCATCTTAAATCCGCCATCCACGTGCAAGATTTCGCCCGTGATGTAGTCCGCATATTTGGAACTCAAAAACCACACCGCGTTGGCGATGTCCGCCGGCTGGCCGATGCGCTTCAGCAAAATGCGCGACGTGATCTGGTCGCCCGCGAGTTCGCGGACGGTCTTGGACATCTCGGTTTCGATCACGCCCGGCGCGACCGCGTTGACGCGGATGTTGCGCGACGCGAGTTCCACCGCCAGCGATTTGGTGAAGGCGTTGATCGCGCCCTTGCTCGCGGCGTAATTCGTCTGGCCGCGTCCGCCCTTCTCGCCGGAGACGGAACTGAGATTCACGATCTTGCCGCGCCGCTTGGAAACCATGTGCGGCACCACGGCGCGCGTCATGTTGAACGTGCCGATGACGTTCGTGTCGAGGACAGTCTTGATGTCGGCGTCTTCGAGCATCGCCAGCAAATTATCGCGGACAACGCCCGCGTTGTTGACCAGCAGGTCGATCTTGCCGGTGCGATCCACAATCTTTTCCACAAAGGCGGCACAGGCGGCAGAGTCGCAGGCATCCACCTTCTCGGCGGAGATGGTTTTGCCGGGATTCGCCGCGATGACTTCATTGGCCGCGGCCTCGTTATCGCGATAGGTGAAGATGACTTCCATGCCGGAGGCCGCGAGAATCTCGACGATGGCGCGGCCGATGCCCCGGCTGCCGCCGGTGACAATGGCAATCCCGCCGGACAAACCGGCGTCGGTTAAAGTTGGGCTGTTCATCCGGAAATGCAGTAACCGCCATCCACGACGAGCGTGTGCCCGGTGATCATCGCGGCTTCAGGCAAGCAGAGCAAGTAAACGGCGTCGGCGACCTGTTCGGGCGAAAGCGTCGGACCGATGGGCGTGCGGCGCGCGGATTCAGCCAGCAGTTGCTCGCGGTTGGGAAAATGTTTCAAGGCGTCCGTGTCCACTACGCCGGCGCTGACGATGTTGACGCGGATTTTCTTCGTGTGCCCCAGTTCCAGCGCCAAGCCACGGGCCAGCGATTCGAGCGCGGCCTTCGACGCGCCGATGAACGAGTAATGCGGAATCGCGCGCACCGAACCAAGGCTGGACATGCCGATGATGCAACCGCCTTCGGGCATGATCGGCACGGCATTTTGCGCAAGGGTGTTGAGCGCGAGCGCGTTGGTTTCCATGCAGCGGCGAAAATGTTTCAGCGTCAGTTCCATCGCGGGCTTTAGAACGCCGATGGCGGCATTACTGATCACGATGTCCACCCGATCGAACTGCTGACGGAAAATCGTGAACGCCTCGGCGATGCTCGTGGGATCGGCGACGTCCGCCTGAATGGCGAGCGCCTTCTGACCAAAACCACGAATCGCCTGGCAGACCGCCTCGGCTTCGTCGTGGCTGTTGTGATAAGCGATGGCCACGTCGCATCCCGCGCTGGCCAGCTTCAACGCAATGGCGCGGCCAATGCCCCGGGAAGCTCCGGCGACAAAGGCAATTTTTCCTGCGAGTGGTTTGCTCATTACTTAAATTGAGCGGCTAGTTTGTGGAGCGGGGGTCAAAAAATCAACTCACTTTGTCAGCACAAAACGAGAAGGTTGAAAGCCGCTTCGCGGCGGGGCGGCCTCGCAATCACGGGCGGGTCGATTCCCCTAGTCAGCAGCCGCCAGATCCATGTCGCGCGTGTAGTAAAGAATCCGGCCGCAGTTGTTGCACGGCACCAGTTCCGCCTGCGCCTGGCAGGTCACCAAAATCTGCACCGGCAGTTTCATGTGACATCCACCGCAGACGCCGTGCTGGACGCCGACGACGGCATTGTCGCCCTTATTCTTCATGAGACGCTCATAGCGGCCGCGGGAGCTTTCGTCCACTGCGGAGGCGAGTTCCTCACGGTTCGCCTGCAACTGGGCAAGTTCTTTCTTCAAATTTTCCTCGCGGGCGTTCAACAGTCCGACCTGGTCGTCCAAAAGTTTTTTGGCTTCCGCCGCGAGCTTGGCGGCCGCGGCCACTTCCTTGAGCGCGGCCTCGGTCTGCTCCATCAATTCGATTTCCTGGTCTTCGATCTTGACGATGCCTTCCTTGCAGCCGTCGATTTCGTGGGCCAGCGCTTTATACTCCTCGTTCTTGCGGGTCAGGAGTTGTTGGTTGGCGTATTTGTCAATGAGCTGCTTCTTGGCGCCGACTTCCAATTCCAGATCCTTGCGCTTCGATTCGATGGTCTTCACCTTGAGCTTGGCGGCATCCCATCCGCTCTGCGCGCCGACGGATTTGGCCTTGAGCAGCTGACGTTCGGGCTCAATGTGGTCCAGTTCGGATTTGACGCGGCGGATCTGCTTGTCGCGGTCTTGGAGGATCAGAAGTTTTTCAATCGTCTCAAACATTTAGTGATAAAAGTTTATGGGGCGACGGCGCGCAAGTCAACCCGGCGAAATGAAACGGCCGGGCGTCTGGAAAGCAGTCCTGTGCGCCGACGCCGCCGCGGAATGTTTGCTTGGCCTCCGCCACCCGCCACGCCTATGCTGCGCGCTCAATCGGCGGTTTCCCCCGCCTGACAACTATGAAGACCCAGAGATTTGTTCTGCTCCTTTCGATGACGACCGCGTTTGTGGTTTCAACCTGCGCGAGCGCCCAGGCCAGCCCGGAACTTGATCTGGCCCGCCAGCTCAATCGCGCGTTCATCGAGGTCGCCGAAAAGGCCGCGGCCAACGTGGTTGTGATCAACGTCGTGGAGAAGCCTGGCACCTCGAACGTTGATTCCTTCGATGAGGAAACCGATGCCGCGCCGCGGGGTTCAGAAAAGCCCTCGCACCCGCACAAGGCTGAAAAAATGTTCGGCCAGGGTTCTGGCGTCATCATCCGCAAGGATGGCTTCCTGCTCACCAACAACCATGTCGTCGAAAACGCCGAGAAGATTGAAGTCAAATTGCGCGATGGCCGGACGTTCCCCGCCGAGATCACCGGCCGTGACTCCGAATCCGATCTCGCCGTGCTGAAAATCACCGCCCAAGATCTGCCGGTCGCCCGGCTGGCTGACTCCTCCAAGACGCGCGTCGGGGAGTTCGCCATTGCCATCGGCGCGCCATTCAGCCTGGATTACAGCGTCACCTTTGGCCACGTCAGCGCCAAGGGCCGCTCCAACGTCGTACCCGCCTGGGAAGAGGGCGGCGCGCTGGACCAGGATTTCATTCAGACCGACGCCAACATCAATCCCGGCAACAGTGGCGGCCCGTTGCTCAACATTGATGGGGAAGTCATCGGCATCAATACGCTCATCCGCGGGCTGCATACCGGCATCGGTTTTGCCATCCCGAGCAATCTGGCAAAGGAGATCGCCGACCAGCTCATCGCCACTGGAAAAATCACGCGCCCGTGGCTCGGCATCCGGATCCACTCAGTCTCCGATGACCCGGATTTTCACGAGCTTATGCCCGGCGTGGAAGACGGCGTCATCGTGCAATCCATTCTGCCCAACAGCCCGGCGGCCAAAGCCAGCCTGCAC
>JANPGB010000478.1:0-10076 GCA_031423695.1 Verrucomicrobiota bacterium
ACCACTCCTCGAAATTCAATTCTTGAATTATTGAACAGCCCGGAAGGATATCCCGTCAGACCTTTTCATGACTGACAGCCAGCTTGAAATGCCAATCCCGGTGGCGGTATGCGCCTGGTGCAAGCCGAAGGAGCTTGGCACCGGTGTGGGCACGGCCACCGGTATCGGCATTTCCATCTGGCTTGCGGTCATGGTTTGGCTGTGGGGACAATCAGGCCGATGGGTGAAAAATTCAAGGAATGAATTTCGAGGAGTGGTGCCCACGACAGGACTTGAACCTGTACGATGTTACTCACTAGAACCTGAATCTAGCGCGTCTGCCAATTCCGCCACGTGGGCAATCCGTCTTGCGACCCTGTTTTATTACGCGCCGCGGGCTGGCGTGGCAAGGAGAAACCGGCGGCCGAACCGTGAATTGAATCGCCCGGACCGGTGGAAAGAAATTGTCTTTTGCCTGCCAACCGCTTAAATCACGCCCGTTAAAACATGAGCCTGCTCGCCAAAATCTTTCGCACCCGCACCAGCCGCATCGCGGTGGTGGCCCTCCTCGTCATCGCTTGGGACCAGGTTTCCAAGGCGCTGGTGCTCCGGTTTCTCCCCAAGCTGTGGGACGAACAAATCGTGGTGCCGGACTTTTTCAAATTCGTTCACTGGCAGAACACCGGCGCTGCCTGGAGCCTGTTCACGGGCAACAACAAACTCCTCGTTATCGTCGCCGTCCTCGCCCTGGTGATCTTGTTTCTGGGCCGCCACCATTTTGACTCCCGCTCGCGGCTGGGACAGATCGCGCTGGGCCTGATTTTCGGCGGGATCATGGGCAATCTCATTGACCGCATCCGCGTCGGGCATGTGATTGATTTCATCCGCTTTTACCTGCCACAAAGCGGCGGCAACGAGATCGGCTTCCCCGCTTTCAACGTCGCCGACAGCGGCATCTGCATCGGCGTGGGACTGATTTTCATTCTGACCTGGCGGAACGAGCAGCCCATCAAACCCGCCGGGTTACTGCAGTAAAATGACTGCCCCAACGCCCGACTCTCCGCGCACCGAGAGGTTTGTCATCGAACACTCGCTCCCGTCCGAACGGCTCGACACGTTCCTGCGCGCACGCTTCCCCGCCGTGTCGCGCGGCGCCATCCAGCGGCTGATTGAGGAAGGCCATATCCGCGTCAACGGCCATCAGGTCAAACCCACGCACGCCCCGCACGCCGGCGAGGAAGTCCGCGTCCACTGGCCCGAAGCCAAACCCGCGCAAGCCCAGCCGGAGGAAATTCCCCTCGAGATATTGTTCGAGGACAAATCGTTGCTGGTCCTGAACAAGCCCGCCGGGCTGGTCGTGCATCCCGCGGCGGGGCATGAGGAACACACCCTCGTCAACGCGCTGCTGCATCACTGCGCCGGCGAACTCAGCGGCATCGGCGGCGTGGCGCGGCCCGGCATCGTGCACCGCCTTGACAAGGAAACCAGCGGCTGCCTGGTCGTGGCGAAGAACGACGAAACCCACGTCGCGCTCTCGGCCCAGTTCGCCGGGCGCACGGTGGAGAAAATTTATCACGCGCTGCTCTGCGGCGAACTGCCGCGCGACCACGGCGAAATCCACGCCGCCATCGCGCGCCACCCGACCCACCGCAAGCGCATGGCCGCCAGCGATGACACCGGGCGCGCGGCATGGACAAGTTATCGAGTGAAGGAACGGCTGCGCGGCGCGACGCTGGCCGAGGCGGTGATTCACACCGGTCGCACGCATCAGATCCGCGTTCACTTCCAACACGTCGGCCATCCGTTGGTGGGCGACGCCACGTACGGTCCGAAGCAGAACAAGCGGTTCGGGGAAGTGACTGGCTGTGTCGCGCCGCGCGTGATGCTGCATGCGTTTCAACTGGCCTTCGTGCATCCGCGCACGGGCAAGAAGGCGGCCTTCCAGGCGCCGCTGCCGCCGGATTTCGAGGAGCTGTTGAAGCAGTTGCGCGGCGCCTAGGGAGCCACCGGCAAGGCGTTGATCTCGATGGCGTTGGTGTTGTTGATCACCGCGGTGCCCTCGATGCGCGAGTTGGAGAAGCTGCCGAATTGCGATGGGGATTGATCCGCTTCGGATAGCCGGCCCAAGTTGCCGCCTCCGCTGCCGCCCTGGAAAAGTCCGGATGTGGATTGTCCTGCCACCGCCACCGGATTGGAGAGCGCCAAGACATTTCCGGTAAAAACCACATTCTGATTCAAGCTCCGATTCGTCCCGGCCACGCGGAAGAAATAATTTTGCGCGGCGGCGCCCACTTTATTGTTCATGGCCGAGTCCTTGTCCTGGGCAAGGGCTGCGGGAGCGGCCACGGCCGGCAGCTTCTTCGCCGCCGGGGAGTTTTGCCTCCCGCTCTCGTCCGCCAGCAGATAGCCGTGATACACCGAGCCGTCCCCGTCCACAACTGCGATGGCCGCGCCGTTTTGCTGGAACTGAAAATTCGCCAGCACGGGCGCCACCTTGGCGGAAGCCGCAGCGTTCTTGAAGACATTCTGCAAGCCAGCCTTGCTGGCATTCGACGCCTGTGACTGCGCGGTGCCGGTCTGCCCTGGGAGAAGATCCGTCGGCGCCGACTTGGTGTTGAAAAACAAACCGTTGGCGGTGGTTGGGCCGTCCAATTTTGATTCCCGATCCGCCGAAGCTTTGGCCACCATGGTTTCGGCCACCAAGGAGTCCGCCATCTCCTTTCGCCTCAGTTCGCCGGCGGCGGACTTGCGCTTCGCTGCCGCAGCCTGGTTCATGGCGAGCCCCGGTGGCTCTGTGGCCTTGGCCGCACCATAATCATTGCCGGCAACCATGGGAGCGGCACCCGGCACTACCGAGAGTTCCCGGCGGGCGGGCGCATCCGCCAACGCCAGCTGGATCAGACCGCGGTTGGTGATTTCGGCAAAACGGGTCCGGTTCACGGCCTCGACGTGTCCGTCGGCAAACAACACCGCGCGACTCTTGCTGTCCTCCGGCGAATAGGCCAGGACCGAATCCGCGCGCAGACTGTCCACGCTCCGCCCGCCCGCGACATATACGAACGGCTTGCCGCTGGCGGGATCCAGCAACAGATTCGTGCCGGCTAGCGGCCGGATTTCGGACAACGCCACGGGCAGCTGTTGCTGGTTCTCCTCGGCAAACTGCCGGGTGGCCAGGCCGATCTGTTTCAGGTTTCCGATGGCGCCGGCCATCTGAGAGCGGTGCTTGGCCTTGCCTAGCGCCGGCAGGAACAGGGCCGCGCCCATGAAAACCAGGACCGCAAAACCGGCGGCCATGACCAGGCCGGGCCGCAATCCACCGAGAAAATTCAGCAACCCGCCGGCTCCGCGCGGCTTCGGTGCCTGACGTGCCGCCGCGTCCTGCAAAAGCCGCCGGGTGGCGGGATGCAGCTTGAAGGCGTCGCGCGCGTCTTCGCGGCGTTTCTTCGCGAAGGCTCGCAGCCGTTTTTCGATGTTTCGTTCCGGTTCCATTTGCCTGTCAGGAGTTGGACGGGAAAACGCCCGGGTTTTCCCGTGAAAATATTTTGCGCGCGATTTGTTCGAGCCGGTCCAGGCATTTGCTCAGCCGCGAGCTGACCGTTTTCGGGTTCAGCTTCAAGGTCGCGCTCAATTCCTCATAGCTCAAATCGCCGAAGTAGCGCAGCTCGACGATTTCCCGGCAGGGTTCGCCCAGTTGATCGAGCGATTCACGGACGAGGCCGATCTGCTCGGCGCTCATCAAATTTTCATCAGGGAGCGGCAGGCAGGCCGGCGGATCCAGCGTGAGACCGGTGTCGGGATCTTCGGCCTGGAGCGACACCGGACGCCGGCCGCTGCCGCGTTTGGCGGCGTCGCGCCGTTGGCGAAAATCGCGGGCCTTGTTCGCGGCGATGCGGAAGAGCCACGTCTGAAACTGGCTTTCGCCGTGAAAGGAAGCCAGGTTCTTGATGACGGACAGAAACGACTCCTGACAAATCTCCTCCGCGTCCTCGACCGTGAAATCCGAGGCGAGCTGGAACACGAACCTCCCGGCCGCCGCATAATGCTGGTCGAACAATTCGTCCCAGGCGTCGGCTTCGCCACGGCGGCAGCGCGCGAGCAGTTCGGCTTCAGGTGCCATTCACGTCAGACATTATTTGAGCGCGCGGCGTTTGAACAGAATTTCCGACGCGTGGAACCGGCCCGGTCAGGGGCTCTGGTGGTGCAGAAACCAAGGGATTTCCTAGCGACTCCGGTGGAGATGTACGCTTGCCAAAGTCCGGTGCGGCCTGCATCTTTTGCCCTGTTATGAAAAACCAACTGGGTGTCATTGTTCTGATTTTGCTGTGTGTGGGGCTGATCGTCGCCTTGGTGGTGAGCCAGAAGAAGGCCACCTCGCTGCACACGGAGGACACGCTGACCATTCTCGACAAATCCAATCAGCTGGTGCAGACCACGATTGATCTCGAGGAGGTCCGCCAGGTCAACACGGTGCTCAACAAGGATCTCGACGTCCGCAAATCCGAGCTGGTGTCCCTGACCAATCATCTCAGCGACGTTTCCGGTACCCTCGCGAAAACGGAGGACGTCCTTAAGAACACGCAGGCGCAGATGGCCAAGGAGCTCGCCGAGCGCGATGCCCGGATCACCGCCCTCGAGTCGCAAAACCTGGCGCTGGATCAGCGCGCCGTGGAGCTCAACAGCGCCATCACCAACCTCACTGGCCAGATCGATGACACGCAGAAAAAGCTCGCCGCCTCCGAAGGTGACAAGGCGTTCCTGCAGAAGGAACTCTCCCGGCTGATGACCGAAAAGGCCGAGCTGGAAAAACAATTCAACGACCTGAAGGTGCTGCGCGCGCAGGTTTCCAAGCTCCAGGAGGAGCTGACCATCTCCCGCCGCCTGGAATGGATCCGCCAGGGACTTTTCGCCCGCGACGCCAAGAAGGGCGCCCAGTTGCTGATGGAAAACAAGACCCCCGCGTTCCCGACGTCTCCCAGCACCAACGAGCCGGCCAAAGCCGGCCGGTATGATTTGAACGTGGAGGTCAGTTCCGACGGCACGGTCAAAGTCATTCCGCCGCTGACCCCCGCGAGCAAATGATCCCAGCCGCCGTGCTCGCCGATTCGCATGGCCGCATCCTGCGCGACCTGCGGGTCAGTGTCACCGACCGCTGCAATTTCCGTTGCCTCTACTGCCTCCCCGAAACCGAGGCCGCGCAGAATTTTTATCGCGGACACTGGGCCAAACTTCCCAACTCCACGCCCCTCCTGCAGCAGTGGGTTTCCAAAGCCTCCATCCTCAGCTTTGAAGAAATCGAGCGCGTCGTTCGCATCGCCGCCGGCTTCGGCATCCAGAAAATCCGCCTCACCGGCGGCGAACCGCTCCTGCGCCACAGCCTCGAAGACCTCGTGGCGCGCATCGCCAAGATCCCGGGGATCCAGGATCTGGCCATGACGACGAACGGATTTCGCTTTGCTGAAAAGGCCCGCGCGTTGCGCGACGCCAATTTGCAACGCGTCAGCTTCAGCCTCGACTCGCTCGACCGCGACAACTTCAAAAAAATCACCGGTCGCGACGGGCTCGCGGAAGTTCTCGCCGGCATCCGGCTCGCGCGGGAACTGGGTTTCAGTCCCGTCAAGGTCAACGCCGTCGTCATCCGCGAGATCAACGACCACGAGCTCGAGGCGCTCGCGGAATTCGCGCGCGCGGAGGACCTGAGCTTCCGATTCATCGAGTTCATGCCGCTCGACTCCGCCCGCGCGTGGCAGAAGGAAATGGTGGTCAGCGGCCGGGAAATCCTGGGGCGACTGCGCGCGAAATTTGATTTGCAGCCCGTCGTTTCGGACAACCCTCACTCCACCTCGAAGCGGTGGAAGTTTTCCGACGGACGCGGCGAGCTCGGCATCATCGCGCCGGTGAGCGAGCCGTTCTGTGGCCATTGCAACCGCATCCGCCTCACCGCCGACGGCAAGATCCGCACCTGCCTGTTCAGCGTAACGGAGCACGACTTGCGCGCCGAGCTGCGCGGCGGCCAATCCGACGGCGACCTCGGCGAGTGGCTCAAGGCGGTGGTCTGGCAGAAGGAGGACCGGCACCACATCGGCGAGCCGGAGTTCATCTCTCCTCCGCGCTCGATGAGTTGCATCGGCGGCTGATTCACCACGCACGGTCGGAGCGAGAACGCTGGCGAACGCGCGGCGTCTCTGACAATCTGCGCGGGTGAAGAAGCCCGCGCATTGGCGGCGACGGCTGCTAAAGATCACGGCGGTCTGCTTCATCTTTTATATGCTGCTGCGCTGGTTTGAACATAGTCAGGTTTATCATCCGGGCCGTGAAATGGACGCCGAAGGCATGGCGGCGGCGCGACCGTTCGAAAACGTCCGCTTTAAAAGCAGCGACGGCCTCGAGCTGAACGGCTGGTTCTTTGCCGCCCGCACGAATTCACCACGGGCGCAACTGGCCGTGCTGTTTTGTCACGGCAACGGCGGCAACATCAGCGACCGGGCCGAGCTTTATCATGCACTGAGGGAGAGCGGCGTCGCGGTCTTCGCGTTTGACTATCGCGGCTACGGCCGCAGCCAGGGGCGGCCCGACGAGGAGGGGACGTATCTCGACGCGCAGGCGGCGCACCAATGGCTGGTGCAGAAAGGCTTTGCCAGCATCATTGCCTACGGCGAATCCCTCGGCGGCGGCATTGCTAGTGAACTGTGTCTGCGCGAAAAAAGCAGCGGGCTGATCCTGCAAAGCACCTTCACCAGCATCACCGATATCGGCGGGGAAATGTTCCCGTGGCTGCCGGTGCGGCGGCTCGGCCACATCAAGTACGACACGCACAGCAAACTCCCCCGGCTGAAACTCCCCGTGCTCATCATGCACAGCCGCGAGGACCGGATCGTTCCGTTCCGGCACGCGGAGAAAAACTTTGCCGTCGCCAACGAGCCGAAACTGTTCTGGGAAATCTCCGGCGACCATAACGACGCGCTGGAGGAACGCGCTTTGTTCGACGAAGGCCTGGAAAAATTTCTGCGGATAATTGAGGCTCCCACCGCGTTGGCCCAGATAAAATGACCTTCCGGCCGGCAAAGCCCGGAAGCCTTACCAGTCCCATAAACCCCGCAGGAGACGACATAAAGAGTCTCATCATTCCCGCAAGAAATTTGAGCCTTCTCACGTCGGCTCCTACGATCGGGCAGCTTTGCGCGCGGAATGAGTGTGCGCGAACCAATTAACCCGGCGGCCAGTTCATTTTCCGTCCGCCGAGGATGTGGCAGTGCAGGTGCGGCACGGCTTCGCCGGCGTCAGGGCCGTTGTTGAAGACGAGGCGGTAGCCGCCGGGTTTCAAGCCGAGTTTCTCCGCGACTTCGGCGGCCTTGAGCAGCAAATGGCCGAGGACTTGATGATCTGCGGGGCCGGCTTCGGCGAGGCGCGGAATCGGTTTCTTGGGAATGATCAGAACGTGCGTCGGGGCCTGCGGGGCGATGTCGCGGAAGGCGATGACCTGATCGTCCTCGAAGAGAATATCCGCCGGGATTTCGCGGGCGATGATTTTTTCAAAAAGGGTCATGGTTATTTCCTGGTTTCGGGTTTCTAGTTTCCAGTTTTCGGAGGATTTGAAACTCGCAACCACAAACGAGGAGCCAAAAACTTTTCTTCACTCCACCACCAGCGCGCAGTTGCCTCGGCGCGGCTCGGCCTGGAGACTTTCGCGGATGAACTCCACAATCCGGTCATGCAAGGTCTGGCAGCGGTGGCTCCAGCGTTGCGCGCCGGCCAGGTGCTTGACGCACGGCCGCAAGCCGCGCAGGCGCAACACGCCCGGCGACTTCCGAAGCTTCTGGCGCATTTCGTCGCGGAGGCGGGGGAAGAAAAACAGTTCGCAGCCCCGGCCCGATTCGCTGGCGAGCTGCTGCAGATCGGACTCGATCACGTCCGGCGGCGCGGGCGCTGCTTCAGACATTGCCTTGACACCAAAGCCGCGCAGAACCGATTCGAGCGCGCCGGCAAATTCGCCAACGGAGACAGTGAGGCGGCCGAGATCGTGTTTGAAATAATGAAATACGGCCTGGGCGGCGTGCTGGACAAAATGCGAATCGAAGTAGTTGCTTTGATTGCCGGTCAGCTCCACGGTGATCATTTCCGCCGAGAGCGGAACGCTTTCGCCGTTGTGCATTTCAAAGAGCAGACAATCCGAGCCAAGGGTGATCATGGTTTGAGCTCCAGTTTTTTGACTTCGTGCACGAAATCGGTGGCTTCCTGAAACCGGCGATAGACACTGGCGTAACGCACGTAGGCGACTTCATCAATGCCGCGGAGGCCTTCCATCACGAGTTTGCCGATGGCCTCGCCCGGAACTTCGCGTTCGTATTTGCCCGTGATCGCGTCGATGATTTTTTCGACCAGGTCTTCCATGACCTTCGGACTGATCGGGCGTTTCTGGCAGGCTTTCCGGATGCCGGACAACAGCTTGTCCTTGGAAAATTCCTCGTGACGACCATCGCGCTTGAGCACCATCAAACCCTGATGCTCGACTTCCTCGTAAGTGGTGAAGCGATGCTGACAGCCGGCACATTCCCGGCGACGGCGGATAGTGGCCCCTTCTCGTGAAGCGCGAGAATCAATTACTTTGTCGTCCTGACAACCGCATTTGGGGCAACGCATATAAAGCCACTGCTAATGGTGGTCAGTCGATTTGTAGCATACCAAATGTTGCGGTGTCAAGGGTTCGTGAGGGAATTGAAAAGCTCAGAGCTGCCTGCCCGTGCTCTGTCAACGAGCCGGAACAGTTTGACCGCAATGAATCACTGTGCGAGGAGTCGATGCGCTGCTGCAAGCGGCAAGGGATGGGGCGCGAGCATGAAGAGCGAGGCGACGGACACACCTGAGCTGCTTACGATTGAACAGAATGCCTCCTGGTGAGTCGAAAGCTTCACTGACCTTGAAATCTTCTATCGTCGGCGACGACACAGCGGTGGAAGATTCTTCAAAATCCTCGGAGCGGTGTCGCCGCCGTTCCGAATTTTTATTATGCGGGGGAACTTCTGAAGAAAAATGGTGCGCATAGCAGGACTTGAACCTGCAAATGGGGCGTTCTCAGGGTTTCCGGTCGAGGGTATTTCAATGCTGTTCATTGCTCATAGATTAGCAACAAAACTCCAATAATGTCAATATATTGTGAGTTTCTGAGGGCAGCTTTGGGCAGGAATTTATGTGCAAATTCTGTGCAAACCTGTATAGTGTGCAAATTCTGTGCAAAATGGAAAGTCGCGCGGAAAGCTGTGCAAATTCTGTGCAAACCTCGGAGGTTATATTTGAGTCTGCCAAGACATTTTCCGACGGGCGAATGTCGCAAATCAGCAGTTCTTCGCGGCGACAGCCGCCGGACTTGGCGCGGCATTCGTTCTGGGCCGAAACTCGGCAACTGATCTACTGAACGCACCGCAACTCATCGAATGCCGAAAACTGAATCAAGAACCAAGTCTCTTGGTCGATGTGGACACCAACAAGAAGACATGATGATTCGACGCCTGTGAGTTGTTGGCCGTTACGGACTTCATGATGAAGGCGGGCGATATGACGCGCTCCTGACGGGTTCGAGCTTTTTGACTACTCGGGTCCGAATCCCGGCCGGCAGTGATGGTTCAGTAAAGCGCAGCCAGACCGTTCTTGATCGGACCCGGGACGTTCGGTTGGTTCTTCATTGCGTTTAGGAAACTGTCGTCGTCGGCGACGGTCAGTGGGTCGAGTTTGACCGGCTTCAAGATGGCCGACAGCGGTCGCGACGCCTTGGCGACCGCATGGGGTGCCCGCGCCGGACCGGTGAAGTCGCGCGGCCCGCCAAAGGGAAGTCGCGGCGCCAGTTCCACGCCGCAGGAGCAAATCTCATCCAGTGCCAAGGACCAAACCGGGGCAGCGTGCGCATCGAGCAAGCGTCGCGCGGGAACCTTGAGTTTTGGTTTCTCCGTGTCCTTGGCCAGTTGGGCAATGTCGAGGAACGCCTGCCGCAGTGCGCCGGTGGCATTGCTCAATGACACCTGGTCAACGTCCGGGTCGGCGGTTTCCTGTTTCAAGTAAAGCCGCCGCTGTTGCCCGCCGACACGGATCGTCTGGTCGCTTGGCGC
>JANPGB010000479.1:0-3417 GCA_031423695.1 Verrucomicrobiota bacterium
TAGGTCGTCTCGCGCAGCGGCAGTTCGACGCGATGCGCGAAGATGCGGACGATTTTCATAGGATTATGGAGCTCCAGTGCTAACGGCGTCCGGCAATCTTCCAGACTCCCCGCGCGGTGCGCGGGCTTTTTTGGGGGGCGCTCAACGGAAAGGTTGGATTTCTCCACATCAACGGGGCTCAGGTTCATGGCTTAAAATGGTTTGTTGTTCACGGCCTCACCACCCAAAGCTTTGCCAGCAACTGTTCCATGTCCGGGTCATGTTGCTTAAGTTCGGCGTGGTTGAAAGGAAAGAAATCTTTGCGCGAAAAAAACGCTTCGGTCGATTCCGCAAAATATTCCATCGGATTGGTCATCCCGTAGTGGCGCTCCTGGGTGTTGGGGCGACCGTCGCCGAACCAGCGTTCCACTTTGTCATAGGCGTGACCGGCTTTCGCGCGCTCATAGGCGGACTTGATCTCCGCGTTTTCAAAGCCACCGGCGAGCACGCGGTCATGGTACGCGTGGGCCAGTTCGTGCAGCGTAAAGTTCGGCATCCGCCTCGTTTCCGCCGCAAAGTTCCTCACGTTGGTGAACTCCACGCCTTTGACCATGATCGGATCCCGGCCATGGTCCCGCAACCAGTCCGCGCCGGGGTGATATTCCGCGCGAGGCTTCACTCCGAGGTATTCCGGTGAGAACCAAAGAGTCACCTCGCGCAACTTCACCACCGCTGGAGCGGGCACCACCCGGACAATTTCCCGCAACTGCACGCGCAGCAGTTCAAGCGCCTGCGCCGTGGCTGCCGGGTCATCCTTGAGCAAGCGCCCATTGATCAAAACCGTCCAACCTTCGATGGAATTGGTTTGCCGGCCCAGGGTTGGCTCGGCGGCGCTCGCGGGCGCTCCTGAAATGATTGTGCAAGCGATGGCGACGAAGAAAAATTTCCGGGCAGCACAGACGGCCCGCGAAGGCTGTGCCGGAGGAGCGCAATGCCCAAGAATTTTCATAAACCCAGAATATGCGGCGCGACTCCCGGCGTCTTGGTCAATAACCACTCGGCGCGGCAAAAAACGGCACAACGCGGCGAGATGGATTTTGCGGTCTCGACGGCACGCAGCATTAAAGCAGGCAACAACCTGGTTGTGGTAATGGTGATAATCGCATTCGCCAACACTAGTTTAATCAATGGGTGCATTAGCATAAAACCCTCATTTATTTTTGTCTTTCGCCGGCTTCATGACTATGCTGGGCGAACTTATCCGGGCGTTTCATAAGCGCGCTGGCCGCAGCCGCTCTGAGGGACGGGTAACACAAAGATTATGATGAACAGCATCCATTTTAACGCAGGTGTCTGGGCGAAAAATTCATCGTAAACATGAAAACACGTACAATGGTGCCTTCGAACCGTTCAATTCAGGCGTCGCCGAACTCGGTCGATGCCGCCTTGTTGGAGCGGCTCTTCAACCAGGCGCCCGACATGGCCTTTTTCATCAAGGACGCCGCCGGATGCTACGTCGCAGTCAATCAATCCCTCGTCGAACGCCACGGCCTGCAACACAAATCTCAAGTGCTGGGCAAGCGACCCTGTGACATCTGCCCGGGCGACTTCGGCCGTATCCCCTCGGCGCAGGACGCCACCGTGTTGCGGACCGGCAGGCCGATCCTGGATCACTTGGAATTGCATTGGTACGCCCCGCACAAGCCGGGTTGGTGTCTCACGACAAAATTGCCCATGCGCGATGGCACCGGCACCGTGGTCGGACTCATTGGGGTTTCGCGGGATGTCCGCGCGCCCATCGAGACACGGGATATTCCCATCGAGTTCGCGGCGGCGTTGGACGACTTCGAGAACCACGTCGCAGATCACGTCACCCCTTCAATGCTCGCGCGGCGCGCGCGGCTTTCTCCTCACCGGTTTGCCAGATTGATGAAACGGTTCTTTGGTTTGACGCCAAGCCAGTTCATCGCCAAAACCCGCATCGCTGCTGCCTCGCGAATGTTAAGCGAGACGGAACAATCAGTCGCGGACATCGCGCTGGCCTGCGGCTTCTATGACCACAGCGCGTTCACGCGGATGTTTCGCGCCATGACTGGGTTGACGCCCACACAATTCCGCGTCGGCTAATTGCCGTCGCATTTGCCGCGGATTTAAGCACAGGGGTAATAAACGTGGCGATTCGAGGGGATCGTCGGCGGCTTGGCAGGCGAGTAGGCGAAGAAAATATCCTTGGGATTCCAGCAGCGGCGTGGTTGTCGCCGACCGCGTCCGCAGCCTTTTGCAACAACTTTTTTACAACACTTCAATTGAGGACGATAGGTATGAAAATATGAGTCTCGGCGACCTCCCGGCCTCTGAAGAATTTCTGCCGCAACCTGCCGGCTTCACCTTCAAGGACCATCCACTTTTTGCCCTGTGGTCTTCTTGCTCGATTCTCGCGGCCGTCACGAGCCATTGTCATCACTCTGACAGGGGGGAAGCTAGGGTGACCCGGAACGAATCAATGCCGAATCAGCAACTCGGGAAATTAGGGGTTGGCCTGGGCCATTAGCTTCGACGTTTTCCCTCTGTAAAAAAATGGTGCGCGATACAGGGTTCGAACCTGTGATTCAAACCACCCCGCCTTGGTGTGCTTATTTTATAGCAAATAATCACTCCGCGACACGGCTTGACATTGGCGATGTTATGACTCACGTTATGACCAGTATGGCAAGCCTACACCATGACCCGCGTGGAAAGTCACCCTATTGGTACTGCGCCTTTACCGATTCAAACGGCACCCGCCGGTTCAAGAGCACCAAGCAGACGAAGCGCAAGCCAGCCGAAGCCGTGGCCACCGGATGGCAGCGCGCCGCCGATCTCGCCCGCAGGGGCACCCTCACCCAGATCCAGGCGCTCAAAGTCGTCAGCGAGATTTACGAGTCTGCCAACCAGGAGCCGCTCAACTCCGCCGATACGGCGACCTTTCTCCGCGACTGGATTATATCGAAGAAGCTCACCACGGCAAAAGGGACAGCTCGGCGTTACGGCGACGTGATCGAAGCGTTCCTCACGCACCTCGGCGACAAGGCCAAGCGCAATCTTGCCGGACTGGTGCCGCGCGACATCGCGGCTTTCCGGGATGCACTGGTCAAGGGCGGCAGGGCAAACAAGACCGCGAACATGGCGGTGAAGACTCTGCGCATTGCGCTCAACGTGGCCCGCAAGCAGGGAATGATCCTGAACAACCCCGCCGAAGCGGTGGACCTGCTGCCGGAAAATTCGGGCAGCCGCGAAACCTTCACCCGCCAGCAAATCACTGATCTGTTGGCCGCGGCCGGTTCAGAATGGCGCGGAATGATTCTTCTGGGAGCGTGTCATGGCCTGCGCCTGATGGATGCGGCGCGGCTCACCTGGGCGAACGTGGACATGGAGCGGCACACCCTTAGTTTCCACCCG
>JANPGB010000480.1:0-1759 GCA_031423695.1 Verrucomicrobiota bacterium
TTCGTTGATACCAACGTGCTGCTGTATTCCATCAGCACGGTGCCGACGGAGGCCGTCAAAGCCGCCAAAGCACAGGCTGAACTTTCCAATCGTGATCTCGCCTTGTCCGTCCAAGTGCTCCAGGAGTTCTACGTGCAGGCCACACGAAAAAGCAGACCCGATCCGCTCACCCATGACGAGGCCCTCGCATTCATCCGCGGATGGCGGCGCTTTCCCACGCAGGATATCACCCTGCCGCTGCTCGATGATGCGCTCGCGATCAAAGCCCGCTATCAACTCTCCTACTGGGATGCCGCCATCATTGCCGCCGCCCGTGCCGGGAATTGCACGGAGGTGCTGTCCGAGGACATGAACGATGGGCAGGATTATGCGGGGGTGAAGGTGGTGAATCCGTTCAAGGTCTGACGATTTTCTCCATCCATTTTGGGTGGCACTGGAAAAACATGCTGCTCGGACCGGGAAAGTGATGCGCCTGCCGCAGCGCTGAAAACTTTTTTTGCGGAATCGCGTAAGGTTGCGCGCGGGGCCGGTAAGAACTCGGGTGCATGAAAACATCCTCTCGCATTTCCGAAACCGCCATCTCCACTGCCCCATCCGCCCGACCGAAGACCCCGGGCTGGTGGCGGCGCGCGTGGCTCCTGTTTGGGCTGCTGGTCGTGACGGTTTCTGCGCGGGGGCAGGATGCCAGTTTCACCGTCGCGGTGAACGCGAACGGGAGCGACAACTATGTGGACATCAGGAACACGAGCGGGAGCGGGGGACGTTGGTATTTCTTCTCCGATCCCGCTCCGTCGGCGGCGCGCATGTCGAGAATCAACAGCGCGGGGACGACAGAGACTCCGTGGGGGGCCGCCAACTTCCGGCCTGACCCGGCCAGCCTGCAGCAGAACCGCCTGTTCAACGGCGAGTTTCTCCGGGTTTATCCGAAGACGCTCGGAGGCGGAACGGTGATCCAAATCGAATATGCCACCGGGCCGGCCGAGGCCCACTTCCATCTCAATGTCACGGTCACGGCGGGGGTGCAGGTGACTGCGCTGAACATCATTGATCCGAATCCGTCGTCGCAAACGACGGTGCGCTGGCGCGTGACGTTCGATCAGGCGGTGAGCGGGGTGGCGGCGACGAATTTTTCCTTTGCCAATCCGGCCCTCATCTCGGGCCTGTCCATCGTGAGCGTCACGCCGGACACCGCGCCGCCGAGCGCGAACTGGACGATCACGGCGAATGCCGGCACCGGGAACGGCCTGCTCGGGTTGAACTGGGCGGGCCACCAGACGGAAAGCCCGAGCGTGCCCAACACGTTCACCGGGCAAAAGTATGACTTCACTATCCTGCCGATCATCGGGCAGGACCCCGTCGGCGCGCAAATCAATGTCGGTGGGACGGCGACGTTGAGCGTGGTTGCTTCGGTGCGTGACAACGCGACGTTGCATTACCAGTGGTTCAACGGGTCGGCGGGGAATCCGGGCGCGGCGGTGGCGGGCGCGACGAATGCCACTTTCACGCCGAACTCCACCAGCGCCGGAGTGCTGCCGTTTTTTTGCCGGGTGTCCACCACGCCCGGCACTTTTAGCGACAGTTTGAGCGCGACCGTCACGATCATTGATGGAACGCTGACGACCATCACTGCGCCGACGGTCTATGCGAATCAGCCGAGCGTGGTCACCGTCGCCGTGGCCGGCGTGGCCTCGATCAATCCGCCGACGAGCACGGTGACTTTGAGCGTGGACGGCGGCGCTCCGCTGACGGCGGCGTTGGT
>JANPGB010000481.1:0-2298 GCA_031423695.1 Verrucomicrobiota bacterium
CGACCAGTCAAGGCGTCAAGCTTGCGAGCAACGCCGGCATCCAGCGTTTCTACCGTGGGATTGTTCGCAACGTCGAGCAGACCGACGAGCCGGACCTGCCCGAAGCGCAGTGGCCTGCGATTTCAATCCGCCAATCGCCGGAGTTGGATGCGAGAATCGAAATCACTTTTGACTCGCGCAATACTTCACAGCCCACGTCTTGCGTCGCATCGGCGAGCATAACGTCGAAGCGGCCTCGATCCAGATGCCAGCCGGTTCCGTGCGGATTGAAGATGAAATGATTTTCGTGAACCTCGTTCCGCCCCCAGACGGATTGCATGCCTGCGGAAGGCAGATGATTTCCAGCGATGAATTTTTCCCAGACTCCAAGTTTAATCAGGAGGTTTCGAACAGCGGGCGGCAGGATTTCGCCAGGCCGGGCCTTTGCATAATCGGTCTGCTCCACGACAAGGACAGATCGCCCCAGCCGTGCCAGCGTCAGCGCGGTCGCGCATCCAGCGGGTCCGCCTCCGATGACGGCCACATCTACGGTTTCAAGTTCTCCGGGTTTCAATGTACTTGGATCCCTTTTTCACGACGAAACCAAGCCTATGCCATTTCTTAACCATGTCCTCGGGGCCGTTAATCAGATTGCGGATCCACGGCACTTGGCGAGTTGCTGGACGCGACCCTCACCGCGAACGGCTATGGAGTAAGATCATTCCGCCGCCGGGCTCTGCGGAGGTTGTTCAAGCAGCCGTGGCCAGTTCTTTGTGTCCGGCTTGCTCAATCGGATTTCATCGGGTTTTCGTACGAGGCGTGCGGCGCCGAACCTGGCGATGATTTCAACTTCATTCTGAACGAACCCGAAAAGACGGTCAATTTTCATGCGGCTTGGGTGTGGAGGTTGCCGGTGTTCGCCAGCCTGCTCCACGACGCTGGCGGGTCCATCGCCCGCCCACGTCTTGATTGCTGAATGTGCGGCGGCCTCGCCGACGGCCCTGCCCGACGAATACTGGTTCCCCGCGCATCGCCCGCGCCGCGTCGATCCCGACTTGGGCGCGGCAGGGAGAGGAAGGATTTATTATTTTTCATGTGCGCCCATTCTGGACGAGGGGGTAGGACAAATACGATCCGAGTGAAAAATAATCTGGGCGGGGAAATTCAGCGGCGGCAACCCGCTCGTCAGTCTGAAAATGCCGACGGCAATCAGGCCATTGCTTGAACGCTTGCGACTCGCAAAAAGCCGATACACGCTGAAATTTCCTTTCCAGCCTTCGCGCCGATGGCAGCAGTTTTTCATCAAGATCAAAACAATGCACCTTTTCTTTCACTGCCTGCGCGTCACCTATGTGAACCGGCTTCGACGCGCGGGAGTTCCGCGCGAAGCAGCGATGCGTTTGGTAAACCACGCCTTGGAACTCGTTCACCAGATTTACCAGCGGGAAAAGGTGGATGACGTAGTTCAATGGCGCGATGCGGTGCGGTTTCCCGGCACAAACTCATCGGCGGCACGGACGACGACCACGCCGACGCCCGCGAATAGTGTTCGCTCTACGCGCACGATCTGGTATTTTCAACCACGATCCGACGCAACGCGGCCGCCGCCTTCGCCGCTTGAACGCAGGGACTCTTTGTTCCTTGCCGCATTATGAACCAAGTGTTAATCAATCCGCATGAGCCTCAAGGGAACAAGGGACGTCCCGTGACTTTCTACGCGCACACGGCAAACGATGGCCACCCTCGCTCATCGGTTGGGAGAGGGGCTGGGGGTCAGGGCTGGCAACCACTGGCCGTCCACCTGCGCAACGTGGCGGAATTGGCGAAAAAATTCGCCGCGCCGTTTAATCTTGGCGAAGAAGCGAAACTGGCCGGGCTGCTGCATGATTTGGGAAAATATCGCGCAGAGTTTCAGGAGTATTTGCGACATGAGCGGAAGGCTGGCGCAGAAACACACCACGCCATTTACGGTGCTGCTCATGCGTTTACTAGTGAGATGTTGCCACAAGCATTTGCTGTTGCGGGACACCATGCTGGATTGCCAGACCAACACGAACTCTCCAACACAGTTCAGGGAAAAAAGTATGATGCTGTCGAGCGAGCAAAAGGTTTGCTGAAATTACTCAAGAATGAAACTGGCGAACTGCCTCTCAAAAATTCTCCGCTGATTCAAGAAGCCATTCAGAAAGAGAATGTTCATTGCTTGGAGTTCGCCACTCGAATGGTTTTTTCTGCGCTTGTGGACGCTGATCGTTTGGATACTGCCAACTGGCCGAAAAAAGCAGCGGCAGACGACGACCTTACCCCGCCGAAATCTGA
>JANPGB010000482.1:0-20689 GCA_031423695.1 Verrucomicrobiota bacterium
TGTCGCCGCAGGTGGCCGCCAACTCCATCGCATTGGTAGGGTTGGCGAACATCGCGGGAAGTTTGGCTGCCGGCACGCTCGCGGATGTGCCGGCGGGCATTACCATGCAGGCGAACATCACCGGCGCGGGTGCTTCGCTCAATCTCAACAACCCCAGTGGCAACCTCATCGTCCAGCAAAGCGCCTCCGGTTCGGGAAGTCCCCGCGCCATTCTGGACATGTCCGGTCTGGACACCTTTACCGCAAACGTAAACCGGATTGCCATCGGCTCCAGTTCCCTGGTGATTTCTTCAGGCGCGTTGAATTCACGTCTGACGGGAACGCTTTACCTCGCGAAGACAAATCTAATCTCGTCTGCGTTCACACTTCCGCTTTCCACCTATCTGGGTGCCGGCGCGAATAACTCGTTGGAGATGGGCAAGAACACCGGCAGTCCCGGCGGCACCTGTCACCTGTATTTGGGACAGCTCAACACGATCGCCATTGATAGCCTAGCCGTGGGTCGTGAAAAATCGGCTGCGTGGCTGGGATTTAATCCGGCGTTCACCAACCTGAGTCCGACCGTGGTGTTTATCGGCGTGAGCGGCGGATCAAGCCGGGTGAAATGGTGGGCGATCGGCGACATGAACACGACCGGTTCGACGGGCGGTTCAGCAGCGGGCGTGTGCGATTTCAGCGGCGGACGGGTGAACGCCTGGGTGGATACGATGACGTTGGGACGCGACTGCAATGCCAGTCATACGGCAGGTGCGGCCGACACCGGCACGCTTACATTCACTGCGGGAACCATTGACGTGAATACGCTGATCGCTGGCAACCAGTCGCTCGGATTGGTCACAGACACCACGGGTAATCTCGGTTTTATGAATGTCAACGGGTCAAACGCCACATTGGTCGTCAACAGCAACCTCTTGCTTGGCATTACCACGCAGGACAGCGTCGCGGCCACCAACACCGGCGGCACAATCACAATCAATAAGGGCACCCTGCGCGCGAACACCATCAGCGTTGGCGCCCGAAGTGCCAATAACACCATCACTGTCAATGGCGGAACGCTGACCGTTTCCAACACGGTTGCCTCGTCCGCGAAGGGTTTGACCACCCTGAGCCTGACCGCCTCCACCTTGGAACTGAACGTGACGGGCGTGACCAATGTCATCGCGTCCAGTCTGGTCACCGGCGGTGCGACTAATATTCTCAAGCTACACCTCGCGGCGTTCACCTCCTTCCCGACGCAGCTCACGTTGATCAAGTATTCCGGTTCCATCGCCGGCTCCGGTTACAATTTCGGGTTTGGGGCGAATGTTCTCCCTGATTCCGTGCCGGGCGCGTTTCTGTCCAACAACGTGGCCAACCACTCCGTGGATCTGGTGTTGCCGAGCGGCCCGCGCCCAGTGATTGTCAGCCAGCCCGTCAGCCGGTTGGTGAGTGTTGGCGACAGTCCTTCCTTCACGGTGGGCATCAGCGGAGCCAGCGCGACTCCACTTACTTTTAGGTGGCGCAAAGATGGAACTCCGATCGCGGATGGGTCCACGGGGAACGGTTCCACTTATTCCGGCACCGCCACTGCGTCACTCAGTGTGAACAACGCGCAACTCGCCGACGCGGGCGGCTTCTCGGTGGTCATCACCAATGTTTACGGAGCGGCCACCAGTTCTCCCGCTTCGCTGACCGTGACCGCCGGTAATGTTCCTCCGTATCTTGTCGGGCCGACCAATCTCACCGTGATCCAAGGCGGCAATGCCACATTCTCGGCGACGGTATCAGGCTTCCCTGTGCCATCAATTATATGGAAGAAGAACGGTGTGGATATTCCTGGAGCCAACTCGTCAGCGTTGACCATCACGAACGCGCAATACCCGGCGGACCAGACGACCTACACCATCATCGCCACGAACATTGCCGGCGCGGCCACGAACAGGGCGACGTTGACGGTCATTGCGCCTCCGGTGATCACTTCGCAGCCACAGAGCCTGACGATTGTCCACGGCCAGTCGGCGTCATTTTCTGTCAGTGCCACGAGTCAAGTTCCGCTGACCTATCAATGGTCAAAAAATGGCGGCGCAATCCCTGCCGCCACGAATGACACGCTGTATTTTTCCAAGGCGTATCCGTCCGATGCCGGCACCTATGCTGTAGTGGTGGCCAACATCGCCGGACCGGTTTCGAGTTCAAATGCCGTGCTCACGGTGAATCCCGCCGCGACGAGTTCATTGCCCGGGCCACAGGATTATTTTGTGGATCCAAATTGTTCGAGCGCCTACCCGACCATCCAATTGGCGCATGACGCGGTAACGGGACAATCGGCAACGAACCGCGCCAACATATACGTCGCCCCGGGCGTTTATCACGAAATTCCTGATATCACCAAACCATACATTTCTTTGATCGGTCTGGGTGAATCACCAACGAACGTATTCATTACGTTTGATCTCGTGCAGTTTTGGTATGCCACGTTTAGGGTCGAAACCACAGCCGTAGGATTCATGGCCCGCAACGTGACCTTTGACAATGCATTTCCCGACCAAAACAGAATCCAGACGCTCGCGGTGCAATCACGCGCCGACCAGGTGATCTACGATCACTGCCACTTCCTGAGTTATCAGGACACGTTGCTGACCGAAATCGGCCGGCAATATTTCTACAACTGTTTCATCAGCGGCGACACCGATTTCATATACGGCGATGCTATAGATGTGTTTGATCATTGCACGATCGAGAGCACAGATCGCGGATACATAACCGCGGTGGATACGCCCAAAACCCAGGCCCATGGCGCGGTGTTTCTGGATTGTAAACTGGTCTCCGGCACCGATCGCAATCCTGGCGACGATGGCAGCAGTGCGGCAAACAATTCGGTGGCTCTCGGCCGGCCCTGGCACTGGACGGATACGAATAACGTGAAATCGAGCGCGATTTTCATCCGCACCCAAATGGGACCGCAAATTCAGACCAGCGGCTGGGATCCGTGGAACGTGACGGGCGATGTAAATTTCCCGAACGGCGACCCTTTCCCCGATGAAGTCTCGCGCTACTCAGAGTTCGGCAGCATGGATTTGAGTGGCAACTTGCTTCCAGTGGACGGCAACGGCGTGCCGGTTGGCCGCGTATCATGGGCGGATCCGATGACTGCGGCCCAAGCGGCCAATTACACCATCGCCAACATCTTCGGCGGCGCGAGCACGCTCGCCCTCTGGAACACTCCCGGCTCGCAGCCCGAAGGAGCCGGCAAGACTTATGTTGATACCCGCGCACCGTGGAATCCGCTGGAGCAACTCGCGTTGATACCCGTGCCGGCCTGGCGGCCATTGCTGAGTGGGATCACCCGTCTCGGAAACGGCAATGTGCAACTCACCATGCGGGGCGTGCCTTGCTACAGTTACAACTTGTGGGCCACCACAAACCTCCTGCTGACTCCGGTAACCGGAACGTGGACGCCACTGAGCAGCGGCACCTTTAGCAACAGTCCCACGGTTTTCACGGACGCCTCGGCGACAAATTACCCGCAGCGGTTTTACATCATCACCAGCGAATAACCATCACCCGAAGGAGCGTGAAAAGCCGATTCGGACTCTTGCCCGGCAAAGTGGATACACGAAGTGCGGGCATCGCCTGAAAACATTTGGCGACCCAAGCCGGGTTGGTACCCGTAAGCATTCATAAAATCGAAGATTGGAATTCAAATGAAATTGTTCAAAGTGAAAGCTCCCACCATGGTCGGTCTCTGGATGACGGCCGCAACATTGTTCTACGCCAGCGAAGTTATGCTGTCCGCTGGCGAAGTCGCACCCGCAGCCAAGCCCAGGGTAAAGCTCGTCCTGGTTGGAGATTCAACTGTCGCGGACAAATCGGGATGGGGACTGGGCTTCAAAGCGTCTGTGCAGGACAGCGCCGAGTGCATTAACACCGCCATGGGCGGACGCAGTTCCCAGAGTTTCATGGATGACGGGAGATGGACCAATGCGCTTGCGCTGCACGGAGACTACTATCTGATCCAGTTCGGCCACAATAACGAACCCGGCAAACCCGGACGCTCCACCGACATGGCCACGTTTGTGAACAACATGGAGGCTTATGTTGATCAAGCCCGTGGCCTTGGCGCAAAGCCGATCCTTGTCACCCCGCTCACGCGTCGCCAGTGGGACAAGTCCAGGGAAGGGAAGATCAAATCCAGTTTACGGCCGTACGCTGAAGCCATTGAAAAAATCGCCCTCGAAAAGAAAGTGCCGGTGCTCGATCTGCATTCCCGCAGCATCGAGCTTTGCGAGAAGCTGGGCAAAGAAGGCTGCGTTGCATTCAGCCCGTTGAAACAGGTGGACGGCACCAACACGCTGGACAACACCCATCTTAACGAAATGGGAAGTTTTTTGTTTGCCAAACTTGTAGTTGCCGAAATTCGAAAATCAATCCCCGAACTCGCCAGCTACTTCCGCAGCGAAACCATATCCGGCAAAGAATTCATCAAGGATGACCAGGCTGTTTCGGCGATGGTTTTCAAGACGGAGAGTGACCGTCTTCGGCTAAAATAACTGCAGGCGGAAGAACTTTGCCGGGGTCGAGAGGTTGAAGGTGTTTGTGGCGGAACACTTGCCGCCGCCGTCGAAGTCACCGGGGGTGGAGGCTGTCCACCGGGGTGGGGACAGCGTCAGGTTCGTCGAACTGAGCAGGAGGTATTGGGCATTCGGATTGCCCCCGGTACCGCGCAGCATCACATTGCCGCCGGCCAGGGCAATGCTCTGAATCACCGGTGGCGGCGGATTCGCCAGGGCGGCGATGTCCGCGGCGGCGAGCGCCTCATCATACATCCGCACGTCATCCAGGTTGCCGCGCAGGATGACCGGCGCCGGGGCGTGGGTGGCACCGATGCGCAGGTCATTGGGCGCGGTGCGGGGGCCGACGGACAGCGTGGCTGCAAAGTTCAAGGCGCCGTCCACGTAAAGTCTGACCGCACCGCTGTCGGAATGGCGCGTAAAGGCCAGACGGTGCCAGGCACCATCATTGACGTTCACAGTGGAATAGACGGTGGTGTCCGGCAGGCCCATGCCCACCGCAAACTTCGAGTTCAACACGGAACAACCCCAGTCGGCTGCGCCGCCCACGGTCTCGCCATCCACCAGGCCCATGCCGTTATACCAAGTGCTGCCCGTGCCGGTGTTGGTGGTCCGCACCCAGAGGGTGACCGTGAAGTTGGTGCGGATCACGGGGGTGATCTCCACAAACGAAGAGGTGCCGTCGAACTGTCCCGAGTTGGCGCCGACTTTGGGGTCGCCGTAGAGGAGGCCGCCCACCGGTACGCCGTGATTATTGTTGCCGCTGGAGTCCAGCGTCGTGAGTTCGAAGCGATAGTGAGCCACGGGCATCCCGGAAGGAATCGCGCTCACTGGAATGGAATTCGTTCCCTCCCCTCCGGCGCTCGTGGCGGCCACCCGGTAGTAATAAGGCGTGCCGTTGACCAAACCCGTGTCGGTGTAATTGGTCGGAGTCGGGCTGGCCACGGTGGTGTAAGGCCCGCCGCTGGTCGTCGCACGATTCACGTTGTAGCTCACCGCTCCCGCCACGGCCTGCCAGTTTAACTTAACTTTCGCGTAGCCGGGCGTCGCCGTCAGCCCGGCGGGCGCGGCGAGCGTTGTGGTGTTCAGTGTCTTCGCGGTGGCCACGTTGGAGTAGGGTGAATCGCCAACCGCGTTTCGAGCGCGAACGCGATAGTAATGAGTTGTGCTGGCGGAGCGTCCCGTGTCCAAATAATTGGTTTCATCTGCCCCGGTGTATCCCGACTGCGTAAAGGTGATGTTGTCCGGCGACCGCTCGATCAAAAAAGCGCCTTCATTGGTGGAGTTATCGCTCCACGTCAAATTGATCTGACTGGAGGAAACTGCGGTTGCAACCAGCCCGCCGGGTGCAGCGGGCGCAGCGACGGGATCACCGACGATGGCCGCCGACCACGTGTTGCCCATCAACTGGTAGCCCGCTTCGTTCGGATGAATATTGTCGCCGAACAGGGCCGTGTTCACTGTGTCGCCGTCGGGCGAAGAGTTCAGAATGAAATTGGAATACTGGTCCACCAGCCGGATGTTGCGGCCTTGCAGAAGAAATTTCGGCACGGCCTGCGCCTTCATCAGCCGGTTGTATTCCTTCGCGATGGCGGTCTTCCCGGAATCGGTCGGTACCGGCAGGGGGGGAATGGTGGCCAGGAACAGATGAGTGGTCGGTCGCAGGGTGAAGATTTTGGTCAGCATCAGTTCGAGGCGTTGTTCAATGACCGGAGCGGGAGTGCTTCCATCGTTGTCGTTCGAACCGATCAGCAAAAGGATGTCGTCTGGATAGATCGCGGGGCGACCACCGGTTCCGGTGAGCCAGAACCCGCCGTTGTTGGCGGGCTTGCCGGAAGGCTGCACATTCGCATCCAGGTTGTTGTTGTCTTCCGTGATGGTGTATTTGGGATAGCCATCGTGGTGAACTTCGCCAGTTTGCGTCAGCAGTGGCCCCGGGTTGCCGGTGTTGGCACCCAGAAAATGCACCACCAGCCCGTTGGTCAGCGTGAGGTTGCGGTAGAGCGGCTCACGGTAACCACCCGGGGTGTCCGCCGCACTTGCAGTGGTGTAGCCCCAGGTGATGGAATCGCCAAGCGGCTGGATGCTGAGGGCGGCGGCACTCAGGCCGGAGAGCGCGAGTGCCGCCGTTGCGAGGATATACTTTCGGGGAGTGTTCATGGTAGCCACGACGTGGACTTGTCTCAGTCCAACTGGCGGATGCGGTAATAGCGGGCCATGCCGTCGGCGCCGCCCACATCCGTAAAGTTCGTCGTCGCATCGCCGCTGCCTTTGATCACGATCGGGCCGCTCACGTCAATGAACGCGGGGCTGATACCGCCGCCCGCATCGCCGACCACCGACTGAACGACGTTGGTGCGCCCACCGACGGTGGTCCAGGTGAGCCCGGCGTTGCTTCCCTGCACCGTCATTGAAGTGATCTTCAGGACCGAGAGGCTGTTGGTGGGGGAAGTGCCGGCGGCGAATTCAGCGCCGTTGTTCACCCCGTCACCGTCCGCGTCGTAATTCGCATCTGCCTGCGGACAGTTCGTGCAGCCGAAGTTGTCCAACTGCCACTGGGTGAAGGTGAGTTTCGACAGCGCGGCGATCTCGCCCGGAGTGAGCGCGCGGTCGTAGATTTTGACGTCATCCATGCTGCCAGTGAAAAATGCGAGCGAAGTCGCCGCGTGATTCGCTCCGATGTGAAAATCAACAGAAGCGGTGCGCGGGCCGGCGGGCAGGGTGGCGAGGTTATTGAGCGCGCCATCCACGTAGAGGCGCACCTGCCCGGTGTCGGACCGGCGCGTGGCGGCGACATGGTGCCAGTTGCCATCGTTCACGTTGACGGTTGAATAGACAAAGGTGTCCGGCGCGCCAGCAAACATGCCAAACTTCCCGTTGGCAATCAGTGTGCCCCAGTCAGCCGAGGTGCCGGGAGACTCTGCGTCCACAACGGGCAGGACGCCCGTTCCCATCGTCTTGACCCACGCCGCGATGGTGAAGTTTGTTTCGACCACCTTGGTCAGCGCGGCGAAATTGTTCCCGCTAAAAACTGCGCAGGACAAACCCGCTTTGCCCTTCTCGTAGGTGAAGACGCCGGTGGGAACCGCATGGTGATTGTTGCCGCTCGAGTCGACCGTGTTGCCTTCGAACTCGTACCAAGCGATCGCTTCCGATGGTGTCGTGGCGGCTTGGGCGACATTGGAGTAGGGCGAGTCGCCGCCGGCGTTGCCGGCCCGGACTCGATAGTAATACGTCGTGCCTGCATCCAATCCTGCATCGGAGTAAGCAGTCGCGTCCGCGCCCGGTGTCGCAATCTGCGAGAAGTTCACATTGTTCAACGAACGCTCAACTCGGAAGCTGCTTTCATTGGTCGAATTGTCCAACCATGAAAGATTAATCTGCGAGGAACTCATTGTCGTCGCGGCCAGACCGCTGGGAGCTGCAGGCGGCGACGGCGGGAGCGTGACCAGCAGGTTAATCTGTCCCGGAATATTCGTGCTGATGGCGTAATAGTATCCGGCCGGCGCATCGTTCACCAACAGCGACCCCGCGGCGAGGGTGCCGCCGTAGGTGATAAGCGTGTACGTGCCCGGACCGAAGCCTCCGGAGTTGGTGATCGCGAGTGTGCCGCCCAAGGTGAGGTTGCCCCCCGCAACAAGCCGGTCACTGCTGGAGCCCAGCTCGAATTGAAGCGCGGCGTCATCGAGCACCAGCTGATTACCGATGGTCAGCGTGCCGGGACCGTCGACGCCGGGTTTGACCACGCCGCCGGAAGCGACCCAGAGGGATCCGCCGATGGTTCCGTTGCCGGTAACAGCGCACATGGGGAAGACTGAAACCTTGTTGGTTCCCGTGGCGCTGCCGGTCGTGTTGCGAATGGCCAGTCCACCCTTGAGGACTTTGGTTTCGCCGGTGTAGCCGTTGGGGTTGGAGATCGTCAGTATTCCAGCGCCGTCCTTCACGAGGCCTGCCGCGCCGTTGATGGAGCCGGTTCCGCTGAGCTCGTAATTTTGATCCGCAGAAACCTCAACCGATCCGGGCAACAGGCTGCCTTGAAGCTGAATCGCCGGAGACGCCGAGCCGCTGTCATCGAAGACCACGTCCGCCCCGTTGGTGAACGCGACGGCGCTGATGCCGTCGAACCAGTTGGTGTTTCCACCCGCGTTCCAGAGGTTCGCGGTGCCATCGCCCCGCCAGACCAGGTAGGGAAGCTGGCTGGTGGTGCGCTCGATTCGGTAGTTGTCAAAATAGGCGATGCCCGCGTCGCTGCTCGTGGCGATCGCCAGCGTGGTCAGGGGGGCGTCGGTGAAATTCGTGGCGGCGGGATTCGCAAAGCCTTCCGTGTGGATCAGGTCGCCGTCGGCAAACAACGAGCATGTCCTGGCAGTGAAGTTTATCGCCAAGTGGTAATGATGGTGGACGATGACATCGAGGTAGGTGCCGGTGCCCACGAATGCGCCGGTGTTCGCCGCGTGGCAGAGGATTTGCCCCGTGCTGGCGTCAAGCAGCAGGCTGCCGATGAGTTTCGGTGCGCCCGCGCTGGCGTCGTAGGCCTCGATGCCGAAGAGCGGCCCGAACTCGTTGGTCTGGCGCACCACGCGCATGTCGAAGTAAAGGTTGATGACGTTGTCCAGGCCCGTTGGAGCCACGGACTTGACGACGCCCCAGCGGGTGTTGCCGGTGGCACCTGCCGCGCGGGTGATTTTGACCGACTGGGCTCCTTCGATGGGATTGACCGTGGTGACTTCGGCAGTGCTGGCGCCATTGTCCTGTGCCCATGGGCCGTTGCCGATGGGAGGGGCCGGGTCCTGGCCGTCGAGATTCTGGGTCGGGATGAAAGTCTCGAAGCCGCCGCTGTTGTAGATTGTCGTTGCTTGCGCCGGGACAAGGCTGCAAAGAAGCAACCCGCAGGCGCCGATCGAAAGGATTGTTTTAGAAAGGTTCATGTTAGTGGTTGGTGGGGTGTCAATAGTTGGAGCGGACCGAGAGTCCCGGTTGCGGGAGTGATGGAGCGATGACATGAGCCGCGAGGTTCTCCAAGCCGGGCGTCTTGCGCACGAGCCGCACAACCCGCTTCGCGTATTCGTTGGCGCCGTAGGGACAGAGGTGGATGTAGTCGTTCACCGTTCCATCCGGGTTGGTCCGATACCACTGCGTTCCGGCGGGGAGCCGCTCGGTGGCCGGATCGCCATCGTCCGGCAGCGGGCCGAGTGCGGTCAGGTAATCGATGCTTTCCTTGTTGAGGTCCACCACCGGCACACCCAGCTCCCAGCCGAGTTCGCGGTCGGCCTGCGGGTAACCCTGCACGCTGTTGCTGAAGCGGCCGTAGGCATCGTAAGTGCATTTGATCTGGCCGGGAACCAGCACCGGGATGCCACCGCGCTTGCGCGCTTCGTTGATGTAGAGCCGCGTCCACGCCTTGTGGGTGGTTTCCGGCTTGGTGTTGCGGTTGTTGTAGGGGGTCGGATTGCTGGCAGACGGGACGACGTCTGCGGAATCATTGATCGCGAACATGATGAAGAGGTAATCGCCGGGTTTTATCCGGTTGAGGATTGCATCCAAAATCCCTTCCTCGGCAAAGCTCCGGGAACTCCTTCCCGGCTGCGCCTGATTGTCAATGATGACGCCATTATCAAAGTGGAAATGCAGCGCCTCGCCCCAGCCCATGAACACAAGGCCCGTTGGAAACGGCGGATAATTCAACGCATAGTAACTCGACACGGTGGAGTCGCTGGCGGTGTAGAGAACCGGCTTGGCGTTCCACTCCACATTCGAGACCGGCTCAATGGTGAGGGCATTTATGACCGCGATGCTGCCCATAAATTCGAAGCGAATGCGGCCGCTCTTCTGCATCGGAAAGGCCTTGCCATCACGGCCGACACGGGTTGAAGAAAAGGCCTCCTTGCCGGATTCGTAGAGGACAGAAACCCTCGACCATCTTCCAGCTGCGGCGCCCATGCTGGGCACAATCGGAATGCCGTCGGCGCGCACCGTGATGCCGGACTTGGCGGTGCTGTCTCCCACAAGCAATGTGATGCGATACCTGCCGTTGGGAATATCCACATAGAATGCGTTGCCCGCGTTCACCAGACAAAAGTCGCGCTCGAGACTTTCCTCGCCGCTACCGGTTCCGGTGGCGCCGCGGTCGCGGGAATCGGCACCCGTCTTTCCCCAGCCGTAGCCGGTGCTGGGCAAATAGATTGTGCTCGGTGACACACGGGTGTAGCCAGGCTGCACCGAGCTGCTGGCGGTGCCGAAGTCGAATTTCATCGGCACGCCGGAAGAAAGATATGGACCGTTGGTAACGATCGCGCTCTCGCTCGGCAGGTCGTAGTAAACGAATTTATTCCAGTCCGAGCGATTCAGAGTGTGCGAGTCCGGAGGCGCATCGCTGGTGATGACGCCCGGGCCCGGAGGGGTCGGCGGAACCGGTGCGTCGCCGCTCGGATAAACCACGGTCGGGTTCTCGGGCACCGGCGGGCTGGAGACGTAAGGATCCGAATCGTAGGAAACATGCGGGTTGGTCGGATCGACCGCATAGACCGTCAGCGGTGCTCCGGGTTCGTCGTTGTGGGCGAACACCGGCAGCGACAGACCGGCGGCGAGCAATAGCAGTAGAGTTTGATTTAAACGTGAGTGGGTTTTCATATTGGTGGTTTCAGCTTGCGGTGTCTTGATTCTTACTCAGGGCACGACGATCCGGTGGTTTGCATATCAACTGGGAGCAGCCGGTTTCCGGAAGACGGAGCGCAACCGCCGAGGGTTGCGACTGGTTTCTGTAGATTGTCATCTTTCATATCCTTATTGGCAGGTTTATGTTGTGATTTATAATATGCTTTGTGTCATAATTTATATGGACACGAAGAATGCACAATCGCCAGTTCTGGCGATGACACTGATTTCCTTTTGGTTTTTCCGCGCAAGAATCGCGGAATCATCCTCCCCGCGCCACCCAGCCTCCAGAAACCACCCCGGCATCCCAGCCCGCTTCCCTCCCGCTCATTTCTTGCGCGGGGCAAACGGCGATTCCGTCACCCGCACCGCTGGATATTTCGCGCCGTTTTTTCTGGTACCCGCCAACCGCCGCTCGCCAGCTCCCGCCAACGCGATGAAGTCGCGCTGGCTGCGATGCGTTTTCGCACCATTCAACAACGCCGACTTCTGATACGAACCGTCCTCACCCAGAAACCGCGCCTTCACGTTGTCGGCCAGGGTGACACCGAGAATTTCGCGGATGATGCGCTCCCGCAGATTGCCGTCCTCGACCGGGAAAACCACCTCGATGCGGCGGAACAAATTGCGCGGCATCCAGTCCGCGCTGCCGAGAAACACTTCGGGCTGGCAGGCGTTTTCAAAATAATAGATGCGGCTGTGTTCGAGAAACCGGTCCACAATGCTGCGCACCGTGATGTTCTCGCTGACACCCTTCACGCCGGGCCGCAGACAGCAGATGCCGCGCACGATCAGATCAATCTTCACCCCGGCCTGCGACGCGCGGTAAAGCGCCCTGATGAGTTCGGGCTCCACGAGCGAATTCATCTTGGCCACGATCCGCGCCGGGAGTCCGCGCGCCGCGTTCTCCGCCTCGCGCTCAATGCAGCGCAGCATCCGTGAGTGCAGATCGAACGGCGCGACGACGAGCTTTTGCATTCCCTGAAACTGGCAAATGCCCGTCAGCAAATTGAACAGGTTCGTTGCGTCCTCGCCGATTTCCGGGCGGCACGTCAGCAGACTTAAATCGGTGTAGAGCTTCGCCGTGGAAGGGTTGTAGTTGCCCGTGCCCAGATGCACGTAGCGCCGGATCTGGCCAGCCTCGGCGCGGACCACGAGCGACACCTTGGCGTGAATCTTATAGCCGACCAGGCCATACACCACATGCACGCCGTCCTCTTCCAGCTTTTGCGCCCACGCAATGTTGTTCGCCTCGTCGAACCGCGCGCGCAATTCGACCACCGCCGTCACCTGCTTGCCGTTGCTCACCGCCTGCATGAGGGCGCCGACGATGCGGGTGTCGCCGCCGGTGCGGTAAAGCGTCTGCTTGATCGCCAGCACGTTGGGATCATTCGCCGCCTGCTGGAGAAAATCCACCACGCTGGAGAAGTTTGCATACGGATGATGCAGCAAGATGTCGCGCTCCCGAATCGCGGCAAAAACATCCTTGAAATCGCGCACGGACCGCGCCACCGGCGCCACAAACGGCGGGTCGCTTAATTCCACCGCGTGATCACCCTCGGCCAGCACCCGCAGCTGGCCGGGGTTCAGCGGGCCGTCGATCAAATAGAGGTCGTCTTCGGTGAGCTTGAAAGTTTTCAGCAGCGCCTCGCGGATCGGTTCGGGACAATCGTGGTCAATCTCCAGCCGCACCGCGTCGCCCTTGCGGCGGTTGTGCAGTTCGCGCTCCACCGCCTTGAGCAGGTTGCTCGCCTCCTCCTCGTCAATGTACAGCTCGCTGTTCCGCGTGATGCGGAAATGCCAGTAGCCGAGTATCGTTGTGCCGGGAAACAAATCCGCCAGATGCTGGCCGATCAGGCGGCCCAGAAAAACGTAGTCGCGCCGCGCGTCGGTGCGCGGCAGCTTGACGAGCCGTTGATGGTTGCGGGGGATCTGCACCACCGCCATGTGTTTCAAGGTCTCGCCACCCTTCGTCAACTCGAGCTTGACGATCAGGTTCAGCGATTTGTTGAGCAGCTGGGGAAACGGGTGCGTGGGATCAATCGCCAGCGGCGTGAGTACGGGACGCAGCTGCGTGCGGTAGAAATTTTCCAGCCAGTCCAAGTCCGGCTGATCCAGCTCGGCCAGGTTCAACAGCCGGATGCCGTTTTGCGCGAGCGCCGGCTTGAGTTCGTTCTGCCAGCAGCCGTACTGGCAGACCACCATGCGGCGGATGCGCTTCGTGACGGCCTGGAAAATCTCGGCCGGCGTGCGTCCGTCCACCGTGCGCTCGCCGGTTTCGCTTTCGATCTGCTGTTTGAGGCCGGCCACGCGCACCTCGAAGAACTCGTCGAGGTTCGAGCCGCCGATGCAGAAGAACTTCAGGCGTTCGAGCAAGGGATTCGTCTGATCCAGCGCCTCATCGAGCACGCGTTGGTTGAATTCCAGCCAGCTCAACTCGCGGTTGAGGAAATGCTCGGGTTTGAAATTTGGGTCAGTCACAAAATTGTTTGAAACAGCGGGGCATCCTGCAGCAGCCATCTCGTCTGACAAAGTTACGATTTGGTGACTGGGTTTGTCGAGCCGGGGCATGAACAAAGCCGTGGCTGGCGCACACCGACCGGCTAGTTGGAACTGGCAGAATGGCGAGTACATCGGATCGGCACGACAACGGGCGGAGGCGTTTCAGGACAATGCAGCCGGATGACCAGCCGCCGCGTTTTCGGCCGGTGCCGTTGGCGCAGGATCAATAGTTCGAGGAAAAAGCTGGCGCTGCGTTCATTTGTCTTCATGGCTGCTGGCATGGATTTCGGTTTTAGGATGCACCCGTGGCGACACACGACTGCGCCACGGGCCGCATTATCAAACAACGCTTTTCATTCATAATGCGCAGCGGTGTTATGACCCGGGCGTGCGACGGGGCCATGTCGGGAAAGTTACGATTGGGCAAACCTCTCCGCCAACAACAAGAAATTAAATCTGCCGCTCCCAATTTCAGCCGCGAGTTCGCGCCTGACACTTTGGCGACATCCTCCGGCGGCAGTTTTCCTAATCGTCACCGATCCACGCTTTGTTTGTCACACAACCGACCTAGTGTCCGCCCCATTACGGAACCACCGGCATCGCCGCTGAACCCGGTGCGGTACCGCCAACGTGGCTGTAATAAAACCAAAACCAACGCAAACACGAAAACAAACAATGAAACCATTCCTGAAAATAAAGGCCGGTTGCCTGGGGTTGTCAGCCGCACTCGCCGCGTTCTCCGCTTCCGCCCAAGTCACCGGCCCGAGCACGACGACGGCACCGTATGTGGAGCCGCTAACGACGAACGTGACATTCACGTCGATCTTCACCGCCGGCGATTCGGTCAACCTCAAGCCGGACGGCGTGACGCCCTACCGCTTCGTCGGCATCCCCGACGGCCTCGGCGCGTTCGACAATGGCAACGGCACCTTCACGCTCTTGATGAACCATGAACTCACACCTGGCGCCGGCACCAACCGCGCCCACGGCGCGAAGGGTGCATTCGTCTCCAAGTGGGTCATCAACAAAACCACCCTCGCGGTGATCAATGTCCGCGACCTGATCACCAACCTCTGGCTGCTCGACACCAACACCTACAACTACGTCTCCACCAACTACGCCATGGGCCGCCTCTGCTCCGCCGACCTCCCGCCCGTGAGCGCGTTCTACAACCCCGCCTCCGGTTTCGGCAGCGCCAACCGCCTCTTCCTCAGCGGCGAGGAAAGCGCCCCGGCCAGCGCCCGTCTGTTCGCCCACATCGTCACCGGCCCGGAAGCCAACAACAGCTACGACCTCCCGTGGCTCGGCAAGATGAGCTGGGAAAACGCACTGGCCAATCCGGTCGCCCAGAACAAGACCATCGTCGGCTGCAACACCGATGACGGCACCACCGATTCCCAGGTCTATTTCTGGATCGGCAACAAGACCAACTCCGGCATGGAAGTCGTCAAGGCCGGCCTGGTCATGGGCAGCCTCTACGGCGTCTCCGTCAGCGGCCTCGCCCAGGAAGTCAACGGCACCACCCCCGTCACCCGCAGCTTCTCCCTCACCAACCTGAGCGCCCTCGTTGATGTCGTTGTCGCCAGTTCCACCCGGCTCGAACAGGTCGGTCAGACCAACGGGGTGACCTCCTTCATGCGCGTCGAAGACGGAGCCTGGGATCCCACGCACCCGGCGGACTACTACTTCAACACCACCGCCAGCGCCGCCCAGCCCAGCCGCCTCTGGCGTCTGCGCTTCACCGACATTGCCCAGCCCGAACTCGGCGGCGTCCTCGACATGATGCTCGACGGCACCGAGGGCCAGATCATGATGGACAACCTCTGCGCCGATGCTAATGGCAACCTTATTGAAAACGAAGACCCGGGCAACAACGCCCGTCTCTCCCGCATCTCAAAATATTATCCCGCCACGGACACATTCGTCCCGCTCGGCCAGTGCAAGACCAATTACTTCATCACCGGCCAGCCCAACTTCATCACGCAGGACGAAGAACTCTCCGGCGTCATTGACGTGAGCAGCATTCTCGGCGCGGGCAAATACCTCTTCGTCACCCAGGTCCACAGCGGCTCACCCGTCGCCAACGACCCCGAACTTGTCGAAGGCGGCCAGTTGCTCGTGATGCAAACCCTCTTCCCTGCTTCCGTGACCGGCCCGAGTACCGCCACTGCGCCTTACGTTGAACCGATGACGACGAACGTCACGTTCACTTCCATCTTTACTGTGGGCGATTCCGTCAACAACAAGCCCGATGGCGTCACGCCTTACCGAATGGTGGGCATTCCCGACGGTCTCGGCGCATTTGACAACAACGACGGCACGTTCACGCTCTTGATGAACCAGGAACTCACCACCGGAGTGGGCACCAACCGCGCGCACGGGCCGAAAGGTGCGTTCGTCTCCAAGTGGATCATCAACAAAACCTCGCTCGCCGTGCAGAACGGCAGCGACCTCATCACGAACCTCTGGCTGTTGGACACGAACACCTACACCTACGCTTCCACCACCAACTACGCCATCGGTCGCCTGTGCTCGGCGGATTTGCCCGCGCCCACGGCGCTTTACAATGCCGCTTCCGGCTACGGCACGACCAACCGCATCTTCTTGAGCGGTGAAGAAAGCGCCCCGACAAGCGCCCGCCTGTTCGCCCACATCGTCACCGGCGCGGGAGCTCAGAACAGCTACGACCTCCCGTGGCTCGGTAAGATGAGCTGGGAAAATGCGCTGGCCAACCCGGTCGCGCAGAACAAGACCATCGTCGGTTGTGACACGGATGACGGCGTGACGGATTCCTTCGTCTACTTCTGGGTCGGCAACAAAACGAACGTTGGTTACGAAGTTGAAAAAGCGGGGTTGGTCTACGGCAATCTCAACGTGGTTTCCGTCAGCGGCCTCTCGCAGGAAGTCAACGGCACCACCGCTGCCACCCGTAACTTCTCGCTCGTGAACGTCAGCGCGCTCACCAACGTCGTGCTCGCTAACGCCACGCAATTGAAAGGCACCTCGCTCGCCAACGGCGGCACCACGTTCATGCGCGTGGAAGACGGCGCGTGGGACCCGACGCATCCGAACGACTACTACTTCAATACCACCGCGAGCATTTCTGGCCCGAGCCGCCTCTGGCGTCTGCGCTTCACGAACCTCGCCCAGCCCGAACTCGGCGGCGTGTGCGACCTGATGCTCGACGGCACCGAAGGCCAGTTGATGATGGACAACCTCTGCGTGGACGCCACCGGCAACGTCATCGAAAATGAAGACCCCGGAAACAACGCCCGCCTCTCCCGCATCTGGAAATATTATCCCGCCACCGACGCGATGGTTCCGCTCGGCCAAGTGAAGAGCAACTTGTTCTTGAGCGGCGTGTCACCCAGTGAATTCCAGACGCAAGACGAGGAATTCTCCGGCGTGATTGATGCGAGCAGCATCCTCGGCGCGGGCAAATACCTGTTCGTCATCCAGAATCACAAGACCACCAACGACGTCGAACTCGTCGAAGGCGGACAGCTTCTCTTGATGCAGACTTACTCCGACATCGCGGCCAGCAGCCTCATCACCGGCCAGCCGGGCAGCACCAGCGTGAATCCCGGCGGCAACGCCACATTCACCGTCACCGTGCCTGCTGGTTCATGGGTGCAATGGTATCGCAATGGCTCGCCGATCGCCGGTGCGAACAGCGCCAGCTACACCACCAGCACCGTCGGCAGCTACTACGCCATCGTCGGCAACAGCAGCGGCTCGGTCACGTCCAGCAGCGTCACGTTGAGCACCACGTCCATCGCGCTCTACGCGGGCCTGACCGTCACCGGCCCCATCGGCACGACCTACAACATCCAATACACCACGAGCCTGGCCACCCCGAACTGGATCACGCTGGGCACATTGACGCTCACCAGCAGCTCGATGATCTACCTCGACACCACGGTGCCGGCGAACCAAGCGGCTCGCTTCTATCGCGCCGTAGCGCAGTAAAATTCAGCCCACCCTAAACGCATCCCGTGGTCGTGGAAACACGGCCACGGGATTTTTCTCAAATGAAAACCGAACAAATTGCCCGTCGCGAATTCTGCCGGCATGTCGTCTTCGGCCTCGTCGCCACGCTGGCAGGGACAAAATGGTTCGTCGCCGATGTGCTGGCCGACGGTTCTGCGCCGGGAGAATTCCTCCTGAACCTCGCGGAGTTCCCCGCGCTCGCCAGCGTGAATGGTTCCGCCGTCATCACCTTGCCCGGCGCGCCGATTGGTTTGGCCAGCGTCGTCCTCACGCGCAACTCCGCCACGGAATTTTTCGCAGTGGATTCCACCTGCGCCCACAACCAATGTCAGGTGCCGCCGGCGTATTTCAATTCCTCCACGCAACAGAACGAGATCACCTGTTCCTGCCACGGCTCGCACTACAAAGCCAACGGCGAACTCCTCGGCGGCCCGGCGCTTCGCAGCTTGCGCGCGTTTTCCGCCACGCTCATCTCGCCAACGCAACTGCGCGTGAGCATCCCGGAATTTCGTTTCGCGCTCGGCGCAGCGAAGTCTCAGCCCGTCAGCGGCGGTAATCGCCTCAAACTGACTTTCCCGGCATTGGCTTTTTTAACTTACAACGTGCGCTACCGCGCCACGCTCAACGCCTTGTGGACCACGGTGAATTTTTCGCGCTTCGCCAGTGGACAGTTGATTCAAACCGACTATCCCGGGATTGGTGCCGAGGGCGAAGTCTATGTGGCCGCGACCGAACCGGCGGGTTTCTTTTCGGTGGTGACGATTTGAAAATGCCGCCGGAATTTCCCGTGATCAGAAAATGGCTCGCTGCAGCGGCTGCACTCTGGCTCGCGTCCTCCTGCCCAATACCAGCGGAGGAGACAAACAAGCTCTTGTTCAGCGAGCGGTTCGAGCGCGGTCTTACTGGCCGATGGGAACAGTTGAAGTTAGGACCGCCGACGGATTATTTCATCATCCGTGAGGACTCCAATCATTGTCTCAAAGCCGTCGCCAATAAAACGTGTTCAGCTTTGATGACGAAGGTGGAACTCAAACCATCCTCCCACCTGATTGCCCGCTGGCGCTGGAAGATTGACCACGTCCCGACCAATTCAACGGATCACATCTCGGGCAGCTTCGACCACTCCGCGCGCATCATCATCGCCTTTGACACATTGATTGGTCCGCCGCGCACGGTGAATTATGTCTGGGCCAACCAGACGAAGATCGGTGCCACGTTTCCGCATCCGTTTTCGGGTCGCGCGCAAATGATCGCGTTGCAGACCGGCAACCAGCGCGCCGGCGAGTGGATCAGCGAAGAACGCGATGTTACCGCCGACTGGCATCGGCTCTTTGGCGAAAAGGCGATGCCGAAAATTATCGCCGTGGGCGTGATCACGGATTCCGAAAACACGGGCTGCCACGTCACCGGCTGGTACCAGCGTATCGAGTTGTGCGCGGAGCAATTGGCCGGCAAAAACACGAATTGACAGAGAAATTGCAACGGGAGCGTTACGGCGCCGCAACATTACGGTGACCTGGCCGGTTTCGAGTTGAAGTTATTCACAGCGATGTCGAAGTTATTCGCAAGGTTCGCCAGAGATCGGTTTGTCTGAGAACTTATATGATCGCCAACCCTGAATCTTTCGCTCCGACGAAAATGCGCTTTCGCTCGGTCTGGATTTCCGACGTCCACCTTGGCACCAAGCACGCGCAGGTGGAGGCGCTGCTGGCGTTTCTCCGCGACTGCGACTGCACCTACCTTTATCTGGTCGGCGATTTTATTGACGGCTGGCAGTTGAAGTCGAAGTGGCACTGGCAGGACAGCTACAATGTGCTCATCCAAAAACTGCTCCGCAAAAGCCGCAAGGACACGCGCATCATTTACCTCACCGGCAATCACGACGAATTTCTGGAGCAGTTTCTAAACGTGAGCTTCGGCAGCGTGACGCTCGCCCGCGAAGCCATCCACACCGCCGCCGATGGCAAACGCTATCTCGTCCTGCACGGCCATCAATTCGACGGGTTGACGCAATTCAATCGCGTGCTGGAAAAAGTCGGCACGCGCATCTACGACTGGATTCTGGATTTCAACCTGCACTTCAACCGCGTGCGACGCAGCCTTGGTTTCGGTTACTGGTCGCTCGCGGCATATCTCAAGTTCAAGGCCAAGTCGGCGGTGAAATACGTCACCGAGTATGAGGACACCATGTTGCAAATGGCCCGCAAGCATGACGTGCAAGGTGTCATCTGCGGGCACATCCACCGCGCAGAGATCAAAACCGTGGGTGACGTGGCTTACTTGAACTGCGGCGACTGGGTGGAAAGCTGCACCGCGCTGGTGGAAGATTTCGACGGCAACATCCAACTCATCAAATTCCATGAAAATAATGCTCTGCATACTCGGCGAGGGCCGGGGTCACATGACCCAGGCGATGGCGGTGAAGGAGATGGTGGAGGCGGCGGGGCACCAGATTACGGGCGTGGTGCTCGGCCTGGGCGGGTGCCGGCAAGTGCCCCCATTCTTTGCATCGGCCATGAAGATGCCCATCACGCGGATTCCGACGCTGGACTTCTCGTATAAAAACAACCGCACCGTCAACCTGCCCGCCACGCTGGCTGGCATCGTGCGGAGAATTCCCGCCTACTGGCGCGCGTTGCGGCAGTTGAGAGCAGTCGTCCGCGATACTCAACCTGATGTGATCATCAATTTTTTCGAGCCGCTTACGGGCATTTTCGCGCTGACGTGTCGCAATCGTCCGCCAGTGGTGTCGGTCGCGCATCAGTTCATGTACGAACATCCCTTCTACATCCGCGCTCCCGGCAAACGCCTGCAACAGCTCGGCATGAAATGGTTCGTCCGGCTGGTGGGTGCGGCTTCGACGCGCGTCGCGCTCTCGCTTTACGAGGCGCCCGACATCCCGGGAAAGAATCTGTTCGTCGGGCCACCGATCTTGCGCCGGCAGTTGTTTGAACTGCTGCCCAACCCCGCCGGAAATTTTGTTTTGGTCTATC
>JANPGB010000483.1:0-7357 GCA_031423695.1 Verrucomicrobiota bacterium
CCTGGTGGATACCTTGGGACTCTTGCTGATGGTCGTGGTGCTGCCGGCCAACCTTCAGGATCGCGACGGGGCGCGGCCACTGCTGGCCAAGGCCTTCAAAGTGCAGGGGCGGCTGCGGCACCTGTGGGCCGATGGCGGCTAACCAACCCACCAGTTCCATCATTCTTTGGTCGGTCATTAGCTTTGTGATTCTGCTCGCCGGGGTGGGCACCTTGGTCTGGTATTTCGCGGTCCAACGGCACAGCGAAGACGAAGACAGTGAGGAGTTGCCGCAAACCCCCCGGCGTTCGTGGCGCTCGAAACCACACGAACAGCGACCGAGTTCTTCCGAATTGGTTCACAGCAGCCTCGCAAACAAAGCTGAATTGAGTAAGCTACTGGCATGCCCTTCGATCGAGAACAGATCAAAGTGAAGGCGGCGGAATTGGCCGCATCCGGCGTTTATATCGGCACGTCGTCGTGGAAATACGAAGGCTGGGTGAATCAACTCTACACGCGCGCGCTATGAGTACCGCGGCAAAGTCGAAACGACGCGCTTCGAGCGTTCCTGCCTTGCCGAATACGCCGAGGTCTTCAAAACGGTTTGTGTGGATGCGGCTTACTACACATTTCCGAGCGAGAAATACTTGGATGGACTGGTGGCCCAAGTGCCTTCCGATTTCCAATTCGGTTTCAAAGTCACCGATGAAATCACGGTTCGAAAATTTCCCAATCTACCCCGCTTTGGGGTTCGCGCCGGCAAACCCAATGAAAACTTCCTAAACGCTGATCTTTTCAGCCGGGCGTTCCTCAAGCCCTGCGAACATATCCGCGCCAATGTCGGAGTCGTGATGTTCGAGTTCTCCCGGTTCTATGCGACCGACTATGAGCACGGTCGCGACTTCGTGGCGGATCTAGACAAGTTCTTCGGCAATCTGCCGAAAGGCTGGCCGTATGCCATCGAGATGCGAAACAAGAACTGGCTTGCACCCGAGTACTTCGCCTGCCTCGCCCGCCACGGCATCACCCATGTGTTCAATAGCTGGGACGCCATGCAGCCGGTGAGCGAACAAATGGCGTTGACTGGGAGTCAGACCAATCCTGAACTTGTGGCCGCCCGGTTCTTATTGAAACCTGGCCGCAAGTATGATGATGCCGTTAAAACCTTTCAGCCTTACGACCAGACGAAGGAGGTGAACGCGGACGCGCGCAAAGCAGGTGCAGAGCTGATCAAAGCGGGTAAGACCGTCGGTGCCAAAAAGAAGACGCTAATCTTCGTGAATAATCGATTGGAGGGCAACGCGCTCAATACGATCGCCGCAATGATTGAGGGATCGTCATGAACCCCGGCCACAGAGCAGACTGACAGATTCGTGTCACCGCCTCAGATCCCGAGACCTCCCGGAACTCCCGCCTGAACAAAGAAAGCGCAAACTGCCATCAATGGTCTATCGTTATCCCACCAATTGAAATCGACTAATGCCAACCTTCCCGCCGAACCCGAGGCAACTGCGGAGATCATCGCGTACCACGAACGCACCAAGCATCAGCCCGAGCGTTATGCCAATGGCCCGCACGGTTTGGACTGGGCGACTCAACCAAATCCATTCCGTCGCTTCGCCAACGCTCCGCTGGTCCGTTTGTCATTGACCAGTCCGGACGAAACTCCGGCTGCCGCTTCCTTGTTCGGGGCGGGGCCCGTTTCCCCGCGACCACTCACGCTGCGAGCGTTGAGTTTATTTTTTGAATTGTCCATGGGGCTTTCTGCGCGCAAACAGATCGCCGATTCGAGCTGGTATCTGCGGATGAACCCGTCCAGCGGCAACCTGCATCCAACCGAAGCCTACGCTGTGCTGCCCGGGCTCGATTGGCTTCCCGGTGGTGCGGGGGTCTATCACTACGCGCCCTTGGAACACGGCTTGGAACAACGGGCGTGCTGGCCGCAGGTCGTCGCGTCGGCGGTGGAAGAATTTCATGTGGGGTTGACCTCGATTACCTGGCGCGAGGCGTGGAAATATGGAGAACGGGCATTCCGCTATTGTCAGCATGACGTGGGGCATGCGCTCGCCGCACTTCGTTTCGCTGCCAGTACGTTGGGCTGGCGCGTGCAGTTCCTGCCGGAGTGGGATGACGCGCGTATTGCGCAGTTGCTTGGTTTGGATCGCCTGCAAGATTTTGCCGACGCGGAACCGGAAACTCCGGAACTGCTCGTCCGAGTGAGTGTCAACGAAGTCGCCGCGAAGCCCCTGTCGCCCCCGACGGATCCTGGAATCGAATGGTTCGGAAGCGCCAACAGGTTGAGCGATTCCCATGTCGAGTGGCCTGCGATTGATGAAGCCATTAAAGCCTCGGAACGAAAGACTCCGAGAGCGGCCCCATTGAAAGACGGAGCGTGGCCGGCGTGGGCTCCTGCAGCGCCCCCCAACTGTGGTCACACCGCCGGTCAGTTGATTCGTCAACGACGGAGCGCGGTTGATTTCGATGGAGCCACCCACCTCTCGCGGGATCACTTCCTGGCCATTCTCAATACCACGCTGCCCCGCACGACCGCGCCGCCCTTCGATGGCTGGCCCTTCGCGCCGCGATTGAATCTGGTGCTGTTCGTGCATCGTGTCACTGGACTGGAACCTGGCTTGTATCTATGGCTGCGGCAACCGGCGGATGCGGAGGCCTTGCGCCAGAAATTCCACGCCAAACTCAAATGGGAGCCGGTGCTGGAGTCCGTTACCTCGGTCCCGCTTTATCGGTTGGCCGGAGGGGATGTGGCTGATTTCGCGCGAACGCTCTCCTGCCATCAGGATATCGCTGCCGATGGCGCCTTCAGCCTGGGAATGCTGGCGCGGTTCGAACCGGTCTTGCGAGAATACGGCGCGGCCGCTTACCGGGAATTATTCTGGGAAGCCGGCATGATTGGTCAGGCCCTCTATCTGGCCGCCGAAGCTGCCGGAGTTCGCGGCACCGGCATCGGTTGTTATTTCGACGACGTGCTGCACCGTGCCCTCGGCCTGACGGGATACGACTGGCAAAGCCTTTACCATTTTACCATCGGCGTTCCCGTGGAGGATTTGCGGTTGCGCACTGCTCCACCGTATGCCCACCGCGTAGGAGACGTTTAAGGAGCAGCTGAGAATCGTCGCCAGAAACTCCCGAGGGCTTTCCGCAACCCGTCCGCGTGTCGCACCCGCAAGTATTTCCACCAAGCTGGGAACAATCGACGATAGCGCACTTCATTGAAACGCGCATCAATCAGCAACACCACGCCATGATCGGTTGGCGACGTGATCAAAGATAGGATTGGCAACACGCTGTGGGCGACATTGGACGCCTTGGAAGAGGCGATCGGCGAGGAACTGCGTCCCATTTATGAAACCGCCAAACACGGACGGAGCTTGGCTTCCCACGGCTGGCTGCTGGACGAAGTAAACGCTTCCGCAGCGGAGAATAGTGGAGCAGCAAACTAGAATTGGTGTTATGCCTCCTGACAAAGTCACGACCGAAGCGCGAGCGAGAATTGTTTGAGGTGATTCGGCGGCATTGGTTTCGTGATTATCTTGCCTCGAACGGGATATTGAGTTCAGTTGCAGATACCAAGCTGACGGAGTTTAGTCTGTTCGCCAAACCGAAGACGGGCCACGATGCCAGTTGCTTTAACTTGTTAATCTTGTACCATGAGTTAGATGAAAGTTTTGAGTATCGCCACCTTGGCGTTCTACATTTGCCTTCCGTTGCTGGCGCAGGATTTAGTTGCCGGCAGATCAACAAATGATATACAGATACAGTCGGTGATCGTAGATGGCAGCCAAAAGCAGTTGCATCACGTCAAGAGCGTGAGCCTGGGCTCGTTTCCCCAGAGCATTTCGTTCGGTTTTGGACAGGGCACAAATTCTGGGCAAGCACCTTCCCGAATACATTATCGGTTGGAAGGATATGAGAATAATTGGAACGAGGGTGGGGCTTGGATGTATTTCGCGGTTCGCTTTTATAATGAATCGGGAGACCAGATAAGCCAAACCATCTATAAAGTTGCAGGCGACAGCGCAGGTTGGAACGGTTCGTTGAAAAATTCGCCGCTTTCCCATCGTCGAGAAACACTGATTGTGCCGCCCTTGGCATCACGGGCATGGGTTGTTATTTCCTCTGCCGGGCCACCGGATGCTGTTGGGATTTATGTGGTAGCCGATCTAGTGGTCTCAAAGTCCGCCGCTAAAGTGCCTCCAGTCCTTTTAATCCAGTCTCCTTTTGATGATCAACTCGACGATGGAAGCAATAATCTGATTTCATCTGGCTGGACGCGGGATGGAACCAGCCCGAGCATGGCACAAATTATCAAGTTTGGTCAGTATCCTGAACAAAAAGCCTTTGCAATCGTGGATGACAGCCTGACCAGCCATGCCGAATGGCATACCCTTAGAGAATCCGCCCCCGTAGTCAGCCCCGGCGAACAGCTTGTCATCGAATGGAATGAAATGTATAGCATCGGAATAGGAGGTCTTCAGGGAGCTTTGTATCAGAATTTACCGACCGGGACGTATCACTTTCACGTCCTAGCGCTCAATGCCTTGGGAATCCCGACCGGGGCTGAGGACTCTCTGACCGTTGTTGTGCCTCAACCGTTTTGGAGGACGTCTTGGTTTTGGAGCGGGCTTCTAATTACAACGATTATTCTTGTGGGCGGGAGCTGGCGTTATGTGGCCTTGCAAAGAGTGGGACGCGAAATGTTATACCTTAGAAACCAGCAGGCATTGGAGCGGGAAAGGCTGCGCATAGCCCATGATATTCATGATGATCTTGGCGCGCGGGTGACGCAAATAGCCTTGTTAAGTGCCATGTCTCAAGACAACTTGGATTTTCCTGAAATGGCGCGCAACAATTTCGAACAGATTTCCCAGATGTCGCGGGAATTGGTATGCGCACTTTACCAGACGGTCTGGGCAGTAAACCCGGAAAATGACAATCTCGACGCGCTGGGCAATTACATATGCCAGATGGTAAATCAACTGTGTGAGCGAGTGCGATTCCGTTGCCGCTTTCACCTGCCAGACCTGCCCCGTGAAATCGAAATCTCCAGCCAGATACGCCATAATATCAGCATGGTGGTGAAGGAGGCCGTGCATAATGTGATTAAACATGCGAAAGCTTCCGAGGTTAAAATTAATGTCGAGTTCACAGGACATCTACTGACTATCTCTGTTCAAGATGACGGTTGTGGTTTTCAACCGCCGGGCAATATTACCGGCAACGGATTGGAGAATATGAAACGACGCATGGCTGATATTGGCGGCAGTTGTTTTATTGAAAGCAATCCAGGTCAGGGAACAAAGATCCGCCTGAGTTTGGCAGTTACTTCCGCGGAGAAGAATCCGGTAAAGCAACCCATGTAAGAGGCTATTAGGTTAAACAGGAAAGCAAACAAGATGGCATTGGCAGCAAAAAGCAAATCAGTCGTGGTGGTAGAAGATGATCGAGGATTGCGGGAGCAACTCGTTAAAATCCTTGAAACCGCGCCCGATGTGAAATGCGTCGGGGCGTATGTCTCCGCTGAAGAAGCCTTGCCGAAAATTCTTGGTAATCACCCGGATGTGGTTCTTATGGACATCAAACTGCCGGGCATGTCTGGCATCCAATGTGTAGCTGAAATAAAAAAGGCCGCCCCGGAGATGCAGATCATCATGGTGACGATTTATGAGGATAGTGAGCGCATTTTTCGGGCGCTAAAAGCTGGTGCCAATGGTTATCTTGTGAAATCCAGCCCGCCAGAGCAACTGCTCGAAGCTATCCGGGATGTTTCCAAAGGCGGCGCGCCGATGTCCAGTCACATAGCGCGCAAAGTAGTGAAACATTTCCACCTGATGGGTCCGCATGTTGATAAAGCTGAAAACACATCACCTCGAGAACGAGAGGTGCTTGAGCTGCTGTCGCAGGGCTTTATTTACAAGGAAATCGCCGACCAACTGGATATCGGAGCGGAAACGGTGCGCACACATGTGAAAAATATCTGCCAAAAAATGCATGTGCGCAGTCGCCTTGAAGCCGTCGCCAGGCATCGCTCGGAAGTTTAGCAGAAGTTGCCTTAAATTCTAACAGCGGCCTGCACCGCCGCCTCCCGTTCAATCAAGCTGAGAGCGGCTGAGATTCCCGCGTGCGAGTTTCCATTGATGTTTGCTTCACTTCTGAGCCATCCCCGCTTTCGGGGATGGCGAGACCCCATTCGATTGCCCTAAGTTGTAACGAAATTAACCGGTTTCACCTTTTGATTTCGCAACAAAAGTAGAAATCGACAACAAATCAAAATATGAAAAACATTGCCAACCCTACTTCGGAACTTTTGCAAAGGCCTCGATATATGAAAATGAAACTCATCCCGACGAATTGTCATATTGTTCAGAATATTCGGCGCTTGCTTGGCGCCGCCCTTTTTGCGGCGGCTGCGGCGTCATCGTTCGGGCAATTCAACATCATCAGCAATGGCGCGTCGCCGCAGAACGCCGGGACGCTCTACGTGGATTTGCGCCCAGAAAGTGTGTCGTCCACCACGTGGACGAACTTTGGCACGCTGGGGAATTTTGCTTCCGTGGGAAACCCCAGCTACGTCACGAACGTGTATGGCACGGGAGTTCCCGGAGTGCAATTCGATGGCGCCAGCGCGTTCGAGGGGCCACTCTCCGTCACCAACATTGATGGTGCCAGCGACCGCTCGATTGAAGTGTGGGCGTTCAATCCTACGGTTGGGGATGAAGAGTCGTTGGTATCGCTGGGCCATCGCCGAGTGACGCGCGGCAACTTAACGTTCAACTTCGGCGGCAATGCCAACTGGGGCGGCGCGGCGCACTTCAACGATGACCTGGGTTGGAACGTCGTGCCGACCGCGAACGCGTGGCATCATCTCGTTTACACCTATGACGGCACCAACAACGTCTATCTCTATGCGGACGGCGTTCTGCGCAACTACAAGGCGCTCGGCGGGCCGCTCGCGACCTTTCCCAATGAGCCGGTCAACCTTGGTTGCCAGCGCGAGTTTCCCTTCGGTCAGCGCGTCGTCTTCTTCACGGGCTATCTGAACATGGTCCGCGTCCACGACCACGTGCTCACGGCCGACCAGGTCCGGCAAAATTATCAGCTCGGTCCGATTCAAATCATACCCAGCACGCCCGCGCCCCCGCCCCCGAACACAAACACCTACCCCGCCGGGCTGACGATCACCTTCAGCGACGTGGGGCAGCTTCCCTGGAACGTCGGGAACTTCGGCAAAATCCCTGAAAATTATCAGCCGTCCGAACTGCTGGGCAGCGGCATCCTCACACGCTGGATCAACGTAGCCGGTTATACCGACGGGCACGATCACACCACCGGCGCCGGCTTCAACGCTTTTGAACAGAAC
>JANPGB010000484.1:0-1811 GCA_031423695.1 Verrucomicrobiota bacterium
GCCGCACGCAGCGGCGCGATCGGTCACAGCCAGAAAAGCTGGCTGCAAATCACGAACGCCATGAGCGGCGAAGGCACACTCACCTTCCAGTGGCGGGTCAGTTCCCAGGTCGCTTACGACTTTCTCACGGTCTACGTGAACAACGTGGAACAGCTCGCCAAGATTTCTGGTGACACGAACTGGCATCAGCGCACGTACTACCTCACCTCCGGGGTCAACGTCGTGCGCTGGGAATACGCCAAGAACGCTCACGATGGTTATGAATACGATGACATCTCACTGTATTCGTCCAGCTCAGGGGACAGGGCGTGGTACACTGGAACCTATGTGGATGCCGAGGACGCCGGCTATCTCGATCAGGTCCAGTTCCAAGTGTATGCAAATCCCTCTCTGGATTCCGATCAAAACGGGCTGCCGGATCTGTTCGAGTATAAATATTTCCTCGCCATCGGCGGGGATCCCAACGCCGATCCGGACAACGACGGCGTGACCAATGCCGAAGAAGCAGGCGACGGGACCATTCCAACCTCGGCGGCGTCGGCCCGGCCGCGGGTTCGAATCGCCGTCGAGGGAGCCGGCTCGGTCCTGCGCCAGCCGGACCAGCCCAGTTATCAACTGTACAAAAACATGACCAACACGGCGACCGCCGCCAGCGGATGGTCGTTTGTCGCCTGGGTGGGCAATGTGAACTACGTCTTTGCCTTCGCCGTAAAAACCAACAACCCGCTCGCCATCTATCTGGACGTTACCAAGACGTTCACCGCTGTCTTCGGCCTGCCCCTTGGCGAAGCGACGGATACGCCGTCACTCGCCTGGACGCGCGGAGGCGATCTGGGTTGGTATGGCGAGACCAACGTGACCCACGACGGCACCAACGCCGCCCGCAGCGGACCGCTCAGCGCGCTCTACGGCGAGTCTTGGATGGAAACCACGGTGGCCGGTCCAGGAACACTTTCGTTCTGGTGGAAAGTGGATTGCACAACGAATACCGATCAACTCACGTTACTGGTCAACTCGAACATCCAGCCCGCGAAAATCTCGGGCGTGGAAGACTGGCAGCCGCAAGCCTACTATCTGGCGACGGGGACGAACACACTGCGCTGGCGCTTCAAGCGCAACGGTGGTGCCGACACCAACCGTCTCAATGCCGCCTGGATGGATCAGTTGGTCTTCACACCGGGCGCCACGGTCCCGGCCTTTGTCCAGCAGCCGCTCAACCAGACGGTGCTCCAAACCTCCAACGCACAAGTGCGTATCCTGGCTTCCGGCACTCCGCCCATGAGTTATCAACTTTTCCGCGGCACCACGCCATACGGGACGGCGACCACCAGCAACACTTTGGTCATTTCCAACGTCGCGCCTGCGCAGGCCGGGACTTGGACCGTGCGCGCGAGCAACAGCGCAGGCAATACGGCCAGCGCATCGTTCACGCTTACCGTTCTGCCGGTGCCGCCGTTGAACGATAACTTCGCGAACCGCCAGCCATTCACCGGGCTGTCCAATGCGGTTTCCGGCTACAGCTTTGGCGCGACGAAGGAAGCCGGTGAACCCGATCACGCCTACAGCTCAGGGGGACCCTCTGTTTGGTATTCGTGGACGGCGCCGCAAACCGCAAAATATCTGGTCATCGCCGAGGACCTCACCCCTGCCACAGGCACACTGCTGTTAGGCGTTTACACCGGCAGCACCGTGTCCGGACTTACCGCAGTGGGAAGCGACAGCGCCTCGGGCACATTCACGAACGGTGCCTATGTTTACCGTGCCGAGGTCATCTTCAACGCCACCGCCGGGACATCATACAAGATCGCGAT